>JAEZJZ010000106.1 GCA_023436245.1 Bacillota bacterium | reverse complement strand
TACGCCCTGCAGCCATACACCACCACGGCGACGATTACCGCGAAGGCGGTCGACGCCACTGGTATCCAGGCTCTTGACAGGGTCTATGACGGCACGATGAACGTTGCCCTCGACAAGACAGCAGCAGCGCTGAGTGGAGCGGTTGACGGAGACGACCTGGTTCTCGTCACCGACGCTGCCGACGGCACCTTTGCGGACAAGAAGGTCGGCGTAGGTAAGACGGTAACGGTTGCTGACCTGGGGCTTAGTGGGGTTGATGCAGGGAACTACGTCCTACAGCCGTACACTACCACAGCCACAATCACGGCGAAGGCGGTCGAAGCAACCGGCATCACAGCTGTTGATAGAGTCTACGACGGCTCAG
Organism: Bacillota bacterium; assembly: GCA_023436245.1. Taxonomy (GTDB): domain Bacteria; phylum Bacillota; class UBA994; order UBA5500; family UBA5500; genus JAEZJZ01. The sequence continues at coordinate 50,029 of JAEZJZ010000106.1, read as the reverse complement.
TTAATGCCGCTCTGGACAAGACAGCCGCAGGGTTGAGCGAAGTCGTCGACGGTGATGGCCTAACGATCGTCACAGATGCGGCCACTGGCACCTTCTTGGACAAGAACGTCGGCGTAGGTAAGGCGGTAACCGTCGCTGGCCTGACGCTGAGTGGGGTAGACGCAGGGAACTACGCCCTACAGCCGTACACTACCGCAGCGACGATCATGCGAAAGGCTGTCGATGTAACGGGCATCACAGCGCTGGACAGGGTTTATGACGGCTCAAACAATGCGGCTCTTGATAAGAATGCAGCTGGGTTAAGTGGGGTTGTTGACGGAGATGGCTTGGTCCTGGTCACGGACGCAGCTGTGGGTATCTCTGCGGATAAGCAGGTCGGCGTAGACAAGACGGTGGCAGTCGCTGGCCTGACCCTGAGTGGGGTTGATGCAGGGAACTACGTCTTGCAGCCATACACCACCACGGCGACGATAACCGCGAAGGCGGTCGACGCCACTGGTATCCAGGCTCTTGATAGGGTCTATGACGGCACGAGCAATGCCGCCCTGGACAAAAGCTTGGCCGGCTTAAGCGGAGTTATCGCCGGCGATGGCCTAGCGCTGGTTACGGATGGCGCTGCCGGCACCTTCTTGGACGAGAACGCCGGCGTAGGCAAGACAGTGACGGTAGCCGGCTTGGCGCTTAGTGGCGCAGACGTAGGCAACTATGCGCTGCAGCCTTGCACCACCACAGCGACGATCACGCAAAAGGCTGCTGATGCAACTGGCATCACAGCGCTGGATAGAGTCTATGACGGCTCAATCAATGCCGCTCTCGACAAGACAGCCGCAGGGTTGAGCGGAGTCGTTGACGGAGACGATCTAGTTCTCGTCACCGACGCAGCCACCGGCACCTTCTTGGACAAGAACGTCGGCTCAGGCAAGACAGTAACAGTAGCTGACCTGACGTTGAGTGGGGTAGACGCAGGTAACTATGACCTGCAGCCTTACACCACTACGGCAGCAATCACACGGAAGGCTGTTGATGCAACTGGCATCACAGCGCTGGACAGAGTCTACGACAGCTCAGTTAATGCCGCTCTCGATAAGACCGCAGCAGGGTTAAGCGGAGTCGTAGACGGTGATGGCCTAGCGCTCGTCACGGACGCCGCTACCGGCACCTTCTTTGATAAGAAGGTCGGTGTAGGCAAGACGGTAACAGTCGCTGGGCTGACGCTGAGTGGGGTGGACGCAGGGAACTACGCCCTGCAACCCTACACCATCACAGCGACGATCACGCAAAAGGCTGTTGACGCAAAGGACATTGCGGCTCTGGATAGAGTCTATGACGGCACGACCAATGCCGCTCTCGAAAGGGGCGCAGCCAGCCTGAGCGGAGTCGTTGACGGAGATGACTTGGTCCTGGTCACGGACGTGGCCATAGGCACCTTCGCGGACAAGACGGTCGGTGTGGGCAAGACGGTAACAGTAGCTGGTCTGGCGCTGAGTGGGGTAGACGCCGGGAACTACGCCCTGCAGCCATACACCACCACGGCGACGATTACCGCGAAGGCGGTCGACGCCACTGGTATCCAGGCTCTTGATAGGGTCTATGACGGCACGATGAACGTTGCCCTCGACAAGACAGCAGCAGCGCTGAGTGGAGCGGTTAACGGAGACGACCTGACGCTCATCACGGACGCAGCCACCGGCACCTTTGCGGACAAGAATGTCGGCGTAGGTAAGACGGTAACAGTAGCTGATCTGACACTGAATGGCGCAGATGTAGGCAATTACGCGCTGCAGCCATACACCACAGCGGCGACGATCACACCCAAGCAGCTCAGCGTCTCGGGCATCGTCGCACTGAGCAAGTACGCGGACGGTACTGCTGCCGTGTCTCTGCTCACTAGCGAAGCAAGCTTGGTCGGGGTTGTACTAGGTGATGATGTTCATCTGGACACCTCCCAGGCTTCAGGGTCCTTTGCTGATGCACTCATTGGGGTGAACAAGCCTGTGGCGGTCAATGGTCTGGCTCTAGCCGGCACCGATGCTGGCAACTATCAACTGAACCCATGCACAACTACAGCTTCAATTACCGATGAGCCTGAGCCTCCGAAGCCACCAGCACCTCCGATTCCACCTGCTGGTAATGTCGGTATCGCGATCATCGTCAATGGTGAAACGCAGGACGAATCGGCCACAGCTACCACCACTACTGAAGACGACAGAACGGTGACAACTGTGGTGATTGATCCCGATAAGTTGGAAGAACGGCTGGAGCAGGAGGGCGACAATGCGACGGTGACATTGCCAGTGAACACCGGCGCCGATCTGGTTATTGGCGAGCTGACTGGACAGACTGTCAAGAACATGGAGACTAAGTCTGCCGTTCTGGAGATCAAGACTGAGCGGGTAACCTACACCTTGCCAGCCAGTCAGATCAGCATTGACAGTGTTGCTGAGCAACTGGGCGATGGTGTTGGTCTGCAGGATGTGAAGGTGAGCGTTCATGTGGCTGAGCCGCCAGCCGACACAGTGCGCATCGTGGAAGACACGGCTGACCGGAACAACTACCAGGTAGTGGTCAAACCCATAGAGTTCACCATTAAGTGCACTCATGAGGACAAGTCGGTCGAGGTGAGCAGGTTCAGTGGCTATGTCGAACGGATGGTCGCGATTCCTGACGGGATCGACCCCGCGCGAATCACCACTGGTGTGGTGCTGAACGACGATGGTACCTTCAGCCATGTGCCTACCACCATCGTCATGATTGACGGCAAATACTATGCCAAAATCAACAGCCTGACCAATAGCGTCTACTCTGTCATCTGGAACCCGACTGAGTTCCAGGACATGACCGGACACTGGGCAAAGGGGCCGGTGAATGACATGGCTTCTCGTTTGGTGATGGCAGGAGAGACTAGCGAAGCCTTTGGGCCGAACAAGGCTATCACGCGGGGCGAGTTCGCCGCCACCATCGTCAAGGCACTCGGTTTGCGCCCCGAGACAGGGGAAAGTCCGTTCGTTGACCTTCATGCTAGCCATAGGCAGTACGGTCACATTCTGACAGCTTACCAATACCACATCATGGGTGGTCTGCCTGGGAGCAAGTTTGGGGCTGACCGCGAACTCACTCGTGAGGAGGCAATGGCCATCGTCGTTTCGGCGATGCGCCTGACCAAACTGTCCAGCGTGTTGTCCGCTGCAGAAGTGAACACCACATTGGCGGCGTATGCCGACAGTGCCCGGGTCAGTGGCTGGGCGTGCAACGTGGTGGCCGCCTGTCTCAAGTCCGGAATCATCGGAGGCAGGCCAGGGAATGTGATAGCCCCGAAGGACATCATCACCCGGGCAGAAGCTGCGGCAATCATGCAGCGCTTCCTGCGGCAGTCGGGGCTGATCTAGTCACGAGCCACCGGACCGGGTCCGCTGCCCGCAGAACACGCAGGGGGAGACGTCGCTACGACGTTCCGCAGCGATTGATAGGATTGCAGGATGGTTCGGGTATGCAAGGGGCGAGCAGTTCACTCATAGCGTTGTATCAAGTGCATAGTTGTTCTTTTAGGGGTTGTGCCTGCAAACATTTTGGAGAGGTGGGCGTGATGGTGCGTTGCTTTTCGCAGGGGGTGGCTGTTCAGGTGTTTCGGCGTCTGCTAATGATGTTAGCTGTCGCCTGTGCCGTGCTGGGGGGGTGGCCGGAAGCCACATTTGCTGGGCCGGCTGACGGTGTCGCTTTGGAGGAAGGGCTCTTCGTCCCGGCAGACGAGTTTGAGCCGGACAATGAACTGGAACAGGCCAACTGGTTGTACAACGACGAGGTCGAAGTACATACGCTTGACCACGCAGAAGACCGGGATTGGTTTCTGCTGAGTGCTGGACCCGGGACGGCTTATCTACTGAGTACCTACGCCGTCGACGGCAGCACCGACACCGTAATCCAGGTCTACGGACCGGACAAGAAGCTGATTTCCTCCGATGATGACAGCAACGAGGCGCTGAACGGTGACGCTCAACTGCGGCTATGGCCGCAGGTTAGCGGATACTACTATCTGTTGGTTACGCCCAAGAGCGAAAGCAGCCTTGGCGCTTACGGGGTGGAGCTAGCGCGGGTTCCCGCCATGGATGAGTACGAGCATGACGGCGCTCAGGATATGGCCGAACTGCTGCGTAGCGGCGAGGTGCAGGAGCATACATTCCATTCCGGCAGCGATGTTGACTGGCTGAAGTTCTCAGCCGTGGCGGGCAACGGATATGTGGTCGAGACGGAAGACTACTCCGAGCGGATGCAGACTACCCTTGGCCTTTATGATGCAAGTGGGCAGTTGTTGGCGGCAGGCGTCGCCGGTGGCTATGCCTACAAGGCGGATGCGCAGATCTGCTGGATAGCTCCCGACAGCGGAACCTACTATCTGTGTGTGACGTCCTCTGCCCGCACAGTCGTCCCCTGTTATGAGGTGACAATGCGTGAGATGCCTGATGGGAATCATGACTCGTCGTCTACAGCGTTGCTGCTGGACCAGCACGATGTGACCAGATATAACCTATTGAACAGTCAGGGGGATGAGGATTGGTTTGCCATTCCCGTGCGTTCAGAGGCCCGGCTCGCTGTCACTGTAGTGCCCCTCGCTCTCACGGACCTTGAATGCGCTTTGCTGAATGCCAGCGGGCTTCCCGTCGGAGATCGCAGTGAAGCTGACGGCGAGATAACCTTCACAGTAAGTGGGATTGAGCCAGTCTATCTGCAGGTCAGTCACACTGGCGGTGACCTGGGGTTCTATAAGCTGGTCGTGGACTATCAGGCAACGAGTAACACGATAGTGCCTGATAGCACGGGATTCTACTTCGGCTGCTGGATGTTGACCGCCAACGCGTATCTGCGTCCGGAGGACTACCAGGTGTATGCCGGGCAGGATCTGCGCTTCACGGTGACCGTGGCAGATGGCCAGGGGCAGCCGCCGACTACCGGCCAGGTAATGCATGGGCAGGGGCTGGACCTAGCTACTGTTCCGTTGGACGCCAGAGGCGTGGCAAAGTTGCCGACATTGTCGTCAGACATGCTTGCGCGTATGACCAGCAACGGTTGCTTCTTCGTCATCGGCATCTCCGTGCCTCCCGAGAATTATACCCTGACACTGGACATCTCACCCGAGGTTGGACCGGTGCTCTGTAGCTACGAAACCAGCCTCTCTTTCCCAGACGCGCCTGCCGTGGTTGCGCTGCGGAACCGCAATAATCGGGTGGTGGAGTTGGTATTTGATCAAGCGCTTCACACCTACGTCTACCTGCGCAACAACATTTCATTGCGCTCAACGGGCGGTGAACACGCAGCGCTACACGTTAATGATACCGTGACCATTATTGGCGAACGATTGTCCATCCGCTTCGCTGCGGGCCTGCCTGAGGGTGGGGCCCAGATTGTGTTGTCCGCCGGTGCGCTAAATAATGCAAGCGGCGCAGCCACTCCCGAGATAATCACCGACCCAATCCAGCTCGTGATGGTGGGGGACCTGACCGGTGATGGCAAAATAGACATTTGCGATCTGGCGGAGTTGGCCACGCGGTACGGGCAGAAGGCCCCGGTTGACAGTTATGACCTGAACGTGGATGGCACGGCGGATCTCTACGATCTAGTGCTGCTGTCCAAGCAGCTCTAGGAGTAGTGGTCGATTCCGGTTTCACGGTCAATTACCCAACAGACCGTAATGAAAGGAGACCAGCATGGGAAGATTCATCAGCGAACTGACCTATGAACAGTGCAAGGGCCTGATCAATGAACGAACGGTAGTCATGCTGCCGATTGGGGGAGGATCCAAGGAGCACGGTAATCACCTGCCGATGGGCACCGACCTGTTCGTCACCGACTTCCTGGCCAGGCGGGTCACAGAACGGTGCGACGTGCTGACGCTGCCCACTTTGCCCTATGCCTACTTTCCCGCATTTGTGGAGTGGAAGGGCTCGGTCAGCATAGATCACCGCCACTTCATGGACTTCGTCGGCGACATCATCCTGAGCTTTGCTCGTTTTGGCGTCAGGAAGTTCCTGATCCTCGACGGCGGCGTGTCTACCCATATCCCGCTCAAGCTGTTGGCTCTGACCATGAACAACGAACACGATATTAAGGTGGCAGTCTCCGACTGCACCGGCCTCGGTAGGGAAACCGAGCAGGCAGTCTGCAGCCAGAAGCGAGGCGGTCACGGCGATGAGGCCGAGACGTCCGCCATGCTGTACATCAGAGAAGATCTGGTTCACATGGAGAAGACGATCGAGGAGTACCCCGCCGTCTTTCCACACAGCATGGGCAAGGGATTCCAAAAGGTCTACTTGCCTAACCGGATGTGTACCCCTTGCGGCACCAATGGCAACAGCACCCTGGCCACCAAGGAAAAGGGCGAGAGAATAATGATGGCTCAAGTAGACGACCTGGTGAGTTTCTTGCGTGAGTACATCGCCTGGGAGCCAGGCGACCTGAAGTAGATTGATGGAGGACTAAGGGAGAAGCCGGCTGGGTGTGTGCCCAGCCGGCTTCTCGTTGGGGAGAAAGATAGATGCTTCGTTTCACTCAGCATGACAGGCTTGGGGATGTCGGAGAGGAAGAAGATTAGAAGTATACTTATAAGATTTGCGGCAAGTATCCATTTTTCGCCCTTTTGTCTTAATACCGTTGTCAGGCGGCTAAACGGGCCACCGGGGCGGACGGGGCGCCGGGACGGATCCGGTGCCTGTTAGATTGTTCCAATTAGGGGTTGCATTGACCACTGGCGCGGAACCACTACAACGCAAGCCCAGTCCGTGTCATCCTGCGTGCAGCGAAGGATCCTAACCCTTGGACAAAACAAGGGGATTCTGCAGAGTGTCCAGCAGAATCCCCAGTGGTTCCATTTGTTGCTACTGGTTGGCGAGAACCCTGACCGCTTCCGAGGTCTGGATGCTATCGGATCAGCCACTCGTAGTCTTGTTTGCCGTCAACGACAAAGTCGATGAAGACCGTATCAGCCTGCACCTGGTAGATCATTAAATAGCGGCCTTCGACTATCAGCTTCCGGTAAGTGTGCGTAGGCAAAAGATCCCCGACAAACCATGGGCAGCGATGCGGCATTGTCTCTAATGACCTTGCCGCTGCCTCGACCAGCATGACCAGCCGTTCTGCTGCTTGCTCGCTAACCTGAGCCAAGAATGCGGCGTGCGCAACGAGCATTTGTGTGGCCTTTGTTGAGAAGATGACTTTATACTTCTTTTCCTGTGCCGCCACGGCGGGCCTCCTCGATTGCTTCCATCATGAGGTTCACCGTTGCGTCGACCGTATACCCGGCATCACCCTGTAGACGTGCTTCCCTTACGGCCAGTAGTTCCTCGCGCAATGCGAGCATCTTCTCTCGGCGGGTGAATGCAGCAATATCCATTACCACCAGATCGCCCTCACCGTTCTTCGTTAAGTAGACAGGTTCCCCGGTGGATTTGCAGAGACTGGCAATCTCGTTGTAGTTCTGCCGTATGGCCGCCGATGGCTTTATAACCATGCCAGATGCCTCCTCTATAGCATAATCATATCTATATTATACTCTTAAATTGCTACAAGAATAGTCATTTCGCGCAAGAGGGCGGGTCAAAGCGTCAATGCTCTGATAGCCGTTCTTTTCCGCGGGCGAACGGGCCACCCCGGGACGGATCCGAAGCAGGCGCCATGGGGTGAGCTCGACGTGTGCATACATCGCCGGGTAGGAGTCGCATGTATGCGACTTGCTCACGCCCTTCGTCGCGGAGGGGGATATATGCTTCGCTGGCGCTCAGCATGACAGACCTGGGGGTGGCGGGGACGGATGCTTCTTTTCACTCAGCATGACACGGCCAGCAGGCTGGCGCTCAGCATGACATCGCCCAGACTATAGCACCTGCCTGAGGAAGCGGCCGGTGTGGCTCGCTTCCACCCGCGCCACCTGCTCGGGGGTGCCTTCGGCCACCACGGTGCCGCCGCCGTTGCCCCCTTCCGGGCCCATATCGATGATGTAGTCGGCGCACTTGATCACGTCTAGGTGGTGCTCGATTACGATCACGGAGTGACCCTGGTCCACCAGACGCTTCAGGCAATCCACCAGCTTCTGAATGTCGGAAAGGTGCAGGCCGGTGGTCGGCTCGTCCAGGATGTAGAGGTTGTGGCTGCCGCGCTTGATCTTGGCCAGCTCGTGGGCCAGCTTGACGCGCTGGGCCTCGCCGCCGGAGAGGGTGGTGGAGCTTTGACCGAGCCGCAGGTAACCGAGGCCGAGTTCGTCCATGATGGACAGTTTGTGGTACAGGTACCTCTCGTGCCGGAAGAAGTCGAGGGCCTCTTCCACGGTCATTTCGAGGACTTCGGAGATGTTCTTGCCCCGGTATCTGATCTCCAGGCCCTCGGCGGAGAAGCGCAGGCCTTTGCAGACGGGGCAGATGGTCTCGATGTCGGCCATGAACTGCAGGCTGGTGACCAGCACCCCATCGCCGGCGCAATGCTCGCAGCGGGTGCCGTTGGCGTGGGTGAGGCTGAAGTCTATTTCTTTGTAGCCACGGGCTATTGCCTCGGGCTGCCCGGCGAAGAGCTTGCGAATGCGGTCGTAGAGCCCGATGTAGGTGGCCGGGTTGGACTTGCTGTTTCTGCCGATCGGCGTCTGGTCGATGCTGATCACGTTGTTCAGCAGTTCTGAGCCGAAGAGGAAGTCGTGCTCGCCGGTGGTGATGCGAGCGCCGGTCTTCAGCACCCTTAGTTGCTTGTGCAGGATCTCGTTGATCAGCGAGCTCTTGCCCGAGCCGGAGACGCCGGTGACGCAGAGGAAGACGCCCAGGGGGATGTCAATGTCGATGTTCTTTAGGTTGTTCTCTCTGGCTCCCTGAATGGAGAGGAAATCGTCGCCCAGGTGCTTGCGCTGCTTGGGCACGTCTATCTTGGCGGTGCCGGAGAGGTATTGCCCGGTGATGGAGCGCGGTTCGTTCATCACATCCTCAATCGTGCCGGCGGCCACAATCTCCCCGCCGTGCACGCCGGGGCCGGGACCGACTTCGATCACGTAGTCAGCGTTCATGATCGTCTCCACGTCGTGCTCCACCACAATCACGGTGTTGCCGATGTCGCGCAGTTTCTTCATCGTCTCGATCACCCGGCTGGAATCCCGGGGGTGCAGGCCGATGCTCGGCTCGTCCATCACATAGAGCATACCCATCAGTTCGCTGCTGATCTGGGTGGACATTTTGATGCGCTGCATCTCGCCGCCGGAGATGCTGTCGCTGCGCCGGCCCAGGCTGATGTAGTGCAGACCGATCTCGATCAAGAGCTCCAGGCGGTTGCGCAACTCGCGCACGATGGAGCTGGCCACGTCGTGGATGTCCGGCGGGAAGGTGAGCGCATCTAGGAACTGCAACAGTTCCGGCAGCTGCATGCGGTTCAGTTGGTCGATGTTTTGGCCGCCGACGGTGATCTGCAGGCGTTGCGGCTTCAGCCGGGCGCCGTGGCATTCGGGGCAGACCTTCTCGATCATGCAGTCGCGAATGAAGGTTGGCTCCACCGTTTCGGTGGTGGATGTCTTGCGGATGTAGTGCTTATACCAGCTTTCCAACTCGGCCACGAAGCCGCGGAAGGGCCGGGCCCGGCCGGTGATCCAGTTGCGTTTCTTGGCGTAGGGCGGGTGCAGCATCTCCACCGGTTCGCCCCGGGTGCCATAGAAAAGCAGGTCGTGAATCTCGGGCGGCAGCTCGTTCCAGGGGGTGTCCAGGCTGAAGTTGTACTTCTGCGACAGGCTGTACATGAAGACGCCCCGGTAGCTGTCCTTGCCGGAGGTGTTGAAGACGGTGTTCTTCAGTGCGCCCTCGCTGATGCTCTTGCTGGGGGCAACCACCAGGAAGCGCGGTTCCACCAGATAGGACATACCCACGCCCATGCAGGTGTGGCAGGCGCTGGCCGGGGTGTTGAACGAGAAGTGGAAGGGCTGCATCTCGCAGAGGGAATAGTGGTGCTCGGGGCAGCCAAAGCCGGCATAGAAGGATTGGTCCACGCCTCCGACCACCTCGACCTTGATCATGATGTCCTCGTCCAGACTGAGCATGGCCGCCTCGATCGACTTGGTCAGCTGGATGTAGGTGTCCTGCTTCAGGGTGAAGCGGTCGATGATCAGCTCCAGCCGATAGTTGCGGCCTTCGTCCAGCTCGTCCTGGTTGGCCAGCGAGAAGGGCTGACCATCCACCAGCAGGTGCTTGTACCCCTTTTCGCGGAGCAGCTTGAAGGTGTAGTCGTAGTCTTCGCCAAACACCTTGTACACCGGGGCCCGCAGTTCCACCACGCTGCCGAGCGGCAGGCTAGCGATGTGCTCTGCTATTTGCGCTGCCGATAGCTGCTGCAGGGAGTGGCCGCACTCGGGGCACTTGCCCGTGCCGGCGGTGGAGTAGAGCAGGCGCAGGTAGTCGTGGATATCCGTGACGGTGCCCACGGTGGAACGAGGATTGTTGTTGCTCTTCTTCTGCTCGATGGCGATCACCGGGGAGAGGCCGCGCACGTAGTCGACCTTGGCCTTCTTCAGTTGGCTGATGCGGCTCTTGGCAAAGGTGGAGATGGAATCGAGGAAGCGCCGCTGTCCCTCGCCATAGATCACGTCAAAGGCCAGGGAAGACTTGCCCGAGCCGGAGACGCCGGTGATCACGGTCAGTTTATCGCGGGGAATCTCCACCGAGATGTTCTTCAGGTTATTCTGTTTGGCCCCGGAGACCTCAATGCTGGTTCTCACGCTCACTTTGCGTCGCCCCTCTCACTCGCTGATGTACAGGTAGCCGAGTTCTTCATGATTCTGCCTGCCCTTGGGCGTGATGCGGATGGTCTGGGAGACGCGCTCAATTATGCCCCGCTCCGCCAGATACTCGAAGACGTGCGTCGTGAAATGCGGGTCCACACCGAAGTGCTTGGAGATGAGGGTGCTGGTCTTGATCTCACCGTCGGCCATGAAGTCAAGTATCGGTTGAGCGATCACGTCGAGATGCTGCTCCAGGTAGGCATAGAGCGTGTCGATGCCCTGCCTGATCTCCTGCTCGCTCAGATGGCGGGCCATCGCCTCCTGGTAGAAGGGGTTGATCGCGTCCGGGTTGCGCCGCTGTGCCTTCTGGATACTGTCACGTCCGATCGGTTCTCCCGCCAGGCAAAGCTCCATCGCGGCCACCGACTCGGCCGCTTTCAGCAGGTAGTATTGGGCATAGAGCGGGTCCTGCCTTGCGGTCAGCCACTTTTCGGCTTTCTCGGCATCGCCCAGCAGCCACCCGGCAATGGTCAGGGCAGAATGGGCCATGTCGTCCTTGCCGACTGTCTTTGCTTCCAGAAAGGTATCCACCAGGCTCTCGTCGGTGGAGTAGACCACCCTGCCCTTGGCCATATACGATTGCCAGAACGACCCGCCGCGGCTGCCTTCCAGTCCCCGCTTGAACTCGGTTCTGGTGCAGAGGCTGACGTTTTGCACGATGCCGTCATCGATGAGCGAGTAAGAGGTGGTCTTCAACTGTTGGTCGCGCACCACCACCGTCATGTCGATGTCGCTCTTCTCCCAGAGCACGTCATAGGCCAGGCTGCCGCTGACGATCACCGCAATCACGTTCTGGTCAGGCTTCACCTTGTCCACGAAGCGGTCGACCGCCGCCAGATACCGCGCCTGCAGTTCGGCCTGCTTTGTCTCACCCACATCTCCACATCCCTTCTACTACCCCTACTGACAGTCTCGGGCTGCATGGTATAGTATAGGCGATGCAGTTAGTAATAACTGGACAGAAATTGCTCAGGTTGGGAGGATACATGGACAACCATCTGCTGCGGATAATCAAGGACACGACCGCGTTCATCGAAGAGAACATGCTGGAGCCAATCCACTTGGATGATATCTCGGAGAACGTGAACATCACCAAGTTTCACCTGCTGCGCATCTGGAAGGGCGCCACCGGCACCGGAGTGATCGAATACGTGCGCCGCAGACGATTGGCGCTTTCCCTGGCCGACCTGCTCAACTCCCGCCAGTCGATCGAGTTCATCTCCTCGAAGTATGCGTTCGGCTGCGAGCGCACCTACAGCCGGGCCTTTCGCGACGAGTACGGCACCACCCCGGCCCGCTGGAGGCAGCGGCCGGCGCCGCTCAGCATTCTCGACCGCTTCAACGCCGATTTCCTGAGCTGCGCCGGTGACGGCCTGGTCTTCTACAAGCAGACCAGAGTAATGCCCCTGTTCACCCTGGCCGGTCTGGAGTATCGGGTAGGAATTGCAGATAACCGGCAAAACCAGACAGCCAATCGCCTGGCCGTGGACTTCTTCCATAACCACCGCAAGCGCATCGACAACCCGGTGGAGCGAGACGTCTACTTCGGCCTGACCACCGCGATCCATCCCGATAGTGTTCACACCATCTACCAGCCCTCATTGCAGGTGAACGAGTTCAGCATCATCCCGCCCGACATGAGAGTGAAAAGCATCAAGCCCCACAAATACGGTGTTTTCACCTACCTCGGTCAACACGCCCCGGAAGCCATCACGGCGGAGAGACTGCTGCAGATTTGGCTGCACGTGCAGAAGGTCTGGATGCCGACCGTGCAGTTCCGCCTGCCCGAACCCTTCCGCTTCGAGTACGTCAACTACGCCCGCTGCAACAAGCACTACTGCGAATGCGACCTCTATTACCCCATCTCCCTGCTCTAGTGGAACGAGGGGACAGTCCCCCCGTTCCAAACGGGGCACCGGGACGAATCCAGTGCCTGTTAATTTGCTCCAATTAGTTGATTGCGCTGACACTGGCGCGGGTCCAGAGAGATCTGGGTTGCGTGCCGATCTATTTGCCTTCGCCTCGTCATGTCATGGCCTAGCTGGGCCCGTATTGCTTATGCTATGCTGTAGCGGAGATGAGCCTTGGAAAAGGAGGAATCGCCAGTGATCCATCAAGATACAGATCCGCGGTGGCTGGACTTTTGCCACCCGAGTTTGATGCGGCCGTTGCCCCAGCCCGATTTACTTTCCCTGCTGCGTTCCTTGGATGAGGACGAACTGGAGGGAGTTGCTTGGCGTCTGCAGGCCGGGGGTGTTCAGGTCAGTGGCAGCGAGCCAGAGAAGATGGTTGAGGCAGTCCTGACCGCGGTCGAGGGGAACCTGCTGCTACTGAGCGCCGAGGCGTTGGAGCTCTTGTCTGCAGCGGCCGCCAGTCCTGGGCCGCTGAACATAGACCTCGAGACTTATGAGGACCTCCTCTTCATGCTGCGCCAGCAAGGCCTGCTGTTCGTGGGCACAGTCGAGCCGAAGCGCCCTGCCGTAGTGTTGCCGACCGAGATTCGAGCGCGGTGGGGGGACTACATTCAGGGGACGGCTCTGCGCGAGCAGGCCGAACACAATCAGCAACTCCTGCAGAACTGCCGTGGGGTACTGGACTATTACGGGTTGCTGTCGTTGGATGAGTTGTACGAGGTGATCAGTCGGCTGGGCGTTGCCGTGGAAAGAGCCTTCTTCCAGTGCCTAATCAACCTGACCGGAAACGACGGCCTTTACGTTCAGGCCGAGGACGGTTGTGTCTGGCACCCTCTGGTGGACGACACGAGTTGGCTGGCTCAGGAGTTGTCTGCCAGACCTAAGCTGGAGCGACGGCCGCTTGCTTTGGCTGACGTGCGATCTGCGCCAGACGCATTTGTGAGTTTGCCGGCGTATGAAGAGTTCGGGCGCTTTCTCAGTGGTATCGGCGTCAGCACGTCCGAGGTATCGTACATTCAGGCATATGTTTTGAACGGGTTTCAGAATCAGGATCCCTTCTTGCAGTCCGGCTTGGAAGAACTGATCCAAGGCGATGAGCATGTGAGTGGCTGGAGCGTCGCCGAAGTTGATCAATACCTGGAAGCCATGCGAGATCAGACTCCGCTGTGGATGTTGAAGGGCTACTCCCCGGCAGAAATCAGGCGACTCGGCATCGATGTCAGCACCGAGGCCCTGATTACACCCTCGGAAGACGACGAACACGCGGAGTATGCCGACACTTACATCGAGTCGGATGCACTTGACTCCTGGCTGCTGGACGACGAGGGGGAGCGGCCGCGGCAGCCGCATGTCCGCGCTGCCAAGGTCGGGCGTAACGACCCTTGCCCTTGTGGCAGCGGCAAGAAATACAAGAAGTGCTGTGGCAGTGGGGTGTAAGTCAGCATCCCTGACAGGCGAACCCGAGGGAGGCGAGTCGGATGGCGCAAGAACCACAGCTTTCGCTACCTCTAGTTGGGCGCAATGACCCCTGCCCGTGCGGCAGCGGGAAGAAATACAAGAAGTGCTGTCTGCCAAAACATCAGGCGGAACAGCAGGCCGAACAGGCCGCGGCGCAGGCAAGCGCAGCGCAGGCAGAGGCGGAGGCGAAGGTGCTCAGAGACGACTGGATGCCTGGCCGGGATTACGTGGCAGCGGGCAGATATCCCCTGACCAGGTTTGACCAGTTCTTTCTGGAGATACTCAACGTTATTGGCGGCGCTGTACACGAGTGCACAGGGTGGGATCAACCCCACATTGGCACACTGCTAGCGAGTGTGATGGCAGAGGGACGCAGATTCTACTCAGGATGCTGGACCTGTAAGCACCACTGCCTGAAAAAGCCAATGAGCAAGGTCAGTCTTCAGTCGCTGGTGAACAAAGGCCTGCAGCTAGAAGACTTTCCAGATGTGTTGCAGAGGCCGCTGGCTCTCAATTTCTTCTACTTCGAGTTCGTGAACTCGCTGCTCGCCCGCCTAGGGCGAGAGCTTTCCGATGCACTGTCCGAAGAGCAGGCTGACGACGTGGTTGCGTCGGCCTACGACGTCGTGATTGGCTTCCTTACCAACAACTGCTGGATGGGCTGTGACAATCAGTGCATAAGAGAGCCCGGCAAGAACGGCTACTGTGGCATCTGCACGTTCACCACGGGAGGTTTGCCCTGTCCGCAGAAGGGCGAGATCAGCTATGTTCAGATCGCCACATTCCCAGATGAAATGCTGCATTAGTGAGCTGGCTGGATGGTGAGGCGCAATTGACAGGAGGCTCCCGGATTAGCCGGGAGCCTCCTGTTTGTCGGCGCGGAGAAGCAGAACCTATGATTTTGCAGCGACCGTCCCCCAGCGTGGTGCCGATGGAGAACACCCAGAGCGCTGCCAGCCAGAATGGCTAGTGGAACGGGGGGACAGTCCCCAGCGTTCCACCAACCGGGCCACCGGGTCACCGGAAAGACGGATCCAGCGCCCGCTAATTGCCGTCCTCGAAGTCGTTGCTGGGACAAGGAAGCACTGGCCCAGTGCAGTGTGTGATTGGCCCATGGCAGGTGACACGAAGGGTCTGGCCCTTCGTCTCACCGGGGCATCTGTGACGTGTTAGTCTATGCGATTCCGCAGCACAAACTCGCGCACACTCTCCAGCCCTTCCTCAGTGACGGTTAGCTCGGTGTAGCCGCAGCCGAGGCAAACTCTGGCCATTAGGCGCTGATACTCGAAGAAGCCCAGGACGAGGCTAGGGGAGCTCTGCCCACCTAGCTGCACAGTTCCCCATTCATTGGCATGGCAGCGCTGGCAGGGTTGTAGCGGGCGACGCACGGCCGGAGGCAGAGGTTCCGGGTCGCGACCGAGAAACCCCGAAGCAACCCAGCCGCAGACGTCTGCGAAGCTGTCGCGTCGGCGAACTCGCATGAACCGCCCTTCTTGCTCCAGCACCTCCACCTCCGTGCCCTCGGGGAACACCGACAGTACATCGGCGTCGTGCCGCGGGGCAACTCGTACCTTCGTTTCCTTGCCGACGGTCTTGAGCATCTCTCCCATCTTCACAACTCCTTTTCAGATCTGGCATGATGCAGATCGCCTCAACCTAGTTCCGTAAAGGCAGCGCGATCTCCTGCAATATGGAAAACAAACAACCGGTTGCCGACGATTTCGCCGGCAGCCGGTTCTTGTATGGTGCGAGGTGTTGCCGCAGCACGCACGAGCGTGCAATGTGCCCCGTAGTGGCTCGGCATGCCGAGCCGATGCCAAGAGCCGTTGCAGCCAGTCGCATGCATTTCGGGTCGCATTCATGCGACCCCTACGGGCCCGGGCATAGCTGCGTGGGAGGCCTTCTGAGCGGCCCCGCGCGCTATGCGTCAGTCAGCGACGCTCGCCGCCGTCGCTGACAACGTCGCCTTCGCATGTCTGTACACGGGCAGACGAGTGGCGAACAGGCAGATGATCACCGACAGGGCGCCACAACCAGCCACGACGCCGGTCACGCCCCAAGCATCGCCCAGGATACCGGCAGCACCCATTGACAGCAGGCCGAAGACCTCGCCGATGGCCATGTCGAAGCTGAACACGCGGCTCCGCACCTCATCGGCCACCGCCTTCTGCAGGTAGGTGCCGTAAGCGATGTTGATTATGGTGGCCAGGAAGCCGATGGAGAACACCCAGACTGCTGCCAGCCAGAATGGCGAACTGAACGCCAGTGCCAGGTAGCCTGCGCCGATGCCTGCTACGCCAAGCACCATGGCCGCAATTTCCGGCCACCGCCTGCCCCATTTGCCCATGAAGAAGGTGCCGAGCAGCAGCCCGCTACCCTCAATAGTCATGATCAGGCCATACTGCTCCGCAGTGAAGCCCAGAGCCTGCTTGAGCAGCATTACCTTTAACACCACGACTGCACCCAAGGGCAGGCCTGACAGGGCAAAGAAGGCGATCACAAACTTGACGGTGGGGTTGTTTCGTATGTACTGCCAACCTTCCACGAAGTCCCGCCGGAAGCTGCCCGCCTGGCGCCGCACGCGTTCCTGGCTGCCGGCAGGGACATTGATGAAGCACTCGCTGACTGCCGAGAGAATGAAAGACACGCCGTTCACGATGACGGCCATCTTAACGCCGTAGAATCCGGTGAGCAGACCGCCGAGAACCGGGCCCAACAAGCGGGCGGTTTGGCCGGTTAGGGAAGAGAGGGCGTTTGCGGTGACTAAGTCATCCTTGGGCACGATGCGCGGAATGGCCGTGCGAATGGCCGGCGAGAAGAAGAGGCCAGCCACGGCAGAGAGAAAGGACAGGCCGTAAATTGCCGTCACACTCTGGGTGAAGGCCATGGCGATGGCCAGCGCGCCTCTGATCAGGTCCGTGACCACAATCACTGTCTTCTTCGGCCACTTCTCCACCCACACTCCGGCCAGCGGACCAATCACAATGGTGGGGATAGACAGGATCATGAAGAACAGACTCACGCTCTTAGCGCTGCCTGTCAGTTCTGCAATGAACCAGATGACTGAGAGTGAGTGGATGCTTGAGCCAATGTTGGAGACCCCTTGGCCAAGCCATAGCAGCAGGAAGTCCCGCTTCTTCAGCAGGTTCATGTATTCTTTCAACTTCGCTCCTCCTTCAAACTGTGTCTGCAGGCGAGATCAAAGTGACCCTCAGTTGATGAGGGCGGGTTGACCTTTGCCGGCACTGTTAGCAGCGACACTAATATGCAGACACCTGTTGAATCATCAGAACGAAGCCTCCTTCCAGCATCTGCATTGTATGGCTGGGAAGGGGCGATGGCAAGGGTAGAGTTCAGGTAAAACAGTTAGGGGGAATCAGAGTGCACCTGAGCGAGGTGAAGGGGGGCAGTACTGACAGGGACAGCGATAATGGCCGGATGCAATAGTTAGATTCCGGAAGACGGATCGCGTCGCCTCATGCTACAGTTGATCTCAGTTAGCCCTGGGATTGGAGTGAGGCAGCGATGAAACTGGCATTTGCACCAGGTTGCGCCCTGATGATCTATAAGCCGCAATTAGCTGAGCGAGTTCTGAGGTTCTTGTGGGACACCGGGAGAGAGGTTTCTTCACACCTGACTTGTTGTCGGCACGAGCCACACCTGGCTCCGGGAACCCTGGTAATCAACACTTGCGCCGGTTGTGATCGGCGGTATCGAGAGATGTATGATGGGATAACCACCGCATCCTTGTGGGAGATCATCGACCAAAGCGACAGTTTCCCCTTTCCGGACTACCAGGGCAAGGCAATGTCCATCCATGATGCCTGTCCGACCCGCACGGAAGATAGGGTGCATGTGGCAGTTCGCAACCTACTGGAGAAAATGAACATCAGGGTGGTCGAACCCGAACGTACCCGAAGTAGCGCCATCTGCTGCGGGGATAGCGCTTATGGCACTTTGCCTGTGGAGAGAGTCAGGGAACTGATGAGCAAGCGGGCAGCCCAGATGGCGTGTGAGGATGTTGTCGTCTACTGTATTTCCTGCATCAAGGCAATGCATATCGGCGGTCGAAGGCCCAGGTACATGGTGGACCTGCTGTTCGGTGAGGAAACGAACATCGGAGAGTTCGAACCAGATGTTTGGCACGAACAGCTTCAGCAGTACATTGATGAGCATTAGCCGACGAGCCATTTGGATGGTCATGCTAGTGGTGATCAATGCAATATGTTAGCGGATATGTCATCGTGTGCAAATCCAAGGGTGTATGCGACGAATGGTCTGATTGCTGAGGGCAGGTAGTGTTGGGATCTGCCGCCCGCTCAGACGGGCAAGAGAGCAGGTCATCGTAAGAAAAAGATAAGCTTTCGATCAGTCGGCGCTAAAGCACGTCCTCCTTGCTTGTGGCTTAATGGTGATCGCAAGGAGTTGATCGCATGCGCCGCAAGAAACCACTGCGCCGTCGCAAATCTCGTTTTCTCGCCCTGCTGTCGGTCTTGCTGATCGCTGTTGCGTGTAGATCTTGGAACTTTTCAGGCCTTACATCCCCGACTCCCCAGAATCACCTGTCTGGCACGTTAGGGAGCTCCGATTCGTCCGCTGTGGCGCTATATAGCCCGCACGCGATCCTGGTTCGACTGAGCGACCAGAAGGTGCTATTGGAAACCAAGAGTGATCAGCGGATCTATCCGGCTTCGCTCACCAAAATTCTGACTGCAGTTGTGGCGATTGAACAGATTCCCGATCTTTCAACGCAGGTGAGGCTGCCGGAAGAGATTTTCCCGGACTTACGCGCCGCCAATGCCTCAGTGGCTGGATTCGCCCCCGGAGAGAGAGTCGCAGCAATCGACCTCGTCTACGGAACGCTGTTGCCATCGGGAGCGGACGCCGCGCTCGGTCTTGCCCTGGAGGTCGCCGGCTCGGAAAGCGAGTTCGTGACGCTGATGAACCAAGAGGCCAATGAACTGGGCATGGATCACAGTCACTTCACGAATGTCACCGGCTTGCATGATGCGAATCACTATACCACGGTGAAGGATATCGCGGTGCTGTTGGAACATGCATTGCAGGATGAAACCTTTCGTGAGGTCTTCACTTCCGCTCGCTATACGCTGGGCGTCAGCCGGGTGCACCCGCAAGGATTGACCTTCTACAGTACCATGTTCGCCAAAATGAGCACGCGGGAGTTTGCGGGCGGGAGGATTCTCGGCGGCAAGACGGGATATACGGAGGAGTCTGGCCTGTGCTTGGCTAGCTTGGCCGAGAAAGATGGCCGCGAGTACATTCTGGTTACCGCCGGCGCGCCGGGCGATCACAGGACAGAGCAGTATCACATTGTGGATGCGTTTACTGTTTACAGTGACTGCTTGAAGTAGGGCGAGTATCGGGTTTTTCACGGGGTGAGAGGGAGCATCCAGCGCCAAATGGCCCTGCGTCGTGACGCAGGGCCATTGATGTTCGCCAAAATGCTGGCTGCCTCGGCGACGGCTACCTCTGCCCGTAGAACTGGATACTCAGGCCGTTCGGATCCTTGATGAAGAAGAATTTGGAACCGTGAGTCTCAATTGGTGCACCGTGCAGCGGGATGCCCTTGCCCTTGACTGTCTCCAGCATTGCGTCGACCGAACCGACTGCGAAGCCGATGGAAATGTGCTTGCCGAGATCCACCTCACTGAGCGCGCTGTCCGCAAGCAACTCAACCAGCGTTTCACCGTCGGCGCCGTTACCCATGAACGCAATCTCCCTTCCCGGGCCGGCGGGAAAACGTTTGACTACCTTCAGGTCCAGCAATTCTGAGTAGAAAGCGATCGATTCCTCCAGATTCCGCACATAGATGGTTGTCCATAAGAATTTCATTGTTCTACCTCCCTAATTACTTCATTCCTGATGCTGTACTCCCAGTGTAGCTTCACGCCGCTGCGGGCGCCGAAGTCTATGGTTGTCAAATGGAACGGCTGTCTTTGCGCTGTGTCCTGCGAGACGGCGGTGATCACGCCTACTCCCAGCGTCCTATGCGTCACTCGCATGCCCAGGCGGGGCGGCATAGCCTTCTCCGCCGGAGTGAGTGGTTCGCCAACAGTGCTAGCTGACGGAGCAGGCCGCCTGTGTTCCGAGCTCCGCCGTTTCGGCTCTGACTGCTTCGTTGTTTCAGTTCGGGACGGTCCCAGTGCCTCTTCCAGAAAGGGGGAAGGGGCTGTTTCGTTTCCCCGGTAGAAGTGGGGGACGAACAGGTAGAGCAGGTCCTTGGCTCGGGTGCAACCGACATAAAACAGGCGGCGTTCCTCCTCCAGTTGTGCCTCAGTCTGGCTTTGCGCGTGCGGCAGCAACCCGTCTATTGCGTCGATGATCCAGACTACCCGGAACTCCAGCCCCTTGGCGCCGTGCAGTGTCATCAGGTTGAGGCCATCCGCCGGCTTATCCGGCTGGGCCAAGGCCTCCCTGATCTTATCCACGTGTTGCAGGTAGCCGGTCAGGTTGTTGAACCTGCGCAGGTCGAGCTTCAGATCCTCGCAGAGCCCAAGAAAAGCGTTGCTGGCAAAGCCGCGCTGCTGGGCGTACCACTCCAGATAAGTGGCATAGCCCAACTCATGCAGATAGTAGCCAAGTGCCTGTTGCGGCGGCAAACGACCGGCTTTGTCCAGGTGCTTACGCAGTTGCTCCAACTTGACCAACTCCACGGTGCCGGTCGGTAACTGGTGGACCGCCCGCCAAGGAGTGAGAGCTTGTCCCGCGCAAATCTGGCGCAGGCTGGCGGAGGTTTGGTCGTTCAACCGCAGTTGCCGTCGTCCCACGGTGAGGAAGCTCTCCAGATGGTCGCGGTCGACCAGCAAGCGCAGCCAGGCATGGCATTCCTGAATGGCCCAGTGATCCAAACCGAGCTGGCTGCTTTCGCGAATGTTGAAGGGAATGTCCTGCTCGACCAGCAGGCTGACCAGCGGTCTCGCCTGACTGTTCACCCGATAGCACACGGCCATCTCCTGCAACTGCACGCCTCTCTCCCGGGCACGTCGCAGCATGGTCAAGATCGCTTTGGCCTCAGACCACTCGCTGTCCGTAGTCAGCAGTTTGGGTGCACGGCCCCCCCGGCGTACGGGCTCAACAGTCATGCGGTGCCGCTGCTGGTTTTGAGCGATTAGCCGGTTGGCGGAGTGGATGATCGGCGGCACCGAACGATAGTTCTGCCTCAGCTCGATGGTTGTTACCTGCGGATAATCCTGCGGGAAGTTGAGCAGCAGTTCTGGGCTGGCGTCCCGCCAGGAGTAAATGGCCTGATCCACGTCCCCTACCACACAGAGATTGTGCTGCGGCGCTGCCAGCAGCCGCAGCAACTGGTATTGCACGGCATTGGTGTCCTGGAACTCGTCCACCATCAAAAAGTGCCAGCGTTGCTGCAGGCGTTGCAGCACTTGGGGCTCGCTTTCCAGCAGGTGGCAGCAATGTAGCAGCAGATCGTCGAAATCCATTTGCCCAGCAGCCGCTTTGGCTTCTTCGTATGCCGCCCAGACGCTGCGAAACAGGGAGTCGCGGCGTGGAATGTCCTCCAGGCTAAGGCGACGGTTTTTCGCTCCGGAGATATCGGCTTGCATCTGTTCAACCAGATCGTTTTTCAGTTCCTCGCCGTTTTCGCGCAGCGCCTGTTCCACCCACCTGCGTCTCACCGTGTCCCTGGCAATGGCGGGGGTAGCTCGGTATCGCCTCAAGATGCGGAAGCAAAGGGCATGAAAGGTCTCAACCGTCACTGGGTTGACTTGCTCGGTGGTGAGTAGTCCCTCCAGGTCAAGCAGGCGCTGCCGCATCTCCTGGGCTGCCGCCCGGGAGAAGGTGAGCACGAGGATTTGACTGGGGCTGACGCCGGCCAGCAGCAGTGCGGCTGCGCGCGCCGCAATTACCCTGGTCTTGCCGCTGCCCGGTCCGGCCATCACTCTCAGCGGTCCGCGCAGGCTGGTCACGGCGGACTGCTGGGCGGGGTTCAGTCGCAGGCCAGCCCGGTCAAGCTGGGCAAGCAATTCTGGTGCAGTGAGCGGCATCGGCATCCCCCTTTCATCCAGTTCTGATTCTACCCTACGTTCGACATTTCCTCTCGCGGCCGTGTTGGAAGGGAGGGACAGTGAATTGGCCCCCTCTGCCTTCCGGGGAGGAAAATCGGTTATCATTGTCAAGAACATGCACTGCCACCAGCCACACATGGCTGTGATCAGGCAGACCTGAAGGCGAGGCGATCTGCTGACATGCAGGCCAGTCAACCCACTACCCATTACTACTCTCAGCGACTGTTGCAGAAGCTCCGCGGTATCCTGACCGCGCCGGTGACGGTGGTGGAAGCGCCATCGGGCTATGGCAAGACCACGGCAGTAAGGGATTATCTGCAGGCTGACCTCCCTACGGGCGCTTCTCTTCACTGGTGGAGCGCGACCGAGTCGGCAGCGGAGGTTTCTTGGCTGAGACTCTGCCGCGAGGTGGCGCAGATTGATCCCGTGGTGGGGCAAGATCTGTTGGCTCTCGGCTTCCCCAGATTGCTCTCTGCCTGGGAGGTCGGCGAGGCAATCGGTCGGCTCAGCAGCGATCGGCCAACAGTGCTGGTGCTGGACGATTTTCATCTGCTGCAGCCCGAGCTGCCTCGCACCGTGATGTCTGCGTTGCTAGGTCATGCCGGGCGCAATCTACATCTGGTGATCATCACCCAAACAGCGCGACCTTTCCCCCTTTCCTTGTTCGAACAGTCCGGCGCCCATTGTATCGGTGTGGAAGATCTGCGCCTTTGCCCCGAGGATGTGCGACGCTATTGCCGTCTTTCCGGACTCACTCTGTCTGAGGCGGAAGCAGATCAGCTCTTCGGCTATACCGAGGGCTGGATTGTGGCCCTTTACCTGACTGTGCAGCAGATGCAACGGGGCCAGGGGGTCTTCCCCGGTCTCAGTCTGCTGCAGCTAATGGAACGCATAGTTTGGGAGCAGATGAGTCAGCCAGAGAAGGATCTCTTGCTGCACATCGCGCTGTTCCCGGCTGTCTCCATCGAACAGATTGGTTTCTTGCTCCAAGCCGATTCTCTTCCAGACAGCTGGCTGAAGTTGTTGGAGGAGACGCCCTTCATCCGCTACGAGGCTGCTCTGCGGTGCTTTGTGCCGCACGCTATCCTGCGGGAAATGTTGCTGCGTCGACTGCAGGCGGCGGACGTGCGCATCCGGACCAACTGCTACCGCCGGGCGGGCAGCTGGTATGCGCATCAGGGAGATAACCTGCATGCGATCGCCTGCTTCTGGAAGGTGCAGGACTACGCAGCCATCCTTTCCCTGCCGCTCACAGGATTGACGCTGGCACGCATCGACGGGGTGCCGTTCTATCAGTTGGCGCTGCGTCTCTTGTCCGAGTGTCCTGCGGAGATCAAACGCAATCATCCCATCTCACTATTGCGCATTGCCTATGCGTTGATCGGCGCCGACCAGCGACAGGCGGCGTCGCAGTTGCTCGAGGAGATCAGGCAGTGGATTGAGCAGATGGCAGATGCGGCCGAGCAGCGTGCGCTGCTCGGGGAATGGATGTTGGTCTCCGCCTACTTGCAGCTTCCCGACATCGTCAGCCTGGAACGGCTGACGCGCCAGGCCATGCAGTTGATCGGCGGCAGGTGCCGCACCTTAACTGCTGATGAGCCGTTTGCCTTTGGCCTGCCGCAGAGCACCGACCTGTCGCAGTATATCAAGCTGGAGCAGACGGTGGGCACGGATGCAGTCTGTCCCCTCGTGGCGCAGTTGCTGCAGACGGATTACTACATGTGGCTAGGGGTGACCGCCCTGATTCCACCCTGGGTGCGGGACGGCAGGCAGCTTCTGCCCGACGCCCCCGCCTGGGTGAAGGTCTATCTCGGTTACTTCCGCCTGGGCATCTTGCTGCCGTGAAGGCGGCCTTATCCTTGGCTGTGCCCGATGGCATCTATCTTCCCTTCCTGGAGTTCAAACGGGAGCTCGGCGATTTGGTGGAGCGAGCTTTCTCCGCGTTGGGCGAGCGCCTGCCGGCTGAACTGGCTGGCAATGAGCAGTTGATTGCGGACAACTGGAAGCTGTTGATTCGGCTCAGTGCGGCCAGCGGCAGCCTGCCTCACGGCCTGACCGAACGGGAAATGGAGGTGGCCACTCTGGCTGCCCAGGGCGCGAGCAACCGGGAGATCGCCGCCGCTCTCTACATTTCAGAGACCACCGTCAAATATCATCTGCGCAGCGTGTTCTCCAAGCTGGGCATCGATCGCCGCAGCAAACTGGCCGGAATCCTGGAATAGGTCATGCTGACTATCCTTTTGAACGGGGCGAAAAGTGCGAATCTGCTCTATGGTGACATAGAGCGGATTCTTTTTCTGCCCAGCGTTAGAAAGGAGGTGCCTGGATGGGACATGTGCGTGCGATCGCCCCACTGCCGGGCTATCGGTTGTTGGTTGAGTTCGGCAACGGTAGCAGCCTCACCGTGGATCTGTCGCAGAAACTGCGGACCGCCCGCTTTGCGGAGCTGGCCAGTCAAACGGCATTCAACGATGTCAAGCTTGAGCGGGGGATCGTCATTTGGGGAGACGGGGTATTACGGATGCCGCTGTTCGAGCTGACCGACCTGGCCGTCAGCGGGACCTAAGTCGGCTGCAGCTGCCATCCGCTGTTGGAACGGTGGGGACTGTCCCCGCGTTCCAAGGGGGTTGCAGGTATTTCCCACCTCTCTGTGGAATGCTGACGTTATCGCATGAGGGTAGGGTGGGATGTACGGATGCGGGATGGGCAGAGGGTGCGCGAGCAGTTGGCGCAGGTGTTGTCTGGACAGTCGCACGGTGAACTGGCTGCTTTTCTGGAAGGGAACATCGAGGATCTGCTGTCGACCCCGGATGTGCCGGAAGTCTATCAGTTGCTGCGGGAGCGGGAGTGGCCAGCGGCGCCGCTGCCGAGCCGTCTGATCGTGGCCTGGATGGCCTTCATGAGCGGGGACAATGCGCAGATGTTTGCGCTGCTCGGCAGCATTCATGAAACCGAGCTCATTTCGCCGGAGGTGAGTTCGCTGTTCTATGCGCTGAAGGCACTGGTCAGCGGGATGATCGACCGCCAGGAGGCGCAGCGCTACGCGCAAATCGCACTGGATGTGCTGCCGGAGCACGAGCACACTCTGTACTTGGCCAATGCCAAGCTGACCTATGGACAGATCATGGCGGGAGCAGATCAGTATCGCCGTGCGGCGGAGATGTTCCATTCCGCCCATGACATCTTTCAGGAGCGGGGGCTGCAGTTCCTGGCCATGATTGCCCTGGTGAACGAGTTGCTGAATCGCTTTCATCTGGGCGAGCTGCAAGCGGTGGTAGATCGGTGCAACCAAGCGCTGCTGATGTCCGGCAACTTCACCGGGCAGGCAGAGGACTTCTGGAATGTGGTGCACCTGCCGCTGGGGATGTGCTACTACGAGTTAGGCAAGCCCCATCTGGCCGTGACACACTTGCAGCAGTGCAAGCAGAGCATCGATCGGATCAAGATGCTGCATCTGCATGGGCTGATCGAAGCCTATCTGTTCAAATCCCATTACCTGCTCGCAGACAGGGCCGGTTTGCAGGCAATGCGCGATCAGGCGGCTGCCACTTTCGGCCATCTGCACTACCCGCAGATGGACCTGTTGATTGCCATGTTTCGCATACTGGCTACCGAGCGCCCGCAAGACGTGGAGCAGGCAGATATCGACTTGTTTGAGTTAGCCTACACGCAGGATTTGGACGGGCATTCGGTGGTACCGGAAGTGTTGGTCTGGCTGCAGTTGCAGGGCCTCTCGGACCTGATTGAACCGGAGGATCTGGAGCAGCGGCTGAAGAAGTTCAAGTACATCGGGAACATCCCGCGGGTGCAACTGACGGAGTTGCAGCTCGCTGAGCTCTATCTGCAGCTCGGTCAGCAGAAGCAGGCGGAAGTCCATCTGCGGTCAGCCGTGCAGCTCTGGCGCGAGCATGGCATTTGCGCCTGTTTCGGTACTCTGCCGCTGCGGTCGTTGGAGCGGATTCGCCAGTTGGACCGGAAGCTGCATGGGCTGCTCAGCAAAGCGCGGCCGGCTGCGGTCGAGGCGGTCGAGCCGCAGGATGCGCTGCTCTCTGCGCGCGAGCGGGAGATCGTGCAGTTGATGGCCCAGGGCAAGACGAACGCGGACATCAGCCAGAAGTTGTTCATCAGCGTGGGCACCATCAAGTGGCACATCAACAAGATCTTCAGCAAGTTGGAGGTAACCAATCGGGTCCAGGCCATTGAGAAGGCCAAGGCACTGCGGGAGATAGTTGAATAGCCTAGTGGCTGCATGCAGACCTAACCCGGAACCTAACCTGGGTTAGGTTTTTTGTTGCCAAGTTCGCTGTAGACTGAGGTCACTGGAAATGGAGGAGGTAATCGCAATGGTTGAAACTCTGGAGAGCCACTTCGGTCAATGGGGTGGTGTGGTCTTCTTTGGCCTGGTCTACTCAATCGCCCTGCTGTTTGTGCCGCTTTACCACAAGGTGAACCGCAAGCCGGCCACCGCCTACCTGGCCTTCGTGCTGGCCTTCGTGGTCGAGATGCATGGTATCCCCATGAGCATGTTGCTGATCTCGTGGATCTTTGGCCGCAAACTACCCAACGGCATCCTCTGGGGGCACACGCTGTTTGAACGAATCGGCAACGCCGGCATGTATGTGAACATCGTCCTGGCCGTGATTGCTCTGGCCATCATTTGGAATGGCTGGTACCATATCTACCATCAGTCCTGGTCCAAGCAAAGCGGCAGCAAGCGGCTGGTCAAGACCGGCGTCTATCGCTACATTCGCCACCCGCAATACACCGGCTTTATTCTGCTCACCCTCGGCATGATCTGCGAGTGGGCCACGCTGCCGCTGCTCGTCGCCTGGCCGTTCATGATTCTGATGTACTTCCGGCTGGCCAAGCGCGAGGAGCAGGACATGATCGCCGAGTTCGGCGAGGAGTACGTCTCCTATATGCGGCGGACCAAGCGCTTCATCCCCTTCGTGGTCTAGTCTGCGGCACGTTGGTGAATGGCGATGGAGCAATACACGTTTGAGCCGTCGGCGACTGAAATAGCCCTGACGGAACTAGTGGGTGGCACGCTGCTGCAGGGGTATTACCGACGATTCGCCAGAGGGCTGCCCCTGCAGCGTGAGACAAAGGTGTTGGACTACTGCGCCGGCAGCGGCATTCTCTCGGAGAAGATCGCTGCCCGGCTGGACGCGGGTCAGTTGGTGGCCGCGGACGTTTCGCGCGTCTGGTGGTGGCGGGCCGTGAAGCGGCTCGCCTGGCTCGACCATGTCCGGTGCGCGCAAGTGACCGGGTTCGATGAGATCATCCAAGGGGGCGATTATGGCGCGGTGATTGTGCACTTCGCTTTGCACGATTTCCCGCCGCAAGTGCGACCGCAAGTGCTGCGCCAGCTGATGAGGAATCTGAAGCCTAGTGGCGTCATCCATTTGCGCGAACCCATAGGCCGCAACCACGGCATGCCGCTGTTTGCCCTGATCAACCTGTTGGAAGCGACCAAACAGCTGGCGTATGAGTATGAGTTGGGACGGGCGTTGGTGGGGAGATATGTGGACGTGAGGTGCTGGCGGAAGTAGGCGGGGCGCTGATGACATTCCCAGCCGAGCGGGGCGCATACATGCGCCCCTACGGGAAGACACGCGCGCCCGCAGTTCCCAGATGGTCGCAGGGGCGCCATGCATGGCGCCCGCCCGCAATCTATGCATTCGATCAGGAGGTATTGAGATGACTGTTTACCATTGGGGTAAGGCTGTACTCACAGGTCTGCTGGTGCTGGCGCTTTCCGGCTCGCTGACGGGTTGCAGCGTCGGCGCCAAGCAGCAGAGCGTGTACGATGATGATGCACAGATTGTGCAAGAGGGCGACAGCTACAGCTTCGCCAAGCGAACGGGTACATTGGAAGACGACGAACTGACTCTGGAGTACCGACGCTTCTATGGCGTGCAAACCGTCTGGAGCATTGACGCTGCCAGCGAGCAGAAACTGCGACTTGAGTTCGATTCTCTGGTGCAGAAGGGCAAGTTCAAGATCGTGCTGGTTTCGCCAGACGACGAGCTGCTGGTTGTGCTGGAACAAGGCGGCCAAGGCGTGGCGGAGTTGGATCTTCCACCCGGGGAACACGCGCTGAAGATCGTGGGTCAAAACGCCGCTGGCAGGATCGAGGTACAGATGGAGTTGCGGGACGCAGACCCATCCTCCGCTGCAACCCTCTGACGCACGCCGGCCGATACGGCCGGATCCCCGCTGCCGGCCATCTCCACCTCCTGGCTAAGCTAAGCGCTGGTCCTCCCGCAGTATTCTGGGAAATGTGCTAAACAGCGCAGGAATCTCCCTTGTCAAGCGCTGCATCTGGGCCTAGGATCAAAGAGAGTGACTGACAGCCTTTACCAGGCGATCTTGGGGGGATCAACGTGTTCGTGCGGCTGGGGTTAACCAATAGCATCAGGCAGCTTGGCCGCAACACGTTGGTGCTGGTGGCCATGATTCTCAGCGCCATCAGTCTGACATCCGCCCTCTCTTTCAGTCGCAGCAACGCCAAGGAAAGCTATCAGTTCTATCGCCAGCTGTTGGGGGGCGAAATCCTGGTTTCGCCGGTTCGTTGGACAGGGCAAACGCCGACCGACATTGCCGCAGATACAGTGCTGCAGCCGACCCGCTTGCGGAGAACTGGCCTCTCCTGGCTGGAGGCGTACTATCCCGAGCTGTATCGGGACGGCTTCCTGAGCGACGGTGACCGCGACCTCTCGCAGGTTATCCCCGAGGACGTGCTGCGGCAGTTGATGGCCGAACCCGGAATCAGTGGGCACAGCTTACAGTACCAGTTTCCAGCCAGCCTGACTAACGGCTCAAGCGAAGCTGAGCGATACATCAATGTCACTGTCCTGCCACTACTGGATCGAGAACGGTTACCCTTTCTCGACCGGGAGGATTACGCCGTCCTGCCCGATCTTCCGTCTGGGCAGCCGTTTGCGCTCGTCAACTCTTACCTGGAGATACCCGAGAGCGTTATCCGCCGCTTTGCAGCCACGCTCACTGACGAAATGGTGATTCATCAGGGCGAAGACGTGCTACCCACCCCTGATCAACTGCTGGATCGCAAGCTGCGCTGGAGTCGTGATCTGGCCATCCAAGAGATTGGACTGCCGAGACACGGCGAACTCGCTAGACTCCGCATCCCGGAGTTGCGTTCTGAGGGCGGAGGTGAGCTTCTGCCGGACTATTCACAGACATTCCTCGTCGATGTTCCGACCTTCAGTCAGGTGGCTGTGCCCACCAGGACCGCCTCTCATGTCAACCAGATGGGGTACACCGAGACGGAGACAGCCTACCTGCATGGCGGTTACGTTTGGCTGCCACAACCGCTGTGGCAGGAGCTCTGGCGGCGCGCCAGCGGAGGCGCCAGCCCAGTGATCAGCAACTTGGCGCTCCGGGTGGAGAACATGGACCAGATGGAACAGATCGTCGAAGAACTGCAGGCGAAATACCCGCAGTTTACCTTCGTCAGCGTGGCGCAGTTCGCCAATCGTGTGGAGGAAGGTCTGATCATCGACCGCTTCTACCGGGGCCCTGAGCGCCATACTCAGCCTGGCGAGGCGCCGCTGGGAGTGCCCCTCCGCCTGGGGAAGATCATGGGCATATTGTTCTATCTGGTTGCGGGCATGCTGATCGCCAGCCGTATGCTGACTGGAGCGGCAGCTCGCCGCCTGGAAATAGGAGTGCTGAAAGCGCTGGGGGCCAGACGTCGGGATATCGCCGCAATGGTTCTGACCGAGTCCCTGCTGGTCACCGTGATCGGGACCAGCATCGGCTTTATGCTGGTGCGGCTGGGTGGCCTGATCATGGACATTGGCAACAACCTGCCCTGGGCGACCGTCCTGTCCCGAACGGTGGGTGAATATGGCCTGGTGGTTGGTGTGGCCTGCTTGGTCAGTCTGCTGTTTGCGCTCCTGCCAGCCTGGAGGTTGTCCAATCTGACGGTGATGGGGGTGCTGCGTGGTGAGTGACGCGAGTAATCTACTGCTGCTGGCACAGCGCCGTTGGAAAACGGCAGTCCGGTCGCACCTGGCAGCAGTGATCATTGCCGCCGCTGTGATCACTGCTTGGTTGCTCTATTGGGGATATCTGGAGCACGCGCACTCTTCCCTGTCCGGGCGAGTCCGTACCGCAGACTTCCCTGCGGACTTCGCCATCACGCTGCCGCCGGGAACGCAGCACTCCGTGCCAGGGGAGAATGCAGACATTGTGCAGATCTACCAAACGCTGACGGTGGAGACCCCTCTCGGGCTGCAGTCCTTGGCGGCAGTCTACTCGCAAGGGGCCGATGCGCCCTTGCCAAACCCAGAGCAGGGGGAAGTTTGGCTGGCCGGCACCGTCAAGCTGTCTGCGGGAATCGAGGTGGGGAGTCCCTTTCAAATCGCCTTCCTGGAGGACTGGCGCTACCGCGTTTTTGCAGGCAGGGTGGCCGGCTTCTACTCAGCTCACGGCTTCTGCCCGGAAGTCACGGTCAACGGATACTGGCTCAGTGATAACGGGGTCATTCTCGATGCGAACGAAGTCACTCTGTACCGCTGGTTGCCCAACTCGACCCGCTGGGCTGGTCACCTGCCAGCCGGGGCGACCATGCAGACGGCTGCCGCGGTGACAGATCTGGCCGGCAAGGTCGTGTCAACGGCATTTGCTGGCGGCGGTTCAGGCGTTTGGCTGCTGTATCTCTTCCTGACTCTCGGCGCCGGCACCTTCAGCCTGCTCAGTTACCTGGACAGTCGTCGCGAGTTGGCCCTGCTCAAGGCCATGGGGCTCAGCCCGCGGGAAGTGAGTGGCCTCTTTCTGCTGGAGGGTCTGTTCACCGGATTGATCTCATTCGGACTGACTCTCGGTGTCACTCTGCTGATCGATCGCAAGACCAGCCTTCCGGTGACCCTGACGGGCTCGATGATCTGGCGAGCGCTCACCTTAGGCGGAACAGCCTTGGCAGTCGCCACTGCCGTTCCCTACATCCTGGCCCGTGCAGCCAGCGTGAATGAACTGTTGTTTGGACGCCCGGTGCCGCTCCTGCGGCGTTTCGTTGCCGAAAGTCACCGCAACTATCCCGCTCTGGCCTCACTGGCGGCTGCCGGGCACACGCTGGTGAAGCTGCCGATCATCGACGGCGGTTTTCCCGGCATCTGCCTCTGCCGAGCCGGGCAGCGGGTGAAGGCCGGTCAAACAGTGGCCTGGATGGCGTCGGTCTGGGGTCTGATCGAGCATCATTACCTGGCCCCCTGCGACGGGGAGATCATCCAGGCGGATTTGGCGGCGGGTCTGCTGGTGATCCAACCGTATTAATGGTTTGTTTTGGTGGTAGATGGCTATCCCGTTAGGGACCGGGGCAGAAGGGACTGTCGCAAGAAGCCCGTTGGTAGCAGGCGCGTAGGCGCGCGCCAAAGTGCAAGCCGATTCTTGACAGCAAGAATCGCTTTGTTGGGGATCGCAACATCCGTGTTGCTGGCATGGCGCCCCTTACGAAGGCGTCCGCATGTCCTGGCCCCGATTCAGCGAGCAGATCGAGGGGCTCCACGTGGTGGGGCCCCTCTTGCCTGCGGTCAGCCAGCGAGACTGTTAAGCTCGTCCCGCGTAGAGGCTCGGCATGCCGAGCCGATGCCGTACAGCAGCGTGTTGCCGAGCCGATCCATGGCCGGGGCCCGTTGGGTGCGGCGGCAGCTTGGCAAGCGAGCGCAGAGGTTTCTGCCATGGCGACGCAGAATATGGGCACTGTAAGCAGGAGGTGGCACGCAGTGAAGAAGAGTCTCCTGGTCCTCCACATCTCCTCCGGCGACAAGTGGTTCCAGACCGCGAGTCAAGGGCTGATCGGCCTTAGCTCCATGTTCATCTCATTGCTGCTGCTGGTGCAGTTCTACCAGTTTACGCTGCTGAAGCTGATTGCCTGGCTGATCCCGTTGACCGGGCTGGCTTTCATGCTCAACCGGCTGTGGAGAGCAGAGCCATGGATCTACCGTCGGGGGGTCGTCTTGCCCCGGTTTCTGCCGCAGCGCGGGCCGGGGTGGATGCCCTGGTTTGGTCCCCTGACGCTAGCCTTCTGGTTGTTCATTTGGCTGCTGCTCTGGCGCGAAATCAGGTGGCTGGGGGTCTGGCAATCTCTAGCCGCGGAGATGCTGCTCCGCGCGGTCTCGGCCTTCAAAGCGCCCATAGGCTACTATGAGTTGGCTTCTGGCGATTGGTTAGGTTCCACCACCAGCGATGGTGCAACCACGGACTGATTCACACGGTGATCGCAAAGGAGACCAGTTGGGCAGGCTGCCCGGTCGGTCTCCTTTTGGCTACCCTGGGGTAAGATCCTTGGCTGCGCTCGGGATGACAAACTCGTCACGCTTCGCTGAGCGCAGGGCGGCTGTTACAGTCCACGATCTGTTTGCGCGGCAATGGAGGAACGCCACGGAAGTTGTCGAATCTTGGAGTAAGAGACACGGTAATCACATGCACTGATGGTGCATGGTGGTTCAGCGGTTGAGGAACCACGCGGATTCGCCCTGACGACTCCTTCAGACGACGGTGGGGGGGGAAGATTAGGCACATGAAGAGGCGACGGCTTCGGCAGAGCAACTACATACTCGCCAACCCCGTATTCGTGGCAATCGCCCTCGTGCTGGCGATTGCTGGCACCGCTGTGGTCGTGCGCACCTGGCGTGCCAGTTTGCGTGCCACCTCAGAAGAGGCGATGCGGCTGGCCTGGGCCGCAGAAGTCGGCTTTCCGAAAGCAATGCTGACTACGCTGAGGGGAGAGAGCGGTGACCTGCAGTTGCCGGAATACTGGGATGTGAAGCACAGCTTGGAGGCCTTGGTCGCTCAGAAGAATCAGATCCGCTTTGCCTACATCTACATCCAAAGGGACGGCAAGATCCACATGTTGGTTGATTCGGAGTCGCCAGACTCGCCTGATTTCTCGCCGCCCGGTCAGGAGTACTGGGAAGCGACTGAGGAGACCTGGCTCCCCTTCCAGACCGGGGAGGCGGTGCTGACCCGTCCCAGCACCGACCGCTGGGGCACCTGGGTGAGCGCGTTGGTGCCGATGAAGGATGCCGACAGCGGCGAGGTGATCGCCGTCTTCGGCATCGACTATCCAGCCGCGTCCTGGGACAAGGATGCCATCAGTCATACGGTACAGATGACCCTGTTCATGCTGGCGGTGTTCACAGTCTTCGTGGTGATCTGGGTGGCATTTGCGCAGAATCGGGACCTGAAGGCTGAGCAGCAAAAACTGCTGCAGGCGGACGCCCAGCGGCGGGAAAGCGAAGCGCTGTTTAGGAGTATCTTTGATCAGTCGCCCATCGGTATCGCGATTGGGCATCAGGATAACTACCTGAGATTGATTGGCGACGATCGCCCGGGCATCAACTCGATGTTTCAGCAGATTCTGGGTCGGAGTGAGTCAGAATTGGCTGCTGTGGGCTGGGCGAGCATCACGCACCCGGACGATCTGCCCGGCGACCTGGAGTGTTTCGCACAGCTGAGTTCTGGGGAAATAGACGGCTACGACCTGGAGAAACGTTATCTCAGGCCCGACGGCTCGGATGTCTGGACGCACATGCGAGTGGTGCCGCTGCGTCTTGGGGACGGAGCGGATCAGAAGCATCTGTGCCTGGTAGAGGACATCAGTGAGCGCAAGGCGATGGAGAAGGCGCTGCTGGACAGCGAGCGCAGTAAGTCGGTGCTGCTGGACAACCTGCTGGGCATGGCCTACCGCTGCAATTATGACCGGGCCTGGACGATGCAGTTCGTCTCGGCCGGTTGTTTTGACCTGACTGGCTATCCGGCGGAAAGCTTGCTCTACAACCGCGACTTGTCCTTCAGTGACCTGATTGTGCCCGAGTACCGAGAAGTCCTCTGGCAGGAATGGGAACGCGTGCTGCCGCTCGGGCTTCCCTTCCGCCACGAGTACGAGATCGTCTCCGCCACTGGCGAGCGGAAGTGGGTGTTGGAGATGGGCCAAGGGGTATACGATGATGCCGGACAGGTGGAAGCGCTGGAGGGCATAGTCTTTGACATCTCCAGGGAGAAGGAGAGAGAAGAGCGCATTCGCTACATCAATGAGCATGATTATCTGACCGATCTATACAACCGGCAGTATTTTGAAGAAGCGATGAACCGCCTAGAGCAAACATGCGTCTTGCCATTCTCGTTGATCGTGGTGGACATAGATGGGGTGCGGCTGATCAACAGCGCCTTCGGGTATGACTCAGGCGACGAACTGATCAAGGAAACAGCTCGGACCTTACGCGCATGCTGCCGACCGGGGGACGTGTTGGCCCGGCTGGGCGGCGATGAGTTTGCGCTGCTACTGCCTCATGCAGACAATGGCGCTGCTCTGGAACGGGCGAACGAGATCAATGTGGCTTGCGCGAGATTTAACAAGAGCAAGCGCGCCGGAGTTCATGAGATCAGCGTGTCGCTCGGGTTCGCCACCAGAACGGACCCGGCGGAAGCCCATGAAGCGACGTTGCGCGCAGCGGAAGACCTGCTGCGCAACCGCAAGCTGTTCAACGACAGGAGTTCGCATAGCGACATCATCTCATCGATGATGGCCGCTGTTTACGAGAAGAGTCAGGAGACGGAAGAACACTCCAAGCGATTAGCCGCGCTGGCCAACCGCATCGGGTCGAAGTTGGGCCTGTCGCAGACGCATCTTTCAGAGCTGGAGTTGCTCGCAACCTTGCACGATATTGGCAAGGTGGCTATCGATGACAGGGTGTTGAACAAACCCGGCAAGTTGACCGAGGAAGAATGGGCGATCATGAAAACTCATTCCGAAATCGGGTACCGCATCGCCAAATCCTCCTTCCAGCTGGAGCCGATCGCGCAGTACATCCTCACCCATCATGAGCGTTGGGACGGCAAGGGCTACCCGCTTGGCTTGCAGGGTGAAGACATTCCGCTCATCTCCCGCATCATCGCAGTGGCAGATGCCTACGACGCCATGACTGAGGACAGGGTCTACCGCAAGGCCTTGACCAGGGAGCAGGCGCTGGCGGAAATAGGACGGAACTCCGGAACGCAGTTTGACCCAACCGTCGTGCGCATCCTGATCGATCACCGGATCACCGAGTAGCTGAAACGGGGGGACAGTCCCCCCGTTCCAATCTAATGCAACGTTATGCGACTGCCCGGCGTCTATTCCCTGTATAATGGATCAAGAGGTGATGTCCAGAGGACAGACCTCGTTCAAGGAAGAGGGGGTAAAGCATGAGACGCTTGCTGATGACCGTCGCTCGGATGCTGCAGGGGTTTTCTCAGGCCGCCGTACGCTTTCCGTTGACCGTTCTCTGCTTGTTTGGCAGTACAGCTTTGACCTGCTACATGATTTCTTTGCACAGCACCCCCGATCTGCTCGTCCAGAAGTTGATGTTCGTCTTTCTGGTGGGGGCGATGCTCGGGATTACCGCCCAGTTTGCTGTTGAGCGCTTTCCACGCGTACCCGGGCAGCGTCTTGGCGTTTACGTTGCTGCCGCAGCGCTCGGTCTAGGCTATTACCTGATCATCGCGCCGGCGACGACCATCGACTACTGGGTAGGCGCCCGCACGGCGGTGGCGGTGTTCTCTCTGTTCAGCGCCTTTGTCTGGCTGCCTTCGTTCCGAGAGAAGTTTGACTTCAACAGTGCAGCCCTGATCCACTTCAAGTCCGCCTTGACTTCGGTGCTCTATGCAGCAGTGCTCTCCGCGGGGCTAGCGGCCCTGTTTGCGGCAGTGGACATCCTACTGTTCGACATCGACAGCGATCTCTATGGCTACATGCTGGCCATCGTCTGGCTGCTGTTTGCCACGATTCACTATCTGTCGCTGCTGCCCCGCTTCAACTCGCAGGAGCTCACGGACCGGGTCGCCGCCGAGGAAGCTAGCCAGTATCCCCGCATCCTGGAGATACTGGTTTCGCAGATCGCTATTCCTTTGGTTGCCGCCTACACGTTGGTGCTGTTCTCCTATTTCGTCAAGATTGCTGTGACCAGGAACTGGCCTATCGGTCAACTGGGGCCGATGATTCTCGGCTACTCCGCGGCCGGACTGCTGATTTACGTCCTGGCCAGTCGCTTAAGTAACCGCCTGGCTGTCTTCTATCAAAGGGTGTTCCCTAAAGTTCTGATTCCGATCGTGATCATGCAACTGGTTTCGGTCTACATTCGTCTGCAGGCCTATGGCGTGACCGAATCCCGCTACTACGTTGCTCTGTCCGGGATTCTGGCGCTGGTGATCGGCATCGTGCTCTCGCGCCGGGCGGTGACCAAGAATGGCATCATCGCCCTGTTGGCAGCCGGATTCGCCATCTTCTCGGTCATTCCTCCGGTTGACGCCTTCACGGTATCCCGCGTCAGCCAGGTGGCCAGGTTGGAGCAGATGCTCCAGTCAGCCGGCATTCTGGTGGACGGGCAGCTCCATGCCAAGGCAGATGCTGACCTAACGGTGAGGTTGGAAGCCACCAACATTCTGAATTACCTTGACCAGCGGGGGCACCTGCAGCGCGTCAGCTGGCTGCCGGCAGGTTTTCAGCCCTACCGTGACATGCGTGCAGCCCTGGGTTTTGAACCGACCTACACCTACATGACAGAAAACGGCGTCAGCTGGTTCCTCAACTTGGAGCCACAGAACGCACTGCCGGTTGCAGACTACGACGTGCTCCTGCAGCTATCCACCTTCCGTTCGCAGTCAGCCGAGAGCCGCGAGTTTACGGTCGGTGGTAAGGGTTACCGGGTGGTGCTGCAACGCGCTTCTCGGCATGAGGCGATCGTCTCGGTGCAGAACGCGGCCGGCCAGTCACTGCTGTCCACCGGCCTGGAGGAGTTCGTCAACGAGCTCAGTGGCCCGGTCAAGCAATCCAAGGAGATGTTGCCTGTCGAGCAGATGTCCCTGGATGTTGCCGGCGAAGGCTACCGACTGCGCATCATCTTCCAGAGCGTACACGCCACCTATGGCAGCAGCGATGACCGAGACGGGATTGACTACACGATGTACGTCCTGGTAGCCGTGTCGCCAGAGCGCTAGCTTGCGCTCTGAGAACGAAGCCAACGAAACGGATAACGACGCCTATTCCAGCAGTGGAGCGGGCGTCGTTCTTGTTGTGCCCGCTGAGAACCAGGCGACAAATTTTCCCCTCATCTGTCGACTAGAGCAGAAATGTGCAGGATTGGCCCTGTGATAATGGAATTATCAAACAGAGAGATCTCTGCAAAGTGAAGTGAGAGAGATGATGATGGATAGATTCGCATACGAGCGGGTGAGCAAGCTGCTGGCCGGGTTTGCGCTGGCGGCAATGATTCTCCTGTGCTGGCCGTCGCCTACCAGGGCGGCGCCGCTTGAGACTGGTTTCCGGGACTTGCTGGATGGACATGGTTCGATCATGTTGTTGATTGCTCCAGAGACCGGCCAGATCAGATACGCCAATCCGGCTGCAGTTGCCTTCTATGGCTATTCCAAGGAGCAGCTTGAGTCCATGCGCATCACCGACGTGAATGCACAGAGTCCGGAGGAGACAGAGGCAGAGATGCAGGCGGCAGTG
Source organism: Bacillota bacterium (assembly GCA_023436245.1). Taxonomy (GTDB): domain Bacteria; phylum Bacillota; class UBA994; order UBA5500; family UBA5500; genus JAEZJZ01. Next base: position 12,310 of record JAEZJZ010000106.1, on the reverse strand, counting down.
GCTGAGCAGCGCAATCATTTCGTGTTCAGTCACCGCTTGGCCAGTGGTGAAGTGCGCACCGTCGAAGTGTTCTCCTATCCGTACTCTTCCGGGGAGGAGGGCCTGCGCTTTTCGGTCATTCATGACATCACTGAGGAGCGCCTGCTGGCGGAGAGGAACAGCCAGATGACCCGATCTGCGTTCATCCTTGGATCGGTGGTTATCGCCATCTTTGCTCTACTCAGCTGCAATCTCTTCCGCAGCTTGAGACGCTTACAGGCCAAGACAGCCGAGTTGGACAACTTGAATGAACTGCGCAAGGCGTTTATCGACGCAGATGATCGTCTGATCTACCTGAAGGACGAGCATCTGAGGTACGTCTTCGTGAACCAGGCGATGGAAAGGTTCATGCAGCGACCGGCAGTTGAGATTGTCGGCCAGGAGGACTTCGCACTGGATGAAACCGATTTTGCTGCTCTGAAACGGGCTACAGATGTGGAAGTGCTGCAGAACAGATCGGTGACATTGAACGAAGTCAACTGGCGCGGGCGGATATATCAGACCACCAAGTTTCCGATCAAGATGCTGAGCGGGGCCTATGGTGTGGGTGCCTATGTGGAGGATGTGACGGACGAGAAAAGAAGGCGCAGCGCGGAGGCCAAGACGATATTGCGTCATGCCGTTCTGGCCGATGTCTTCAGTCGACATTTTGCCACCACCGAGGAACAGTTGGACTTCGTGCTGACCAAGGCCATGCAGTTGACCGACAGCAAGTATGGGTACATCTACCTCTATGATGAGGATCGACAGGAGTTCACACTCAACACCTGGTCGAACGGCGTGATGGATGACTGCACGGTATTGGATAAACAGACAAAGTACCATCTGGAGAGGACCGGTATTTGGGGAGAGGTGGTGCGCCAGCGGCAGCCGATCATCCTAAACGAGTTCACCGCACCACATTCCATGAAGAAGGGATATCCGAGCGGGCACGTGCAGTTGACTAGGTTCATGACCGTGCCAGTGCTGAGCGAGGGGCGTATAGTGGCTGTGGTTGGCTTGGCCAATAAGGAGGCGGAGTACGACCAGGATGACGTGCAGCAAATCGGCCTGCTGATGATCGGCGCCTGGAGCGCACGAGAGAAGCGGGATCAGGAGCTCGCCCTGCAGGCGGCAAGCGAACAACTGGCGGAGCACAAGAATCAGCTGCAGTTGATTCTGGATTCCACCGCCGAGGCGATCTATGGAATAGACAGGGACGGCAACTGCACCTTCTGTAACGCCAGTTGTTTGCGCCTACTCGGCTATGCCAGGCAGGAGGATCTGCTGGGCAAGAACATGCACTGGCAAATTCATCACAGTTACCGAGATGGCAGGCGGATGATGCTGGAGGACTGTCGCATTGTGCAGGCCGTGCAGACCGGACAGGGCACGCAGGTGGATGACGAAGTCTTCTGGCGGGCCGATGGCAGCAGTTTTGATGTGGAGTACTTCTCCTATCCGCAGGTGAAGGATGGGCGGGTGATTGGGGCGGTGGTCACCTTCATGGACATCACCGAACGCAGGCAGGCGCAGGCCAGAATCGAGTATCTCAGCCTGTATGACTCGCTGACTGGGCTATACAATCGTGCCTTCTTTGAGGCGGAAATGCGGCGGCTGGACACCGAGCGTAATCTGCCCATCTGCATCATCTCCGGCGACCTTAATGGCTTGAAGCTGACTAACGACGTCTTCGGCCACGCAGCTGGCGACCAGTTGCTGATGAAGGTGGCCGAGCTCAGCAAGCGCATCTGCCGTGCCGACGACATCATCGCCAGGGTGGGCGGGGACGAGTTCTGTATCTTGCTGCCACGCACCCGCTTGGTTGATGCCGAGGCGATTGCCGCCAGAATCAAGAGCGAATTTGCCCGGGAGCGCATCGTGGCCATCAATGGCAGCATCTCTTTCGGGTGCGACGCTAAGATAAGGCCGGAGGAGCAGTTGTTGACTGTCTACGAGAATGCGGAGAACAAGATGTATCAGGACAAGACGCTGAATCGCAGGGAGAATAACGCCAACATGATCAGGACGATCATTGCCACGATGCACTCCAAATGCCCGGAAGAGCAGGCTCACTCGGAGGCTGTCAGTGCGCTCTGCCAGGAGATGGGAATTGCTCTGCAGTGGTCAGAAGAAGAAGTGAGGAAGCTCAAGGACGCTGGATACCTGCATGACATCGGCAAAGTGGTCTTCGAGCAGTGTCAGGACAATGTCGCAGCAGAACTGGGTGAGGCGGAGTGGGATGACTTCCGGCAACACCCGGCAATCGGTTATCGCATTCTCAACCTGTTTGACGAGACGATGGATTTGGCTGATGCGGTGCTGTCGCACCATGAACACTGGGATGGATCCGGCTATCCGAGGGGCCTCAAGGGTGAAGAAATCCCCCGGTTGGCGCGTGTGATCGCTGTTGCGGTTGCCTTTGATCGCTTGACCAGGCGTCCGGATAGCCCGAGCAGCGATCTGCAGGAAGCTTTGCAGGAGATTGCTGCCCAGTCCGGTTTGAAGTTTGATCCCGAGATCGTCAATCTGTTGGTGCAACTGCAGCGCGGCCAGTCCAGCCGCTAATCTGCAATTAAACATATGACAGAAACTAAATAAAGGAAATAGACTGGTCGATGTAGAATGCAGCAGGCACGATCAGATCTGCAAGGAGGTTTCTGTTCATGGTCAAGATTCCGGAAGTCGTCAGTCAGGCTTGGGGCAAACGCAGCGGGCCGGTGGTATTGACGACGGTGAACGAACAAGGTATGCCCAATGCAATCTACGCGACTTGCGTCTCTCAGTACGATGAGGGCACGATCGTGATTGCCGACAACTACTTTGACAAAACGCGGCAGAACATCCTGGCTGGCAGCAAGGGCAGCGTGCTCTTCATCACCGGAGAGGGCGCCGCTTATCAGTTGAAGGGCACGATCAGCTATCATCAGCAGGGCGCGATTTATGATGGTATGAAGCAGTGGAATCCGAGCAAGCATCCCGGTCACGCTGCTGCTGCATTGACGGTGGAAGAGGTATACTCAGGAGCAAAGCGGCTGGTCTAGATTGACCGGGCGCGAAGCTGGGCAGGAGGTCAGGTCAATACCTGGCCTCCTTTGCTTTACTCCGCGAGAATGCGGATGCGCTGGGAGCACTTGCACCTTGTCTGCCCGAGGGGTTGGCCTTTCGCTTCAGCCGAGATAGGATGTGTCACTTTCAACTGTCCGATGTGCGAACAGTCAGAAGGAAACGTGTCGCAACATGTCGAATCTAGGTAGTAATTTGTGCGGTCTGTTTTCCCATACTTCCAGTTGCGAGGATTATGGGGATTCCTGTCGCACGTCAGCCACGAACAGCAGCTCAGGATCCACTTTGTTGAAATGGGGGAGGCGCAGATGGAAGCGAGGCTTTTTCGGGACATCATTGCGCAGGCACCGTTTGGTTACGCATATCACCGACTGCTGTTCGGAACTGACGGCCAGCCGGAGGACTATGTTTTCCTGGAAGTCAATTCCGCCTTTGAGCAGATGACTGGACTGCACGCGGCAGATATTCTGGGCAAGCGGGTCACGGAAGTGCTGCCGGGCGTGCGGGACGGAGAGTTCGATTGGGTCGCCTTCTACGGCAGGGTTGTGCAGACTGCCGGGCGCAGGGAGTTCACGCAGCACTCGGAGCCACTGAATAGCGCTTTTCGGATCACCGTGTTCTCCCCGGAGCCGGGCCACTTTGTCACCTTGTTCCAGGACATCAGCGCCGAAGTCCAGCAGATTAGGGAGCTGCAGCAGCAGAAGTCCCAAATCAGCACCCTGACCAGTGAGTTGGACCAGGTGTTCAATGGGACGCATGATGCCATGTTCTTGGTCAGGGTGGACGATGACGGCCAGTTCCGGTGCGTGCGGGTGAACTCGGCTTACGGCAGACTGGTCGGATACGCCCCGGAAGAGATCATCGGGTTTACACCCGTTGAAGCGATGGGCCCGACGGTCGGGGCGGCTGTCGAGGCGAGCTATCGGCGCTGCGTGGCGGCTGGCAAACCGATCACATTTGAAGAATCCCTCTCGTTTCCGACCGGCGAGCGGATTTGGCTGACCACCCTCAGCCCGCTGCTGGAACAAGGTCGAGTGAAGTATCTGGTCGGTTCCCGTCTGGACATAACCGAGTTGAAGCGGGCTGAAGGCGAGCGAGACCAGCTGTCCAAGCGGTTGCACAGCATGTTTGCTGAACACTCTGCCGTGATGCTGATGATTGAACCCGTGACTGGCCGCATAGTCGACGCCAATCCAGCGGCCTGCGAGTTCTATGGTTACGACCGCGCTGAGCTTCTGAACATGAGTATTCAGGAGATCAACATGCTGCCATCTCTCGAAGTGGAGCAGCGGCGGCGCGCAGCTTTGGCCTCGGGGCAACGGTATTTCCTGTTTCCACACCGCCTGAAGAGTGGTGAAATCCGGCTGGTGGACGTGTACTCCTGCCCGGTGACAGACAGCGGCGGGCCCCTGCTGTTTTCGATCATCTCTGACGTCACCGAACGCGAGCAATACAAGCTCACTATACAGCAGGAGAAGGAGTTGCTGCGCACCACCTTGCTCTCCATCGGCGACGGAGTGGTCACGACGGACGCCACGGGGCTGATTACGAACGTGAACAAGGCCGCCACTGACATATCTGGTTGGAGTGAGTCAGAGGCAGTAGGCAGGCCGTTCGCCGAGGTGTTTCGTCTGATCAGCGAGGAGACGGGTGAGCCGATCTCCGATCCGGTTGGCAAGGTGCTCTGCACGGGCAAGACAATTGGCCTGGCCAACCACACCGCGCTGATCACCAAAGATGAATCGCTCATCTCCCTGGCAGACAGTGCCGCCCCGATTACGGATGAACACGGGCAGATTCTGGGTGTTGTCATGGTTTTTCGTGACGTCACAGCAGAGAAGCTGCACCAGGATCGAATCCTTCACCTGAGCTATTATGACCAGTTGACCGGACTGCACAACCGTCGCTTCTTTGAGGAACGGTTTGCCAAGACGGAGACCATCGAAGACATGCCGTTGGCCGTGATCATGGGTGACCTAAACGGGTTGAAGCTGACCAACGACATCTTCGGGCATGAGACCGGCGACAGATTGTTGCAGTTGGTGGCGGAAGTGATGACTGAAAGCTGTCCGCCCGATGCGGCCGTCTTCCGGTGGGGGGGAGACGAGTTCGTAATAGTCCTGCCTAGGGCAAACGCGGCATTGGCCGAGGACGTGATCGGCCGAATCAGGGAGCGCTGTCGTGGCTACCGGGATCACGATTTGCAATTGAGCATTGCCCTCGGGTGTGCGGTCATGCGAGCAGAAGCAGATGACATTTGGGACTTGTTGAAGGAAGCAGAGGAGCAGATGTACAGACAGAAGCTGCTCGAGGGCAAGAGTTTCCGCAACACAATCCTGAATACCTTGCAGGCCACTCTGGAAGCCAAGTCTTATGAGACAGAGGCGCATGCCATGCGGCTGAAGCATTACTCGCTGGCAGTTGGCCAGGCCTTGGGTCTGCCAGAGAGATGGCTGGATGAACTGGCTCTGCTGGCAGTGCTGCATGACATCGGCAAGGTGGGAGTGAGAGAAAGCATCTTGCAGAAGCCGGGCCCCTTGACGGAGGCAGAATGGGTAGAGATGAAGCGTCACCCCGAAATCGGCTACCGCATCTCTCAGAACACACCCGAGCTGTCGGTGGTGAGTGAGTACATTCTGGCCCACCACGAGCGATGGGACGGGAATGGCTACCCGAGAGGCCTGCGTGGGGAGGAAATCCCCTTGCTTTCGCGGATTCTGGCAGTGGTGGATGCTTATGATGCCATGGTCAGCGAGCGCCCGTATCGACGCCCGCTGCAGCACGAGCAGGCGGTGGCTGAACTGCAGCGCCACGCCGGCAGTCAGTTTGACCCAGAGGTGGTTCAGGCGTTTCTGGCGAGCTCGGTCTGAGCGGATGGGCTCCTGTCGATTCCGGCTGACGGCAGTTGCTTATAGTGACAATGCCGCAAGGCGACTCGTTCTGCGTGGGCGGGTTGCCTTTTGTGCGTTCTGCTGCAAAGGCATTGGGGCAGGGATTGAATCGCGCGAGGAAGAGAATCGTGAGCTACCAACGAAGCGATCAAGTATACGATGGCGCCGGACAGGTCCGGGGACTCATTGCCGGCCCGAACCGGCTAGTAGAGCGGTGAGGTGGTGCTGGGGCGCGCACTTGACTAGCATTGGATAACGCCATACAATGGCAAAGTCAGGTTCACCGCAATTAGTTTCGACTGCGGTGGGCAAAGGTGGCTTCTTTGTTGCTCGGATAATCGCCATTTCGTCGTTTAGATAAGCAGCCAAATTTTAGGCAGCCACGGTAGAAGGAGAACAGATGTCATTTCAGAGTTTGAAGCTGATTCCACCCATCCTGCAGGCGCTGCAGAGGGAAGGATACACGGAACCGACCCCGATCCAGGAGCAGGCCATTCCGCCGCTCTTGGCTGGCAGGGATCTGATTGGTTGTGCGCAGACCGGCACCGGCAAGACGGCGGCATTCGCGCTGCCTATTCTGCAGTTGTTGGCTGGAGATCGGCAGGCTGCCACGGGGGCGGCGCGACCGATTCGGGGGCTCATCCTCACACCCACGCGCGAGTTGGCCATTCAGATAGACGAGAGCCTTGCTGCTTACGGACGCAACTTGCGGATCAAGCACCTGGTCGTGTTCGGAGGCGTGTCGCAGCATCCGCAGACGCAGGCACTGGGGCAAGGCGTGGACATTCTCGTGGCCACGCCCGGTCGACTGCTCGACCTGGTCAAGCAGGGATTCGTGCGGCTGCGGGATATCGAGTATTTCGTATTGGATGAAGCCGACCGCATGCTGGACATGGGCTTCTTGCCCGACGTGCGCCGGGTGATTGCCCAATTGCCAGTGAAGCGGCAGACGTTGCTCTTCTCGGCGACGATGCCCGAGGAGATCACGAAGCTGGCCAACTCATTGCTGCGGAGCCCCATTAGGGTAGAGGTGACCCCAGTTTCCTCAACGGTTGAGGCCATAGAGCAAGCGGTATACTTCGTGGATAAGCCCAACAAGAAGGACCTGCTGGTTCAGTTGCTGCAGGACGAGACTGTGGTATCGGCGCTCGTGTTCACGCGCACCAAGTACGGGGCTGACAAGCTGACCAAACAGTTGGTCAAGGCGGGGATTCAGGCACAGGCGATCCATGGCAACAAGTCACAGGGTGCCAGGCAGAACGCTTTGGGCAATTTCAAGTCCAGGCAGACCAGGGTGCTGGTGGCCACCGACATCGCCGCCCGCGGCATTGACGTGGAGGAACTGTCGCACGTGATTAACTTCGAGTTGCCCAATGTGCCGGAGACTTACGTGCATCGCATCGGTCGCACCGGTCGGGCCGGCCTGGGCGGGGTCGCACTTTCCTTCTGCGATCAGGAGGAGAGGGCGTACTTGAAGGACATCGAGCGGCTGATCGGCAAAGCTATTCCTGTGATCGCGGAGCATGCTTTTCCGCCGGGAACTGGCGCAGCTTCTACTCCAGCGGAAGCGCAGCTTCAGCCGGTCCGTACCCCTCTGGCAAGGATACAGGATGCTCGTGCTCGCGATCCCTTGGCGGAAGCACAGCGAATCCTTGCTTATGCTCCTCCCGCAATACAGCGGGCTACTGGGTCGGCTTCATCTCGGCATGCCGAGACGCCACCGGAGCCGAAACAGGTAACCTCAGGCGCCGTTCTAGAGGATGGAGGCAGCAACAATCCGCGCCGCCGCCGTTCCCGGAGGCGTAGGGGCAAGGGCCAGGCAGCGGTGGTCACGCCAGAGCAACCCCAAGAGCAGAATATCTGAGAGATGAACAGCCTTCCTGCCAGGAGGGCTGTTTTGATTGAGATAAGGTGCAGACGTTTCGGGGACAATTATGACGCCATGATAGAGTGACGCCGCCCATTGGCGCCACGGACTGGGAGTGAGGAATAGATGAGTCTCTTGGGCCTGAATCCGTCTCCTGAACGGATCAAACTTGCCAAGCAGGTGCTGGATTGGCAATGTCGGCACGATATCCAGATTAGGGAGTTTGACGAGAGGCAGAAGAATCTGATGCTGGAGGATGTTTCGTACAGCATCGAATGCTTGTCGATGGCTCTCAAGTTCGAGAGCGGCCCCACCTTCAGGGAACACGCGCGCTGGCTGCGTGAGGTGCTGGTCAATCGCCTGCCGCAGCATGCGCCCGAGGGTATCAAGCAGATGTTGATCTGGCATTACCGGTCCCTGCGCCAGCTATTTGCACAGACGCTGCCGCCGGGCAAAGCGGTGCTGGCCGATAGGTTTCTGCAGCATGCCATCGAGGCGACTGCAGAGTTCTCGGACGAACCGGTCGCCAGCGAGCAGTTTGCAGTTGGCCCGTATGCGGAGTTGCGGCGGGAGTACCTGGCTGTGCTCTTGGGAAATGACCGAATGAGCGCGATTCGGGTGATCATGGAGGCTCATCATGCGGGCATACCGGTGCCAGAGTTGTGCGTTGATGTGTTGCAACCGGTGATGTACCAGGTAGGCCAGCTCTGGCAACAGGGGGAACTGACCGTTGGCCAGGAACACCGCAGCGCCTTGATCACGCAAGCGGTAATGGCTCGCTTAAGCGCTGAACGCCGGGGCGTGGCACGACGCGGTAAAGCAATAGTCGCCTGTTCCGCCGGGGCTGAGTTGCACGAAATCGGCGTGAGGATGATCTGCGAGATCTTCGAACTAAACGGCTGGGACAGCTTCTGCCCGGGAGCGGCGGTCCCTCTCTGCAAAGTATTGCAGGCGGTGGACACGCAGAAAGCGGATCTGCTGGCGCTCTCGGTGACCATGCCCATTCACCTGGATTACTGCTTCCAGGTGGTCAAGGCTGCCCGTGAGCGGTTTGACAACCTTAGGATCGCCGTGGGGGGGCGGCCATTCTTGGTCGACCCCGACCTCTGGCGACGTTGGCCCGCAGATATCTGTGTTGGCGATGCTGCGCAGTTTGTGGAGTGGGCCAACCAGGCATTCGGATTGCGCTAGGGCGGCTATGCCCGGCAGCGGGGGCTGTTGCAATAACCCCTGAAGAGCGCAAGAGAGACGACCTCCGTCGCCTCTCTTCGTCTGGATGCGCTCAATGCTGTCGGTGGGTTGCGCTGTGACGCCTATGCGGGTCGCATGCAAGCTGGAATCTCGGTGATCCCCGTGGCCACTGCGCTGTGACGCCTGCGCGGGTCGCATGCATGCGACCCCTACGAGTGCCGGACATGCTATTTTCATGGTGGGAGTCACGATATACAGACGATGCGGCCCCTACGAGTGCCGGACATGCATGTCGTAGGGGCGCCATGCATGGCGCCCGCAGCCGCTAGGCTTCTGCGACAGTCCCTTTGTTGCGCTCTACGGTTCTTTTGGCGGGACGGCACTGCGGGGGCCGCTGCGCTCAGAGTGCTACCTGGCCCACATAGAGAAGCCGTGAGCTTGGCACCCTAGAAACGACATTTTCTGGGGAGGGATGGCAATGGTCTACTCTGGCTGGCCGCTGGGTCGAGTTCTGCTGCTTGCCGTATCCGCCATGTACCTGGTGATCTTCCTGCAGGTGACGATGTTCCATTATCGTCAGAACTTCCGCAGTGCAGCGATGTGGTCGCCGGTGGTGGAAGCCCCGCTGATTGCTCTGGTGGCAGCGGCCGCTGCTTTCGTCAACTCGGCTGTTCTGCTGCAGGTGACCGGCATTCTGCTGATTATCGGGGTTGTCTCCGGGTTAGGCGGCTTCTATTACCACGTGCGAGGCGTGGGGGAGCGCGTGGGCGGCTATCGCATGAACAACTTCCTGATCGGTCCGCCCGTGATGTTGCCGTTGACCATCAGCGCAGTCAGTGCCCTGGGGCTGTTTGCCCTCTATTGGAGGTAGCGCCATGCCCACCAAGCCAAGACGTGCCTCATGGTATCCGGGGTTTGACGTCACGCAGGAACAGCATGAATGGGACCTGCACACCCGACACGTCGTGATGGGGCGTCTGCAGTACCGACGCACCTTTAATTGGCTGACCGAGGACGAGGTGGCGGTGGTCCAGGTCATCGCCGAGATTCTGGTGGCTGACGATCGGGAGCCTATTCTTCGCTTCATGGTGCATCATCTGGATGGGCAGATGACCAGCGACATCGGCGAGAGCCAACGGGAGCTGGGCGTGCCGACGGGCCAGCAATTAGTTCGCGCTGCGCTGCTCAACCTAAATCGGGCTGCGAAGGCCAAGCTGCAGCGACACTTCCTCAGCCTGCAGCCAACGGAGCGGGAGGCGTTATTGCAGCAGATGGAACGTGGAGCGATCGATTGGTTACCTGATTGGGTAGCTAAGCAGCAGCAGGCGGCTTTCAGCAAGCTGGCCACGACCTTAGTTAAAGCCTATTACGCCCATCCCACCGTCTGGTCTGAAATTGGCTACGCCGGGCCGGCTTACCCGCGCGGGTACCTGCGCAGTGAGTTCGGGCTGACTGACCCATGGGAGGCGAGGCGGCCATGAGCAAGCAGCAACAGATTGAGCATCAATCAGTGCACGTGCAGGGCGCGCGCCACAGCAACATGCAGCGGCGCAAGTTTCGTGATGGCTGCGATGTCTGCATTGTGGGAGCGGGTGCTGCCGGCGGGGTGATGGCGCAGGAGCTCTGCCAGGCTGGGCTGGACGTGGTGGTGATCGAGGCGGGGCCCTTCTGGGACCCGCAGCAGGACTTTGCATCAGACGAACTGGCTGCGGAATCGCTGGGCTGGCAGGATACCCGGATTGTGGCGGGCCTCAACACCCTGACGTTAGGCAAGAATAATTCGGGCAAAGGGGTAGGTGGAGGTACCACCCACTGGACCGCGGTGGCGTTGCGCTTCCATGAGAGTGACTTTACCGTGCGGACTAGCGATGGCGTCGGTCAGGATTGGCCAATCTCCTATCGGGATCTGGAGCCGTACTATGGTCGCCTGGAGAAAGAGATCGGGGTATCGGGGCCGAAGGCATTTCCCTGGGGGCCATTCCACGGACCCTACCCATTGCCTGAGCGGGAGCCGCTCAGCGCCAATGCCGAGATGTTTCGCATCGGCTGCGAGAAGCTTGGCATCCGGAGCACGGTCACTCCGCTGGCCATCGTCTCGGCGCCGTTTGATGGGCGTCCACCCTGCATCAACCGCGGCTTCTGCAACCAGGGGTGCATGCCCAACTCCAAGTTCAGCACTCTGATCCACCACATTCCCCGGGCGATCGCAGCCGGCGCCGAGGTGCTTACCGACTGCACAGTAAGCAAAGTGCTGGTTGACGCGCATGGGCGTGCGAATGCGGTGCTCTTTCGGCATGAAGGGCAGGAGTACCGGCAGAAGGCTCGGGTGGTGGTGCTGGCAAACTTCGTGATCGAGACGCCACGCCTGCTGCTCAATTCTGCTTGTCGGCAGTATCCTGACGGGCTGGCCAACTCCAGCGGGCTGGTGGGGGTCGGCATCATGCCGCACAGCAGTCACGATGTCTATGCGCGCTTCCCGGAGGAGATACGGCTGTACAAAGGTACGCCGGTGTTGGCCTCCAGCTTGGACTTCTATGAGACCTCGGCAACCCGGGATTTCGTGAGAGGGTATACTTTGCATGCCCATGGGGCCAGGCCGATCGAGATGGCCCAGGGTTTGGTCAGGGGCTGCAACCTCTGGGGATCAAAGCTGCGCGATGCGATGATCGACTACAACTTCTACGGTCGAGTGACCATGGTCGGTGAGGTGCTGCCCAGTGAGCAGAACACAGTCACGTTGGCTGAGGAAAGAGATGAACATGGGCTACCTTTGGCTAAAGTCACGTTCAGTTATGGAGAGAACGACCTGCGGCTGATCAAACACGCGGTGGGCAGCATGGAGCGCATCCTGGAGGCGGCCGGAGGCCGGCCTGAGTTCACGGTCTCGGACACGGCCCACTTGATGGGCGGCTGCCGTATGGGCAGCGATCCGCGCACCTCTGTGGTCAATGAGTGGTGCCAGAGCCACGACATCAAGAACCTGGTTATCTGCAGCGCTGCCTCCTTCGTCACTGGCGGCAGCGGCAACCCCACCCTCACGGTGATGGCCTTGGCCTTGCGCACGGCCGAACATCTGGCGGAAAGCATGAAGCGCCGGGAGTTGTGATGAGTCAGGGGACGGCGCACGGGTCGCATGAAGCAACAGGGACGGCAGCCTGTGTGAAAACCGCTTTCTAGTTGACATAATGTTGGATCAAGTGGTATAATATACCCATACAGGTGAGTTGGGAGAGATTATCTGTGGGGTATAACAAAGGCGCAGATCGAGATCAAATTA
>JAEZJZ010000072.1 GCA_023436245.1 Bacillota bacterium | reverse complement strand
GGCCGGGCGCCCCCCGCCCCCCCCGCTACGAGGGACAGTTGAACGGTCTCGCGTGTTGCTTCAATAGCAATTCTAACCAGAGGTGCGAGCTCTTATGAAGCAAAAGGGTTCCCGCTACGGCGTCAAGTCTCAAACCTCACAATGGCAGACTCAGTGATACCCGCATCCAATTGGACTGAGACTTGACGCCCTATGGTAGTTTTAGGTGTCACACAACGCTAGGAATAGTCTGCCAAGCCGGGAGGAAAGCTAGCTGGTAAGTCATTACAGGAGGTAAGCCTGTGAAGTCTCGCACCTTGTTGCTTTGTTGCTGGCTGCTCTGCCTCCAGGCGTTGCCGCTGCCTGCCCTTGCTGCATCGCCGGTGGAAAACTGCATTATTCTGGTCCGGCCCGACTCTGGACTGCTCAGCCGCCAGTCGGACCGACTACACCAGTTGATAGATCTGCTGCCCGAAGACTGCCGCTTGGGGATCGGTTTCCCTGGCGTGCTGGAGCTACTTGCGCCCGCACCCCTGACGCTTTCCAGGCGGGCTGATTTGCATGCCGTGCTCCAGGCAGCCTCTGCGCTCGGCTCGGGGACCGAGCGAGACTGGTCGCAGTTGGTGAGTGCAGCGCTCTTGCAGCTCCCCGTCAGCCGCACTGCCGAGAGCAATCGGCTCATTCTGGTGCAGAGCGGCGAGGAAACCAAGGCTGATTGGACCGCCCACATCGCCGCCATGGCCGAACGACAGGTACAGGCGGTGCTGCTCACTGAGCAGCCTGCTGCTGCCGTTCACCCGTTAGTCAAGCAAACCGGAGGACAACAGCGGGTTTTGGACAGCAATGCTCTGTCCACGCTCGCGCGGCAACTCGGATTGGCCAGCGGCGAGTTGCTGCAATCCACCGTTCTGTCTGGCCTCGCCGCTTGCAGCTTCCACCTGGATGATGCCGTCCAGGGAGTAGTGCTGATGATTGAGCGAGCTCTGCCTGAGGACATCCGACTGCTCTCTCCCGGCAGTGTGCAGCTGACCAGTGAGACCGGCATTACCCACTGTTTGACCACCCCAACCTACACTTGTCTACACGTGAACAGGCAAGAGGGACACGAACAGTCCTGGAGCGGTGATTGGCAACTGACCATTCCCGAGCAGGCGACGGTTAGTCTCTGGTTGGACGACCCCGTGCAGTTGCTGGGGACTGTGACGGCGGCGAGCGGTAGCCGGCTGATCACTGCCGCCATCTGGCGGGGTGGAGAGCGCATGACCGGGCCAGCCCTGGGAACGGGCCGGGTGCTTCTGCGCGATCAGTCACATCGCGAACTCCTGAGGCTGAATGATATCGGCCTGAATGGTGATCAGACAGCGGGGGACGGCGTCTTCTCCGGCAACTTGCCGCAGTGGCTACACCCGTTGGCTGGAACCGCGGTGCTGGAGGTGCAGGGTTATGTCTATCGCAGCGCGGAGTTGACGCTGCCGCGAGCAGATGCGCTCACCCCTTCGTCTCGTGTCGGCCGGTTGCCTCTGATTGCTCTGGCCGCCGCCTTCTCCGGGTTGGCCGGACTGATCTCAGTATCGCGACGTCCCGTGCCAAACTGCTGGCAGCTTTCGCACCGCTCGCCGAACGGTTATCAGCATCGTGCGCGGTGTGGCAGGCGGCCGCTCTACGCCGGATCTGACCCTGCCTGCTACTTGCGGTTGGCGGCATCCACTGGCAGGCGTCATCTGCGCCTGGCGGCAGTTGATGGCTGCAAGCTCAGTCTGGAGATATTGTCTGCCGAGCCCGCGACCCTGGTGAACGGAGCACGGGTGTTCTTGCGGCAGGAACTGGAGCACGGAGATCTGATTGAGGTAGCCGGGGACCGGCTTCTAGTGGAGCACCTCTCCAAACTGCGTAGCGGTCGCAGACAGTTGGCTCAGTCTGGCAGGGATTTCGCCCCGAGTGGCCAATCAAATAGGTGAGATAGAGGCCAAACTACATAAGTGCAGAGCCTATTGATAGACCGAGTACGGTGGAAGGGGGAACTAGAACATGGACTACCGTAGAACAAGAGTAGAAGCCTTCGTGGTGCGCAACAACCACCTCTTGCAGGTCCGCGAGCGGGATGAAGACGGGAACGCCGTCTGGAGGCTGCCTGCGGCTGAGCTGGAAGAAGGAGAGACCCCGGAGGATGGCGTTGAGCGTGCTCTGGCGCATGAGACGGGCATGGAAGGGCGGGTATTGGACTTTCTGCATCGCAAGAAGTTCAAAGAGGGCGACTATCGTATGCTGCTCGTTTACACTTGTGAGCTGTTGCCTACGGCAGAAGTTGCCGGTTACGACCCCAAGGATCGGTTGGGCGCGCAAGGCGCGTATGAGGTCTCTTGGCGGTCTTTGCGTAACCCTGAGCTGAGGGAAAAGTACCAAGAAGTGTTGCGCAAGGCGCACCTATAGTCTGCTTGGCCGTCCGGCAGCTGCCGGCGGCCAATTGCTATCATCTGCCGGAGTTTTGGTATCAGCTTGGACATCCTGGAATAGACTGCACTGAAAACCCCCGAGGAGGTGCAGATCTGATGTCAGGCAAAGCAGGTAGTTCGCGCAGAATCCGGACTGGCGCAATCTGGTGGTTGGTGCTGACGGGCTTGTTTTTGTCTGCGGCCGTTCTGGCCACCCACGAGTCGCAGGCACTAGTTGCTGGTTTGCGGGCAGAAACGCTCGCAGCCGTCCTGGACGTGCAGATTGCCTTTGAGGATCGCGACATGGCCTTGGCCGAAGGCGCGGCTATGCGCCTCTGGCGTTTGGCCGAACTGCAGGCCGAAACCTACCTGGTGGCTGCGACTGGAGACCAACTCAGCCGTCTGGCAGCGGCGCTGACTGACGCGGCCTCAGGCTGGAGGGTCGCTCCGCCTGAAGGCGCGGAGGCGCGTCAGGTCCTCATCCAGTTGGTCAATTTGCGTCAGATGATCCAGACGGGCGACTTCTCGCAAGCCGATAGCATCCTGGTCTGGCTGGAACGCAGATAGGCGAAGAACAAGACCCTTCCCCCAAGGGGTTGGGTCATTTTGACTTGGACAGGCTGCAAAGAGCTCTGGTAGAATTGCTCTTGAGGTGATAATATGCGCCAAAAGTGGGCAGTTCTCGCCATTGTCTTGTTGGCACTAGCGCTGTTCGGCAATCAGATGCTGGCAGCCAGGATGACCGAGACGACGAGCTTGACTGCGAACCCGGACGACGCTGTCGGCTTAGCCGAAGCGATGACCACACAGCAGACCGCAGCAGCAGCAGACGACTCGACCGATTCCTCCGCCACTACGCCTCAGGTGTTGGAGCATGTGGTGGTGCAGGGAGAGACCTTGAGCGGCATAGCCGCCAAGTACGGAACGAACACAGCGACACTGAAGTCAGTGAACAACATATCCGATGAGCGTAGCTTGCGGGTAGGACAGAAGTTGCAGGTATTGACCGTATCCGGAGTTCTGCACAAAATAGTCTCGGGGGATACTCTGTGGGACATCGCCCGCGCCTATGGGGTGGCGTTGACCACCATCTACCAGGCTAACCCAGGGCTGAACAATACTGCGCTGAAGCTGGGGCAGAAGCTGATTGTGCCCGGGGGGAAGGCCGTCGTGCAGCAGCGTCAAGTCGTGGCCTCGCGGGGCAGCACCGCCAGCAGGGGCAGCAGTTCATCCAGCAGCTCATCCAGCCAAGGCTCCAGCTTGGGGTTCAACTGGCCGCTACGCGGCACAATCACTTCCCGCTTTGGACAGCGTTGGGGTAAGCTGCATGCCGCGCTGGACATCGGAGTGCCAACCGGAACGACCGTCAAGGCAGCCGCTTCCGGGAAGGTGACCTATGCCGGCTGGGCAACCAGCTACGGTTATCTGGTGAAGATTACGCACAGTAACGGCTACGAAACCCGCTATGGCCACAACTCGCAGTTGTTGGTCAGTGTCGGACAGCAGGTGAGCAAAGGCCAAGCCATCGCCCGCAGCGGTAGTACCGGCTATTCCACCGGCCCCCACCTGCATTTTGAGGTAAGGAAGAATGGGACAGCGACAAACCCGCTGAATGTGTTGCCGTAGGCTGATGTCCAAGCTGATTCTTGGCAAGCAAGAATCACTTTATTGAGATCGCAACTCTGCGAGTTGCTGGGGTACAAGCTGATTCTTGACAAGCAAGAATCACTTTATTGAGATCGCAACTCTGCGAGTTGCTGGGGTAGGTGTTTGCGTATGGCTTTTTGTTGCGCTCTGCGGGTGCGCTATGCGGAGACTGATCAGATGGGTATCGTCTATCACGCCAACTATTTCACCTGGTTTGAGATAGCTCGCACCGAGTACATGCGGTCCCTTGGCCAGAGCTATCGCCAGATCGAGGACCTAGGCATCATGCTGCCAGTGGCGGAAGTCAGTTGCCGTTATTTGGCGCCAGCCCATTACGACGATGAACTGGAGATAGTGATCTCATTGACCTCCATCGGTGCCGCGAGCCTTTGCTTCACTTATCAGGTGCTTCGTCCCGTTGATGGTACGCTACTGGCCTTTGGTCAGACTAAGCAAGCCTTCGTCGGTCGGAACATGCGCCCCCTGAATTGCAAGCGCCAGTTCCCGGAGCTCTGGACTATGTTGGAACAACAACTCAGCAACTCTACGAGTTGCTAACAGCGAAAGCGCCGGGGATAATCCGGCGCTTTCTGTTGCTCCAGCCTTGTGCTTGTCCCGACGTGAGCCGTTCAATGCTGGCGGCAGGTAGTCTGCGAGGAGGTGATCACCGTTCCTCATGCCGATGCTCACGCTGATGAGCACAGGTTGGCATTGCAGGTGAAGGACTTCACAAACCTGCAGTCGTGCGCAGGAATTTCCGGCGGGGCAGAGAATACTACTATGACCAGCGGGGAGAACATACCAGTAGCTGGCTATTGCCGTTTTCCATAGTCCGACTGCCAGCGAATCGCGCTCTTCCACGTCAATTCTGTCTCTAGGAGGGGATTCATGTGAGTGACCGCCTGGCTTTTATCGACGAGATCGTAGGCGATCTGAAACAGCAGAACCTGTACAACACCATTCGCACCTTACAGAGCCCGCAGGGCGCATGGGTGCAGATCGAGGGGCGCAAAGTCCTGAACATGTGCTCCAACAATTACCTGGGGCTGGCTAATCATCCCGAGATTAGGGAAGCAGCTAAAAAGGCCATCGATGACTACGGAGTAGGCCCTGGCGCCGTGCGCACCATCGCGGGAACGATGAGCGTTCATGCTGAACTGGAGCAGGCGATTGCTGAGTTCAAGCGAGTTGAGGCGGCTATCACCTTCCAGTCCGGCTTCATGGCCAATTGCGCAGTTCTGCCGGCATTGGTTGGCAAGGAAGACACTATTGTTTCTGATGAACTGAACCATGCATCCATAATCGACGGCGCTCGTCTGAGCCGAGCCAAAGTAAAGGTATACAAACATAATGACATGGCCAGCCTGGAGGCTGTTCTCGCCGGTGAAAACGACGGTCGCGTGGTAGTCGTCTCAGACGGCGTGTTCAGTATGGACGGCGACATCGCTAAGTTGCCTGAGATTGTGGAACTAGCACAGCGCTACGGCGCCCTGACCATGGTCGATGATGCTCATGGTGAAGGCGTGTTGGGTGAAAACGGACGCGGCATCGTAGACCATTTCCATCTGCATGGTCAGGTCGATGTGGAGGTCGGAACCTTCAGCAAGGCAATCGGCACCGTGGGTGGATTCGCCGCCGGCAGCGCCAAGTTGATCGATTACCTGGCCCAACGGGCGCGCCCCTTCTTGTTCAGTTCGGCTGTCACCCCACCCGATGTCATGGCCACTCTGCAGTCCATTCGCATTCTGATGAAGAGTGGCGAGCTGGTGCAGAAGCTGTGGGACAACGGTCGCTACTTCAAGGCTGGGATGCAGAAGCTTGGTTTCGACACCGGTTTCAGCGAGACCCCAATCACGCCAGTGATGCTCGGCGAGGCAGAGACTGCCACCGAGATGAGCAAGCAGCTGTTTGAGAACGGCATCTTCGCCACCAAGATCGGTTTCCCGACTGTGCCAAAGGGGAAGGCCCGCATCCGGGTGATGATCTCCGCCGCTCATGAGCAGCAGGACCTCGATTTTGCTCTTGAGCAGTTTGCCAAGGTCGGTCGCGCCATGGGTCTAATCAAGTAGAGCAAACAGTCCGCCGGGCAGGTGGCCACCGCGCCACCTGCCTTGCTGATCTCGGAGGTGGGGGCAGGGATTGCAGCGGCATGTGCAGAATTCTAGTATGATCAAAGCCGAACTCGCGGCTAACGAGAATCGCTTTGTATCGTCGCTGCATTTCGTGCGAGACCGCTCAGTTTGTGCTCCGTAGCGGCGCGGGCTTGCGCGCCGGGCCTGG
>JAEZJZ010000047.1 GCA_023436245.1 Bacillota bacterium | reverse complement strand
CGGACTTCTTGAACGCTCTCGCATGCTGCGGGAGCTACAGTGAGGGGACACGGCTAAACGATTTCGTGTCTTGCGATCTCAATGAAGGCGATGTTCTGAATGCTCATCACCAAATGAAAGGCGGGTTGCTGATGCTGCAATCAAAACTGCAGGCATTGGAGAACATTCTGCGCGGTTTGGGCAGCGTAGTCGTGGCATTTTCGGGCGGTGTGGACAGCACTCTTCTGCTGAAAGTGGCGAGCGATATCTTGCCCGCGGATAACCTGCTGGCTGTCCATGCCGGCGGGAAGATCTACCCGGCGAGCGAGCAGACCGAGGTGGACACTCTTGCCGCCAGCATGGGCGTGCCGTTGCTGCGCTTGAACCCATTGCTCTTGGACACGCCGGCTTTTCGAGAGAACCCTCCAGACCGCTGCTATCACTGCAAGAAGGCCATCTTTTCGCAGATGCAGCAGATCGCCTCATCGCGAGGGCTCAGTGTTGTCGTCGACGGCTCAAACCTGGACGATCTCCAGGACTATCGCCCCGGTAAACAGGCCTGCCGGGAGCTGGGAGTCCGCAGTCCGTTGGAAGAGGCCGGCCTGACCAAGGCAGATATCCGCCAGCTTTCGCGTGAACTGGGTTTGCCTACTTGGAACAAACCGTCCATGGCCTGTCTTGCATCCCGGTTTCCTTATGGGGACCAGGTGACCGCTGAGAAGCTCGCGCAGATCGAGCAGGCAGAGGAACTGCTCAAGTCCTGGGGATTGACTCAGTATCGAGTCCGTCACCACGGCAGCATAGCACGCATTGAAGTGCTTCCCGACGAAATGGGCGAGCTGATCAACAGAAGAGATGAGCTACTGCCGGCGTTTCACGCCTTGGGCTTCAGATACATCGCCATGGACTTGCAGGGCTACCGCACCGGGGCCATGAATGAGGCACTGCCCCAGGGACAGCGAGGCTAGCCATGGATAGATATGCCAGACAGACGGTCTTGCCCGAATTAGGGCCGGTCAGACAGGCAAAGCTTCGGCAGTCGACAGCCGTGGTGATCGGGTGTGGCGCACTCGGGTCGGTCAGCGGCGAGATCCTGGCCCGGGCGGGCTTGGGGAACCTGATTCTGATTGATCGCGATCTGGTGGAGTTGACCAATCTCCAACGGCAAATGCTATACACCGAACGGGACGTAGAGCAGAGGTTGCCGAAGGCGGAGGCAATGCGGCGGCATCTACTGGAGATCAACAGCGAAATTCAGGTCACGGCCGTCACGGCGGATCTGAACTATCGCAATGCGCCCGAGCTCTTGGCGGGCGCGGACGTGTTGCTTGACGGCACGGACAACTATCTCGCTCGCTTGTTGATCAATGACGTCGCGCTGGAACTGGAGATTCCCTGGGTCTATGGCGGGGCTTTGGGCACTACTGGCATGGTGATGCCCATCATCCCGGGACGCACCCCTTGTTTCCGGTGCATGGTGCCTGAGCTGCCGGCCGCTGGGCAGCTAGATACTTGCGATCTGGTCGGGGTGCTCGGCGGGGTTACGGCCGCGGTGGCCTCTTTCCAGGCCACGCAGGCCATTCATCTGCTCGTGGACGCGGCGACTGTACCGTTGCCTTTGGTGGAGTTCAATCTGTGGACTGGAGCATGGCGCGAACTGGCTCTGCCAGCTGATCCAGCCTGCCCAGCCTGCCGGCTGGGAAATAGGGATTTTCTGCAAGGGCGTCACGGGCGGGAGGCAATTGCCCTGTGCGGTCGGGATATGGTTCAGGTCTGGCCGAGCGACGGCTCTGCACCAGATTTTGCTGCCCTCAGCCGCAGGCTGGCCGGTCTGGGCGATGTCGAGCAGACGCGCTTCACCTTACGCTTTTCACCAGCGCATTCCGAGCAATCGATTACGCTCTTCGGCGACGGGCGGGCGTTGATTAAGGGCACCAACGACCCTAACCTTGCTTTGTCGATCTACACTCGATATTTGGGCTAGAGAGAAATAGAGAATATGATCGGAGGAGTTCCAGCGTGTTTCTGAGACTGTGGCAACTAGTGGTGGCGTTTGTGCGAGTGGGTGTGCTTGGCTTCGGTGGCGGGCCATCGTTCATCCCCTTGGTGCAAATTGAAGCCGTGCAGAACTTCAAGTGGATGACGGCAGACGAGTTTGCAGATGCTCTGGCGGTCGGCAATGCTTTGCCGGGGCCGATTGCCACCAAGATGTCTGGATTCATTGGCTACCGGGTGGCCGGTGTGGTTGGGGCGATCGTCAGCTGCGCCGCCTTAATACTGCCGTCGCTGATTGTGATGATCATCATGCTTACGCTGCTTGGCAAGTACAAGAGTGTGCCGGCCGTACAGGGGATTGTGCGGGCAATCAAACCGGTGGTGATCGTGCTCCTGGCCCAAGTGGTCTTTGGTCTCTGGGGGAGCGCTTTTGCTCCCGGAGTTGCCGCTTACGTGCTGGCTGGACTGGCGCTCATCACACTGCAGTTCCTGCGCATCAACCCGGTCTACGTCATCCTGGTGACCATTGCCTACGGTGCAGTTGAAGGATCGTTCAGTCAAGTGATTACCGGTTTCTTCCGCCGCTAGACACAGTTGCGCTTCTGGTCTTAAGCCTGAGATCCGGCGATACTAAACCTTTTTAGACGCACCATCAGGCGCGCAGGTTGCACGATCCCTGAAGAATTTTCACTTTTTCCGAAGATCAGGGAGGATAAGGCGGCATATTTGGTGAACACGAGTTTTGCTTGGGATATTGTCCCGCAAGCCAATTCTGTCGACGTGCGACCAGCCTCAGGCATTTTGGAGGAGCTAAGCGGAAAATGGAACAAAAGCGAATCTTGGTGGTTGATGACAATCGCTTCATGGTCAATGTACTGCGTAGCTGCCTGGAACAGGCCGGCTATGCAGTTTCTGCTGCATCCACGGGACTGACTGCACTGAAGCTGGCTGCGCAGGAAGACTTTCACCTCGTTCTGCTGGATGTCGTGATGCCGGACATGGATGGCCTGGAAGTGGTGCGCCAGTTGCGCAACAACACCCGCACCAGCCATTTGCCGGTGATTCTGCTCAGTTCCCGCAATTCGGTCGCCGATAAGGTAAAGGGTCTAGAGGTCGGCGCGGACGATTACATGACGAAGCCGTTTGAATCGGCCGAGCTACTGGCCCGCGTGATGGCGCACCTGCGGCGTGCGCGTCAGGCGCGTTCATTGAGCCCGCTCACCGGCCTGCCGGGGAATGTGATGATTGACGAGGAACTGCAGCGGCGGGTGGAGAGTCGGCAGCCGTTTGCAGTGCTCTATGTTGACTTGGACAACTTCAAAACCTATAACGATGTCTACGGTTTTCTTCAAGGTGACGAGGCGATCAAGCTGCTGGCATACATCTTGCAGCAGGTGAAGCAGCGCCTGGGCAATGAAGGCGACCTGGTTTGCCACATTGGCGGCGACGACTTTGTGGTGATCTGCACCCCAGATCGCACCGATGCCCTTTGCCGGGAAATCATCAAGCGATTCGATCAAGACGTCAAGTGCCTTTATGACGACCGAGCACCCGGTATGCCCGTGATCTCTTTGTCCATCGCCGTGGTCAGCAACGAACAACGAGTTATCTCCAGTCATTGGGAAGTTGGTGAACTGGCGGCCGGAATCAAGCATCAAGCCAAGAGCCTTCCGGGCAGCGTCTACGTGAAGGACACGCGGCCCTGTCCAGACTGTGCTAAGTCAGTTGAGCCTGAGCGGGCCGACGGTAGCCAACAAAAGTATATTCTGGTGGTAGAGGATGACCGACTGTTGTCAGCGATTCTGCAGGCAAACCTGCAGCACAAAGGTTACCGCGTGCTGCTGGCTGGGAGTGTAGTGGCCGCCATTCAGGCAATGCGCTTGCGCCGTCCCGACATGCTGATTCTGGACGTGATGCTTCCGGGAACCTCCGGGTTCACCTTCTGCCGTCGGTTGAAAGCAGATGAAACAACCAGTTCCATTCCGGTGTTGATGGTGTCTGCCACCGCCCAGGCCGAAGAGGCCACAGAGGCGGGCGCCGATGCGTTCCTGGTGAAGCCATTCAGCGCCACGCAGTTGATGCAGACTGTGAGCCGGCTACTTGGTAATCTAGGGGCGGCGGTGAGCCGCATCAGTAACTGACACTCAGTCCGCCGACCTTTGGTCAGGCGGACTGCTTTTTCCCGGCCCGATGCGGCAGGATTAGGCGGCATCGGTGGCGAATGCCTGAAGGAGCGTTTAGCTCTTCGGCAATCCGGGAATAGTCTGATACAGGCAGGAGCCTGTTGGAAAGTGGTGAAACGATGAAGAAGGCAGTGGCTAGCGTGCGCGAGCTGTTGAAAGAGAAAGACCTGCGCCTTACCCCACAGCGGGAAGCTGTACTGCGGATTTTGATGCAGAGCAAGGATGAACACCTGACTGCAGAAGATATCTACGATCGCACTCGTGATCACTATTCCGACATCGGCCTGGCCACTATCTACCGCAGCCTCGACCTGTTTGAGGAACTGGGCCTGGTCTCCCGCCTGGATTTTGGCACCGGCGGGCGTAGGTACGAGTTCAGCCTGGACAGAGACAGGCACTATCACCATCATCTGATCTGCCTGGATTGCGGCACGATTTTTGAGTTCAGCGAAGACTTGCTGGAGGATCTGGAAGATACCATCGGACGAGAAAGCGGCTTTCAGGTGGTAGACCACAGCTTGCGCTTCTTTGGCTACTGTCAGCAGTGCCAGGCAAAACGGCAGGAGGCAAGGCAGTGACTGACACTGGTTACGCTGACGACAGGCTTGCGTTGATTCGTCGCCTGAAACGAATTGAAGGCCAGATCAGGGGTATCCAACGCATGGTGGACGAAGACCGTTATTGCGTGGATGTGCTGGTGCAGCTGGCAGCCGTGCGGGCCGGCCTGGACAAGGTGGGGCTGGCACTGATCGAGGGGCACACTCGCGGCTGCTTGCGCGCCGCTATCGTCACCGGTCAAGGCGATGAGGCGATTGACGAACTGATGGACGTTCTCGCCAAGTTCTTGAAATAGACTCTGTATAAAGGAGAAACTGTCAGGTCAAACCATTGACGATAAGTGAGAAGGAGGTTCGGCAATGCAGGAGGTAATTCTACAGGTGGTAGGCATGACGTGAGGCCACTGCAAGACCGCAGTCACGCGGGCACTGTCCGGTCTGGATGGTGTGCAGGCTGTTGATGTCGATCTAGCTTCCCGGCAGGTGAAGGTGCGATATGATGATGGCAAGTTGTCGATGGATCATCTGAAAGGTGCCATTACGGAGGCGGGATACGACGTCAAGGATTAGCTCTGCTTCCAGCCCGGGATCAGCCCGGGTTTTTTCTTTGCTACATGATTATGGGGGAGAGATAGGAAAATGGACAACAACACGCAAGAGTTCGATCTGATCATCATTGGCGGCGGCCCGGCCGGGCTCACTGCCGGGCTTTATGCTGCAAGGGCAAACCTGCGCACTGTCATTCTCGAGCGTCTGTCGGCTGGCGGGCAGGCTGCGACCACCGATCGCATCGAAAATTACCCTGGGTTCCCAACCGGAGTAGGCGGACTGGAGATGAGCTTCGCCATGCTGGAACAGGCACAGCACTTTGGGGCAGAGTTTCGGCTGGCGGAAGTGACCGAAGTAGGTCTTGGCGACAGCCTGAAGCGCGTGCGCACGACCGATGGAGAGTTGATGGCTCCTGCTGTCATCCTGGCTACCGGCACGAGGGCTCGCCTGCTGGGAGTGCCCGGCGAAAACCGACTGCGCGGCCGGGGAGTCTCATACTGCGCTGTCTGCGATGGCGCGTTTTATCGGGGTAAGGAAGTAGCCGTTGTTGGAGGTGGTGATTCTGCCGTCGAGGAAGCCGTTTACCTGACCAGGTTTGCCAGCAAGGTACACCTGCTGGTCCGGCGCGATGCACTCCGGGCGACCGCCGTGGTGCAGGCTGAGGCACTGGAGCACCCACAAATCCAAGTTCACTGGAATACCGTGGTGGAAGAGATCTTGGGCGAGAACGTCGTCACCGGGGTGCGCCTGCGTCAGACGCAACTGGGGGAGGAAAGCACCCTCTCTGTGGCCGGCGTCTTTGTCTATGTGGGACTCTCACCCAACAATGAGGCCTTTGTCGGGCAGGTGAATATGGACCAGCTGGGATACGTTCTGACCGACGACGATCTGCGTACCAACCTGCCTGGCGTCTTTGCTGCCGGCGATATTCGCCAGAAGAGCCTGCGCCAGGTGGCGACAGCTGTGGGAGACGGCGCTCTGGCGGGAGTATCGGCTCAAGTTTACTTGGACAATCGGAAGCGGTAGGGGGACTTGTTTTGATAAACGATAGACAGGCACTGCTGCGGCGGCTGCCGGCAGTGGACATAGTGCTGAAGCAGTCGGAAGTGCAGGAGTTGGTTGCTCGGTTTGGCCACCCCGTGGTGGTGTCGGTACTTCGCAGTTTGCTGGATGACTGGCGCAGGCAGGTCTTGACCGATACCTGGCGCTCAGCCGACCTGGAGATGGCTGTCACCGACTTGGTCAACGCTCTGCAAGGTCGTCTGTACCAGGCAGCCCGTCCGAGCCTTCGCCCGGTGATCAATGCCACTGGCGTGATCATTCACACCAATTTGGGCCGCTCGTTGCTCGCGGAATCTGCTAAACAGCAGATAGCCGACGTGGCCAGCACATATTCCACTCTGGAGATGGATGTGGAGAGTGGCGAGCGTGGCTCTCGTTACGAACACGTGCGAGATCTACTGTTGGAACTGACCGGTGCGGAAGATGCCTTGGTTGTGAACAATAACGCCGGCGCCGTCCTGCTCACATTGGCTGCTCTAGCCCAGGGGCAGGAGGTAGTAGTTTCGCGCGGGCAATTGGTGGAGATCGGCGGCTCCTTCCGCATCCCGGAGGTGATGGAGCAGAGTGGTTGTCGCCTGGTGGAGGTTGGCACCACCAACAAGACTCATCTGCAAGACTATGCCAGGGCCATATCCCCGGCCACGGCGGCGCTGATGAAGGTGCACACCAGTAACTATCAGGTGATCGGTTTCACGGAAGCTGTCGCCGGGGAGTTGGTGGCACGGTTGGCACATGAGCATGGTCTACTCGCCATCGAAGATCTGGGCAGCGGAGTGTTGCTGGACTTGGAGCGGCTTGGGCACATCCACGAGCCGACCGTCCAGGAGTCTTTGCTGGCTGGGATGGACTTGGTCACCTTCAGCGGCGACAAGCTGCTGGGAGGACCACAGGCGGGGATCATCGTCGGTCGGCGAGAGGCTGTCGGCCGCTTGCGTCAGCATCCGCTCACTCGGGCTCTGCGCATTGATAAACTCACTCTGGCCGGCTTGGAGGCTACGCTGCGACTCTATCGTGATCCGGCAAAGGCCGTCGCCGAGATTCCCACCTTGCGCATGTTGGCCCTGTCCGCAGCTGAGCTTGGGCAAAGAGCGATGCGGCTGCAATCACAACTTGCTGCCAGGCTGACAGAACGAGCCAAAGTGGCTGTGGTGGACAGCTTGGCGCAGGTGGGGGGCGGCTCGCTTCCTGGGTATGAGTTTCCGAGCTCGGCGCTGTCGGTGCGCCCGCTCTGCATGAGCAGCGACGCGCTGGAGAGCAGGCTGAGGCTGGGCGAAACAGCTGTCTTCACGCGCATCCGGCAGGACCAAGTGCTGCTCGACCTGCGGACAGTGCAGCCGGGAGAAGAGCAGGCTGTGCAGAAAGCTTTGCTCGCGGCCTTGGGGGTGGAAGCTGAATGAAGCATGTGATCATCGGTACTGCAGGACACATAGATCACGGCAAGACCACCCTGGTCAAGGCCCTGACCAACATCGACACAGACCGTCTGCGGGAGGAGAAGGAGCGCGGGATTACCATTGACTTGGGCTTTGCCTACTTTGATCTGCCCAGTGGACGACGAGCGGGGATTGTGGATGTGCCGGGGCACGAGCGTTTCATCAAGAACATGCTGGCCGGGGCTGGCGGCATCGATGTTGTTGTACTCGTGATTGCTGCGGATGAAGGCATCATGCCCCAGACGGTGGAGCACCTGCATATTCTCTCGTTGCTCGAAACCAAGCGCGGGCTGGTTGCTTTAACCAAGACGGACATGGTGGACAGTGATTGGCTTGACTTGGTGCTCGACGATACCCGCACTCGCTTGCAGGGTACCTTTCTCGCAGATGCTCCCATCATCCCGGTCTCAGCCGTCACTCGACAGGGTCTCGATGAGTTGGTGCAGGCGATAGACGAGATGACGGAGACGGTACCCGCCCGGGACGAGCACTTGCCGTTTCGCCTGCCCATTGACCGCGTCTTCAGTGTCACCGGGTTCGGCACTGTAGTCACCGGCACCTTGGTGGCTGGCACAGTGCGTGTTGGTGACAAGGCCGAGGTTTACCCAGAAAATCGGGAGACGCGTATTCGCTCCATTCAAGTGCACGGGCAGAAAGTCGAGATTGCCCATGCTGGGCAGCGAGTAGCCATGAATGTGGCCGGGCTGGAGGTAGCAGACCTGGAGCGGGGGAAGGTGCTGGCGGCGCCTGGCTTGCTCCGCAGCACCTTGATGCTGGATGTGCGCCTGGACCTGTTGGCTGATGCAGACAAGCCGTTGCAGAACCGCGACCGTCTGCGCCTCTATACCGGAACTAGCGAAGTGCTTTGCCGGGCAGTCCTGTTGGACGCTGAACTGCTCCTGCCAGGCGAGAAGGCCCTCGTGCAGTTGCGCCTGGAAGAGCCCGTGGCACTGCAGGCAGGCGATCGTTTTGTGGTGCGCACCTATTCTCCCATGTACACGATTGGCGGCGGCACCGTGTTGGACGCGCATCCCAAGAAGCGCAAGCGCTTCAAGGAGGAAGGCATCCGCGAACTGATGCAGCGCGAGAGCGGCGGGGATTTGGAGATTCTGAACCAGACGCTGCTGAATCACAGTGACCAGTTTCCGAACGCTGACGAACTGTTTCGTTTGGCCGGTCGCCCGGCTGAGTTGCTGGAACCGGCACTGGAGGAACTGCTTGAGCACGATTTGGCGATCTCGCTCGTGATCGACGGACGTCCCTTCTACCTGCACAGCGAGTACCTGCAGTCCTTGGTGACGCGCGCAGTCAAGCTGGTGAACGATTTCCATAGGCGTTTTCCGCTGCGGCCGGGGATGCCCAAGGAGGAACTGCGGAGCCGCTTGAACATCTCGGCGCAAGGCAAACTCTACAACAGCTTGCTCACCTTGATCGTAGGCGAAGGCCAGCTCCGCCTGCAGGGCGGCCTAGTTTTGCTGGCTGAGTTCACGGTATCCTTCACTGGTCAGAACCAGCGCATTCGGGAGGCAGTGCTCACGGCCCTCGGCGAGAACCCCTATTCTCCACCGGAGTTGGGAGAGCTAGCTCTGCAGTTGGCAGAGACACCGGAGAGGATCACGGAAGTTGTGCAGGCGATGGCCTTGCTGGAGGAAGTAACTAGGGTGAATGCTGATGTCGCCTTCTCGACAGAGGCCGTCGCAGCCGCGCAGGCGAGAGTGGTTGAGTTTGTGCGCGGGCAGGGCAGCATTACGCTGGCCGATTTGCGAGACCAGTTGCAGACCAGCCGCAAGTATGCGCTGGCGCTGCTCGATTATTTTGATGCTCAACGAGTTACTCAGCGCAAAGGTGATGTGCGTGTGTTGCACCCTCAGTTTTCGGGCTAGACGTAAGAAAGCAGAGACTGCCGCAGGCAGTCTCTGCTCTTGAGTCAGGGGACGGACTATTGACTCATCCGACCAAATTAATCCGTCGCTGTGGCCAATGCCTGTTGCTCCTGCTCCCGCATCTGCATTTCCACCGGAGTGAAGTGTTTGCGATAGTAGATGGTGGCGCAGAGGTAAAGACCGGCAGTGACGATGTACGGCGAGGAGTTGCCCATATGTTCCATCATCCAGCCGCCTAACGCACCGGCGATTGCTCTGGTGATCTGATTTGTCATATTGAACACGCTGTTGGCGGTGGCGCGTTGATTGCCGGTGAGCATTTCCATGGCGAAAGTGCCAGAGATGGGGGAGGACATGTTCATCAACGCGTGGCGCAGCCAATAGGCGACGGCCACGATGCGCAGGCTTGGAACATACCCAGCTGTCAACAAAAATGGAATAGACAACATCTGCGTCATGGTTACGGCACGTACTTTCCCGAAGCGGTTAGCCAGAACGGGACTGACCAGCACTGCCACCGTCAGCACAATCTGTGATACTGACATGATGCTGCCAACTTCGGCCGTGGAAGCGCCGAGCTGATCGCGCAGGAAGACGTTGAAAAAGGGGATGACCATGCCGGCTCCCATGCCGATGAAAGCGTTGAACACGGCCATGTGCCTGATGTTCGGCATCCGGAGAGCCATTGCCAGTTCCGTCAAGGCAGGGCGAGGCTTATGCTGCTGCGGGATCTCGCGGATAAAAAAGACAGGAATGGCCGCCAGGAAGTAGCACCCGATGGAGAGCGCCAGTGTCCAGCGTAGAGCGCTGATCTCCAGGCCACCGATGAACGCCTGACTGAGCAGCAGAGCGGGTAGAGCGCCGCCGATGGCGCTACCCAGCACCGAGGCCATGGTCGAAAGCGCCTGATTGGCCGAGAACAGGTGAACGCGCTCCTCTGGATCGCTGTTCTCCATCAGGAAAGGCGCCTGCGAAATGGTGCGGAAGGTATTGGAACTGCCGCGCATGAAGTTGAAGAACATCAGCAGCGGCAACGTCTGAGTGAATGTGATCTGTCCGAAGGCGGCCAAACCGCTCAAGATGATCGCATAATAGAGGCTGCGGCGTCTGCCGAACCTGTCACTGAAGATGCCAGCTGGTAGAGAAGCCAATCCGGCGGCCAGAGTTTCCACGAACACCAGAATGCCAATGGTGGATGTGGAGTAGTTGAGCGATCTCAGGTAGAGGTTATAGGTGACGCTATAGGCCCCTAGACTGATTTGCCCGAGCGCGATGCAGATTAGGTACAGTTGGGCGTTCTTGCGAAACCGCTGGATCCTGCCCAAGTAGCTCTGACCCAGCCGCTCGCGAAAAGTTGATTTGCTCATTATCATGTCTCCCGTAATTTTCAGTGCCGAAAACAATTCTACCACAAATGTCCGTACACATCTGCTGTTTCCGGCAAAATGGGAATAGTAAGAAAAGGCAGGAGCGCATCATTAGCACAGCTTATGGGTTTAGGCTTTGACAAAGGAATGGCTCATGCTCTATACTATTGATGCGCACGCCTCGCAAGCGTGCTACAATACCCTTTGGGAGTAGATAGGTTCTGGTGTGCCTTCCGGACTTCAAATCCGGCACGACGTTCTAATAAAGCGTCGGGTGGGTTCGATTCCCACATACTCCCGCCAATAGAATAGCCAATGGCTCCGACTTCTCGGAGCCATTTTGTGTATCCCTGACGAGACTTCCCGAGCCTTCTCTGCAGCAGGAACTACCTGCCGTTGCCCCTCCTCTGAGGCACTCCACCGTCCCGACCTCTCCGCAGATTTCCCATCTCACGTTGGTCAACGGCTGTCTCTGCTCGCTCCAGTTCGTACAGTTTCTGTCCGCAGACCAGCGCCAACTGCAGCTGCTCTTCATTTGGCTCCCGGGTGGACACAAATCTCTGCCAGAGATGACCGAAGGCCAATGCAGGCCCCAGCCTCTGCAGTCTGAGGATGCCGATTGCCGGAATAATCAGCAGGCGCATGCGGATATACGCGTCTGCATTTCTGGTCAGCAGAGCAGCTGGCAGCGCCAGCAAGAGACCGAGAGCATAAGTGACCGTGCCGCATTTGTCATGTGTCCGTTTGGCGACTTTCACGCGATCTGGTGTCAGGGCTTCTTCGGAGAGCGTGGCAATCACCTGGTGTTCGGCTGCGTGAAACCCCCCAATTGGGGTCAGGCGACCGACGACGAAGCTCACTACTAGCTCAAAGGCCCATAGGGTGAGGGGAGGCATGCTGGGTTCGTAGATCCAGCGCGGCAAGTTCACCTTCTCGGCTAGCCACGCCGCTGTCAGTACCACCAGTGATGCCGCCACAAGCAGAGCAAGGCGTTTGGCTCGCTGCCAGATGTAGTCTTCAAATTTGGCAAAGCTTATGTTCAGTTCACCATCCTTACTTCTGGTGCCTTTGAAGACGTGCCTTGTCCCGTGCAGTAGCAAGCCGCTGAAGTTTGACTCTCCTCCGTACACAAAGATCATGCCTCCTAATCTGACTGCTCTAGTTGCGTCCAAAGCACTCTGGTACGTTCTGTCCCCTCCCACTGCACTCGCTTGGCAAGTGGGGGAGAAGTGTGCTGGAAGCCGCCGGACGACAAAGCCCCGATACGTTCGGGGCTTTGGGTTTAGAAGATCTTGTTCAGCACATCCACTACCGTGCTGAGGGCTCCGTTTAGTCTGGCCTGCTCATCGGCAGGAAGGCCAGCCAGCAGGTCGTGCAAGTTGTGCATGGCTCTCTTCCTGGAAGCTGTCAGCAAGTCCTTGCCCTTGTCGGTCAGCTTGACCGTGACTACCCGTCGATCCAAGTCACTGCGGGTCCTCTGGACCAGGCCCGCTTCGATCAGACGATTGATCATCGTGGTCAGGCTACCGGCTGAAACCCGCAGACGATGAGAGAGATCGCTCATTCGCCATTCGTCCCGGCCTGCGATCGCCCGCAATGTATTGATCTGGGCTGCTGTGTACTCCAGCATCGGCCTTGGCTCATCGCCTGGGGACTTCTCGTGAATCCGCTTCATCATCCGCGGCATCAAGTTGAAGAAATCTTCCCATTCCTTTGGCAGCAACTGATTATCACCTCCTGGAGCTAGAACATGTCCCTAGGGGTGCGACCCTAAACCGTTCTTGGATTGTTCAAGTTATGTTACTATCATTATAGCAGAAGTAACAAGTTAACAAGTCAAAATTTATTGGTTTTAGAACAATGATCTGATCCGCATACAACGGGCCAGCGCTGAAGGAGGTGATAGCGCCTTGTCTCACGTGACTACAGCAGAAGCCAAAGTGGCCGAGGCCCTGCGAGCCGCAGGGCTGGGGATCTCCTGCAACGTCTTCATCGACAACCTCGAGGTGGACATCATCGTTGAGGGACACTTGGTGGTCGAAGTCGATGGCTATCATCATTATGCCCGGAACAACATGCGTCGAGATGCCAGCAAAGAAGAGCATCTGCTCCAGGTCGGCTATCGGCTACTCAGGATCCGCAATGCCGACGTGCATGATCCAGTTCGCTTGCGCGCGTTTGTGGAGCAGGTGAAGAGCGAACTCGCCAAGCGCCCCGGGGCCGCCATACCGGCCAATATGCCACTGGCTTCGCCGCTGATGCAGCAGTTGAAGGAGCAGTTGGTGGCAAAGGAGCAGGCCAAGCAGCAGGCCGCTAGCAAGCGGCGGCAGAGCCCGTCTGCTGCGAAGAAGAACGACCGAGCCCTGTTCATGGAATGGCTGGAGCGAGAGCCAGTTCAGGATGAGAAAGACGACGATCGTCGCCCTAAGAAGGGTAAGCGTTAGCCAGGTTCGCAGCAGGTACGAGTTCGTACCTGCTTTTGCTTCGCCCAAACGACGCACAGCGCGGGGAATAAACGCTGTCGGGATGGCTGATTCTAGCAGTAAGGCGCTGCTGGGAGGTGATTTCGCTGTCCCCGGACAAAGACATGCTTGGCCAAGCTGAGTTGGCAGTTATACTCGTCAGTCTGTTGGTAGGTTTCACGGCCCGCTGGCTAATCCTGAAAGTAGATTACCGCCAGTATCCGACCTATCCCAATGCCTATCTGATTCACCTCACCACAGGCTTCATCGCAGCTGCCATTGGGGCCGTGGCTGTGCCGGCGTTACTTTCGCGCAACTTCACCGCTGTCACCTTCTTGACGCTGGCCATCCAGCAGTTTCGCGATGTGCGCAAAGCCGAGCGGGACGCCCTGCAGAACTTGGAAAGCAGTGAAAACAGCGGTCGCGGCAAGGCCTACATTGACGGCATAGCCAAGACTCTGGAAGGTCGCAACTACATGGCCATGATCTCCAGCTTCCTTACCAGCACCGTTGCCAGCATCCAGTTCTCTACACTGCCCGTGCGGACGCTGGTCGGCGCGGTGACGGGCTGCCTGGCGTTCCTGCTATTGCGTTTGTTCACTAAAGGCAAGCAAATCAGCGACATCGCTACTTTGCGGCAGGGCAAGCTGTCCTTTGATGGCGCCAGCCTGTATGTGGACGATATCTTCGTGATGAACGTCGGATCGAGCAAGGTGCAACATCGGATCATGGCTGATGGATTGGGGATCATCTTGGAGCCGAATGATGAGAATGCCGCGCTGGTGCTCGGCAACATCGGCCAGCGGCAGGCGATGGAGCATGAAGTCTCCCGGTTGATGGGGCTCGAACGCTACATTGCTAGCCACCGCAACTTTTCGGACGGTCGGGTTGCGTTAGCCTTTGTGCCGGTGCGCCAGGAGCCGGCATCTACCCTACAGGTGCTCGGTCAAGTGCCGGTCCTGGAGGCAGTGAAGAAGATTATCAAATAGAGGTGAGCGAGTGAGTGAGAAGAAGGGGATCATGGGGATCTTCGTGGCGCAGGAGGGAAAAGTGCTTTCGTCCGGTGCCCCAATCATCCTGGCTAGCTCTGAGGAGGAACAGGAGCAGTTGGCCACCGAGTTTGCTCGGTTCATGCACGGCTGGGTACACAAGCTGGCCAATGGCGTGATCTTCGTAGTGGATAAGTAAGCAGCACGCCAGTGCTGCTGGACGCCGCAGGCTATCTGCGGCGCTTTGTTGTTCTGTAACAGATATCGCTTGAATCGCAGGGAGTGCAGGGATATAATTCTCTTGGCGTAAATCATAAGTTTCAGTTATGGGGTGATGTCTTTGAACCTCAACTACCTGCAAACCCTGCTCGCGGTCCGCGAGTACGGTAATTTCTCTGCAGCGGCCAGGCAGATCGGGTTGACGCAGCCAGCGGTCAGTTTGCAGATTCAGTCGCTCGAAGAGGAATTGGGGGCCCAGTTGATTGTGCGCAATGCTCGCACCTGCGAACTGACGCCGGCTGGGGAGGCTTTGGTGCAGTTTGCGGACGAGGTCTTTCACAGGCTGCAGCAGACCCAAACACTGGTCAGCCAACTGACGGGAGAAGTGAGTGGTCCCGTGCAGATAGGCGCAAGCACGATTCCAGGCGAGTACATCTTGCCGAGGCTGCTTGCTGACTTCGTGATGGAGCATCCCAAGGTGCGATTACATTTGGAGATCGGAGACAGCGAGCAGATCATGGACTGGCTTGAGAACAAGCGCATCGACTTCGGGGTGATCGGCAGCCTGCCGCCCAGCTCGCGCGCTTTGACCAGCCATCTGGCGTCTGATGAACTGCTGATTGCGGTCGCGGCCAATCATCGCTGGGCAGGCCAGTGCATTTCTCCAGAGGAGTTGTTACATAACCCGTTCGTGGCCAGGGAGCCAGGCTCGGGTACGCGCGAGACATATGAGCGGGCTCTCGCGCAGTTGGGCTTGGAGCCAGAGACGCTGCCGACCGTATTGGTAGTTGGCAGCAGCAGCTCCGTCCTGACCGCGGTTCAGTCAGGTGTCGGCTATGCCTTTTGCTCCAAGTGGGCGTTGGCTGATCTGCTGGCACTAGGTCGGGTAGCCACCGTGCAAGTGCAGGGACTCTGCATCAAGCGGGGGTTCTCCTTGGTAGCTCACCCCGATCGTTTTCGTACGCTGGCAGCAGAGCAGTTGCTGACCAGGCTGAGGGCGAAGGGACAGGAGTTCCTGAAAAGGGGGGAATGAGATGAACGAAAACAACCAGGTCTGCGCGATTGCACTGGGCAGTGCGCGCAGGCACCGTCTGACAGAACTCTCCAGCACTTCCGGCTGAGCCTCCAAACTGGGGCCGGGTGCCCTGGATCAAGTACTGAGCAAACTGCCCAAACTGACCGACAGACGAGTCTTGGTCGGCCCCGAGACCAGCGATGACGCTGGCATCTTCCAGATCAACGAGCAGCAGGCGTTAGTGCAGACGGTGGACTTCTTCGCGCCGATTGTGGATGAACCTTATCTGTTTGGGCAGATCGCCGCTGCCAACTCCTTAAGCGATGTCTATGCTATGGGGGGTATTCCGCTCACGGCGCTGAACATCGCCTGTTTCCCCACTTGTCTCACGGTAGACGAAATGGGCGAAGTCATTCGCGGTGGGTCCGACAAGCTGGTTGAGGCCGGTGTGCTTCTGTTGGGAGGCCACACGGTGGAAAACCCGGAGCCGCGATTCGGCATGTCCGTGACCGGGATGATTCATCCCGGGCAGATTTGGCGCAATGTGGGGGCACGCCCAGGCGATGCACTCATCTTAACGAAGCAACTCGGTACCGGACTCTTGGCCACTGCCTTCAAGGCAGGCCTACTACCGCCAAATCAGGAAGCCGCCATGGTGCAGTCCATGGTCACCCTCAACCGGGAGGCCGCAGAGGTGCTGCGCCGGGAGACCGAGGTACAAGCCTGCACTGACATTACCGGTTTCGGTCTGCTGGGGCATCTGCTGGAGATGTCTGAAGGCAGCGGAGTGGGGATGGAACTGATCGCGAACCAGCTTCCCATCTTCCCGGGCGCATTGGAGACTGCGGCCATGGGCCTCGTTCCCGCCGGTGCCTACCGTAACCGCGAGTTTGTGGGGGAGAGCGTTCACTTTGACCCCGAAGTTTCGCTCGCGACGCAGGATTTGATGTTTGATCCGCAGACATCCGGCGGCTTGCTGGCTGCCGTACCTGGGGCAGACGCCGAGAGGGTTCTGTCCGCCCTGACCGACGCAGGGGTAACCGCTGCCGTGATCGGACGGGTAATCGCCGGACCCTGTCGCCTGACCGTACGACCGTAAAGCGTGGCAGTGGGGACGGACCTTCTTGCCACAGATGACGCGAACCATGGGCATCGGCTGAAGGATGAGACGAAGGGTCTGGCCCTTCGTCTCATCCTTCCTTTGCATGTTCCTATTTTCCAAAGCGCAGGACTTGCCCGGCTCGGACGCCGGTCACCTGCCCATCCTTGACTGCCAGCTGGCCGTTGACGAAGACCCGCTTGATTCCGGTCGGCGCCTGGCGCGGGGCGGCGAAGGTGGCCGTCTCAGCGAGATCTGCCGGGTCAAACAGCACCAAGTCGGCCCATGCGCCGGGGCGGATCATCCCCCGGTCGAACAGGCGCATTCTGCTGGCCGGAAGTGACGTCATCTTGCGCACCGCTTCTTCCAGAGAGATAACCTGTTCAGCCAAGGCATACTTGGCCAGCACCCGAACGAAGGTGCTGAAGTTGCGCGGGTGCGGCTTGCCCGGACCCGCGATGGGCATGGAGGAACCGTCGCTGCCGATCATGGTCAACGGGTGTGCCATAATCGTCTTCACATCCGCCTCATCCATGCCAAACACGACCGAAGCCACGCCGGCCTTTTCCGCCACAACCAGGTCAAAGCAGAACTCCAGCGGATCGGCATTGACCTCCGCGGCCGCTTCCGCCACGGTCTTGCCTTCCAAATGCTTGTTCTCCGGCAGATTGACCGAGGCGATCAGAATGTCCTCAAACCGGCGGGACTGCTTGGCCATCTTCGCCGCCACCTCTGCGAGCAACTGACTGCGAGTATCGGGAGTGGTCAAGCGCATCAGCAGACCGTCAACTCCGCCCTCGTGCGCCCAATCCGGGAAGATGGTGGTGATGGTGGTGCTGGATGCTGTGTATGGATACTGATCGTTGGCGATGTCCAGCCCTTGCGCGCGCCAATGCGCGATGCGGTTCTGACTCTCCGATCCGCGACCCCAGTTATGCCGTCCGACAACCTTGTGATGGGCGATTTGCACCGGGATGCCGACGCGCTCTCCCACCGCCGCGCTCTCATCGATCGAATCCAAAATGCTGTCGCCTTCATTGCGCATATGAGTCTCGTAGATACCGCCGTAGGGAGCCAACACCTCGGCTATTGCCGCCAGTTCATCGGTGTCGGCGTAGCATCCTGGTGGATAGATGAGGCCAGTGGAAAACCCAAACGCGCCTTGCTCCATGCTCTCCCGAAGCAGCGATCGCATCGTTTCCAGTTCTGATTCTTCTGGCGGTCTGCGGTCAAAACCCATGGCTGCCACTCGCAGCGTGCCATGACCGACCATCCCACCGAAATTCACCCCAGGCCGATTCTCAGCCACCTTCTGCAGGAACTCGCCGAAGCTCTCCCAGCTCCACTCCAGATCTGGCGTGAGGAATGCCGAGTATTTCCGCAGCATGTCCAGACGTTCCGGCAAGACTGGCGCCGGACTCAGGCCGCAGTTGCCTCCGATCTCCGTGGTCACGCCCTGCAACAGGCGGCTTTCTGCACTGCCGTCAACCACCAGCGAGAAATCTGAGTGGGAATGAATGTCGATAAATCCAGGAGTGAGGGTCAAACCGGTTGCGTCGATCTCCTCTTTTGCTTTCGCGGATAACTTAGGCCCCATAGCTGCGATGCGCCCGTCTTTGATAGCGACGTCTCCGCTGAACCAGGGGCTGCCGGTGCCGTCGATTACCCGGGCATGCCTGATCATCAGGTCAAACATTTCTTCGCCTCCCTGTCTCGAGTGTATAGTTCGACTATTCGCCAGGGTGAGGCTCTTTCCTTTGTCCAAATCCTACTTGTGAGCATCCAGCTCTGTTCTGATTCCCACCACCGCCCTGCTGATCTCCTCCTCCAGCGAGAAGAAGTGGGGGGCGATGCGAATAGCCGGGCCGCGCGCCGAGAGAATCATTCCTCGTTGCTTCAGTCTCTCTTCAATCCCATGCGAATCAGGGACAGCAATCGCTACAGCAGCACCGCGCTGACGCAGGTCCCGTGGCCCGAGCACCTCTAGACCATGATCCTCCGACTCGGCGAGAGTGAAACGCACCAAATCCTGAATGCGCTGACCGATCTCGGCAGCACCGACCTGATTGATCAGGGACAGGCCGGCCTCCGCAGCATAAGCGGCGATGATTGGCGGCGTGCCAGTGTCAAAGCGCCTGGCGCCCGTGGCGTAATCCAAGCGGCTGACTTCCATGGCGAACGGGTTCTGTTGTCCAAACCAACCGGTTGATGCTGGCCGTAGTTGGTCAGCTAGCTCACGCCGCACATAGAGAAAAGCGATGCCGGGTAGACCAAGCAAGTATTTGAGCACTCCAGAGGAAAGCATGTCGATCTGCATTGCCTTGACGTCAACCGGGGTCGTGCCAAGTGACTGATAAGCGTCGACATAGAAGAGGGCGCCATGGTCGTGTGCCAGCTTGGAGATGGTCTTCAGATCCTGTTTGAAGCCATTCTGGTAGTAGACGTGGGTCACGGAAACAAGGGCTGTGCGATCGTCTATCGCTTGCCGATAGTCCTCCAGGTAGAGTTGGCCGTCCCGTACCGGCACAAAATCAACCTGCCAGCCGAAACGCTGCTGCGCCAACCAGATCTGGCCGATGGTCGGGAATTCAGCGGCCGTAGTCACAATCTTGTTCTTCCACTGATCTGGCAGACAAGCGCTGGCAACATTGATGGTGGCATCGGACACCGACATTGTCACTGCAATTTCATCCGGCTCTGCATTGATCAGCCTGGCGAACTGGCGCTTTGCGGCATCGACCTTGGCTATCCATGCGTCCCAGTTCATACCTTCTTCACGCCAACTGCGCATGTAGGCCTCAATGCTGTGTCGGACCGTCTTGCTCTGTGGGCTTTGCGAGCAGTTTGCCAAGTGCACCATAGTGGATAGAATAGGGAACTCTTGTCGCCATCTGCGGATCTCCTCCTGCGTGAGCACGGTCATCATCCTCTCCAGCAGCACGAAGTGCTGCGATCTTCAATAAAAGCGCTTAGTCGCTTGGCGACTAGCGGCTTGTACCGCCAGCAGCACGAGAGATCGTTCAGAAAGTCGCTTTTCTTCTTACCGTAGACCCCGCAGCATGCTACGGGGGACAAATTGAACAGTCTCGCACGAAGTGCTGCGATCTTCAATAAAAGCGCTGGTCGAGAAGCGGCTAGGCTGAGCCAACCCGGCACGCCCTTCATCTGCTAGTCTGGCCGATGGGTCAGCAGACATTGCGCATGCGGCCAAACTAAACTGATGTTACTGCATACGCTATAGGCTCAGGAAAATCCTGCTTTGGAGTAGGACGGTTGTCTTCAGAACCATCCCGCTGGGTCTGAATCGTGAAAGTTTACCAGAGCGTTTGAAAAAGGAT
This sequence comes from Bacillota bacterium, assembly GCA_023436245.1. Lineage (GTDB taxonomy): Bacteria > Bacillota > UBA994 > UBA5500 > UBA5500 > JAEZJZ01. The sequence continues at coordinate 29,172 of JAEZJZ010000047.1, read as the reverse complement.
ATAATATAACGACATATCGGGTGGCAAGCACGCCGGTGCTCAGATTAGCGACCCACACTCAAGGGAGGTTCACATATGACAGCAAAACTCATGGACGGGAAGGCGATTGCCAAAGTAATTCGCGAAGAAGTGAAGGCCGAGGCGGGCAAGTGGATCAGTCGTGGCGTCAACCCGCGGTTGGACGTGGTGCTGGTAGGCAATGATCCCGCATCTGTCTACTACGCCAAGGCGAAGCAGAAGCTGAGCGAAAAGGTGGACGTGCAGTTCGTTCTGCATGAACTGCCGGAGTCAGCTGGCGAGCAGCAGGTGCTGGAGTTGGTGGAGGAGCTGAGTGCTGATGCTGCCGTGCATGGCATCATGATCGAGCTGCCGCTGCCCAAGCAAATTGATCGGCATGCGGTAATGGCTGTTGTGCATCCACATAAGGACGTGGACGGCGTGAACCCTCTGAACCGCGGATATTTGGCCTCCGGCATGGATGGATTATGCCCCGCGACACCCGTGGCTTGTATTGAGATAGTGGAACGTTCCGGGCTGAACTGGTTCGGCCAGGAAGTAGTGATCGTGGGTTGGGGGGAGACGGTGGGCAAGCCGCTGGTAGCCATGCTGCTGAAGAAGGGCGCCACAGTGACTACTTGCCATTCCAAGACACGTGACCTGAAAAGCCACACCGTTCGAGCCGACATTGTGATCACCGCCGTTGGTCGACCTGGCCTGCTCAGAGCAGATATGGTCAAACCGGGTGCGATTGTGGTGGACGTCGGCATCAACGAAACTGAGAATGGCATCGTCGGCGATGTGGATTTCGCAGCCGTGAGTGAAGTCGCAGGCCATGTCACGCCGGTTCCGGGAGGCGTCGGGTCAGTGACCAGCGTCCTCCTACTCCAGAACCTGCTCAAGGGCATGTCCATGCAGCAACTCTAGCCGGTGCTGGCGATGCTGCCTGACGCGAACGGGGGTGAAGCATTGCTCAAACCAGAGGATCTTCGACTTGTAGGTATCTTCTCTGAACTATCTGATGCGGAGCTTCGACCTATCTTTCGCATTCTGCAGGTGAAGACCTTTTTGGCTGGGAGCCCGATTTTCCATGAAGGTGAGGCAGGAGACGCCGTCTACTTCGTCTCCAGTGGCAGGGTGAAGATCAGTACCACGACTGCCGATGGCAAAGAGAAGATCATCCACTTCATGCAGACCGGGCAGGTTTTTGGCGAGGTCGTGCTGTTTGAAAGCGGACCGTATCCGGCAACCGCCACAGCCGCAGAGGATTCGGCGGTCGGCATCCTGCGAAACAGAGACCTGTTTTCGCTGCTGAAGGAGAACAACGATTTGGCCGTCAGCCTGTTGCGGTTACTCTCGCGCAGGTTGCGAATGGCTCAATCTCAGCTGCGGGACTTGGCCCTGAAGGATGCGTTCACCCGAGTGGGGGAGTTGGTGCTTCAGCTGGCGGAGCAATCTGGCGATTTCCGTCCCGAGGGCGCCCATTTGCTCCTCAGCGCTACCCGCGAAGAACTGGCCAATCTGGCTGGAACGACCCGAGAGACCTTCACCCGCATGTTGGGAGAACTCAAACGGGAAGGACTGATCAGAGTCGTGCGCGGAGGATTGCTCATTCCGGACATCGGGCGCCTGCGCGACCGGCTTCTGTAGTATGGTGGGTGGTGCCTCTGGCGCCTGCCCAGTATCGACTATTCTCTAGAACTAAAGGGGGAATCGACATGTCCAAATCGTCTCTAGCCAAGCAAATCGTCGGGTGGCTGTTTCAGACTGGCGCGATTCGGGTTTCTCCCGCTGACCACCCGTTCTGGTATACGTCAGGGCTGATTGGGCCGTACTACGTGAACACGCACTTTCTCTACGGCAGTGAACAGCAGGCCAACGCTTTGCTCAATCTGATTGACCAGAACAAGCACGACCAGCTGACCTGCTCCACGCTGGTGCGGACGGCTCTCTGGGAGAACTACCGTTCTGATACGGTCTTTCAGCAGGTGACTGATGCGCTCGTGCAGTACATTCGGCAGAATCTGGCGTGGGAGCAATATGACGGCTTCTGTGGTGGTGAGCGACGGGACTGGTTCTTCTCACTGCTTCCAGCCGAGTTGTTGGGCAAACCGCATTTTCTGATCTACAAAGACCAGGCGGTGGTCACGAGTGGGGCAGAGGCTCCTCTGTTCGCTACTGACCTGTCGGGGCAGAGGCTGCTGCATATTTCCGATTTGATCACCGAAGCATCCAGTTATCTACGTGCCTGGATTCCGGCGTTGCAGAGTCGAGGGGCTTCCATGACAGAGACATTGACGATTGTGGACCGCAAGCAGGGTGGCTTTGAGGCATTGCGTCAGCAGCAGGTGGAGATGCAGAGTCTGGTGCAGATTGATAGCCAGCTGTTTGCCGAGGCGAAAGCACAGGGTTACCTCACGACCGAGCAGGCCGAGCTAGTGGAAGGCTACTTATCGGATCCATTTGCCAGCATGCGCACATTCATCATGGAGCACCCGGAGTTCTTGGAGCAGGCACTGGCGGACGGCGGAAAGTCGCGAGAGCGAGCCGAGCGCCTAGTGCAGCAGGACCTTTATCGATTGCCGCAAGCATGAGAATTGGAATCTCATCCACAAACTACCGGAGTAAGGACGAGACTACTGCGCACAATAGAGATGTAATCCGATAGTGAGAGTTGCTCATCAGTTCAATCCGGTTCTGACCACCAGTGTGCTGTCTGCCGATCATCACTCGCAGCGGTAACAGAGACAACTCATTGATAGCTAGGTAACGCTGTCAACTCATTGTCTTCGTGGCTCAGGACACTCACTTCGGACTACCGGCTATCAGGCAGCATCCAGGTGCCACCTGGATAGACGCAGTTGTCAGTCTCCGGCTGACAATCTGAATGGAAGAAGACGGGCAGTTTGCTGCCCGTCTTCTTTTTCTTGCCTATTCTTCGGAACTAAACCAGCATCTCAGGGCTTCTTCATACGCTGGCGATGTCAGCCAGCGTATGAGAGCAGTGTTGACTCGCTCCAGCAGTTCCGCCTGCCCCTTCTGCACTGCCACCGCGTATTTCTCTTCCCAGAAAGTCATTCTCACCATGCGAAAAGCCGGATTATCAGCGATGTATCGTTCTGCCAGTTGTCGATCCACCAACACTACTTCCGCATCGCCTGACTCTAGCGCTGCGAACATGTCAGCAACTTGCTCCATGCGCAACAGCTTGGGATCTAGGTCTGTTCCCTTGAGTGCGAGCGCTTCGAACTCACCGGTTGTGCCGAACTGTACGGCCATGCGCCAGCCTGTCAGGTCCTCCGGGCTCTCCACGCACCTCTTGTCGGTAGCGCTGATCACCGCAACTTGGGTGGCGTCGTAATAGGGCTCTGTGAAATCGACCAGGACCTCGCGATCCTGTCGAATCGGCATTCCTGAGATGACCAGGTTGACCAGGCCGTCTCGCAAGCTGGTGAGCAGATCCCGAAAGGGAATCTCCCGGAGCTCAATGCGGCAGTTCAGTCGTTTGGCCAGTCCCTCTGCCAGATCGATTTCGAAGCCGACAATCTGGCCGTCGGCTTGGCGCGAGGCGAACGGGGGAAACGTAGGGTCGATGCCGATGACCAGCGTCTGCTGAGCACGTTGCTCTCTCAATGAGGTCAAAGCGACCGAAAGGACAATTGCGACGATGGCCAGCAACAGCCACGAGCGCGTACGTTGCATCGATTCCAGCCTCCTCAGTTACTAGTAGCTGCGGCAAGTCTCAAGCTGCGTCACCCAGAGCCTACGGACACTCAGCTTGACTGAGACTTAACGCTGCATGGCAGATTTCAGTTGAAAGAGAATTGGTGCGATGTTCTCGTCAATCAGCTGGCAAGCTCCTGTGCAATTGCCTTGCCCATTCGCTCAGGCCGCTTTGCAGGCGGTTTTGCTCGTACAGATAGAGATCATGCGAGATTTGGCGCATCAACTGTTCAGCTGAACCCGGCACGCCCCGCGTCAGAATCACCAAAACGTACGGGTTGTCGGGTAAGAACACCAGCGCCGCATCGTTATAGACCGCGTTCTTGCTGCCCGTCTTGTGCGCCACCGGCGCCAGAAAGCCCAGCCCTTGTGGAATTCGGCTGTTGTAGATGGTGTTGCTCAGCGCATCAACAAACAAGCGGTTGTTTTCAGGGGAAAGCACGTCTTCCCGGGCGAGGGAAGCCAGCAGTTGTCCCAGGTCGTACGGGGTTGTGCGAGGCGCCTCCAGCGTCCCGTAGCGCTGCAGTCAGGTCGCGTCGGACGTCCCGGGCGCGTAGTAGAGCTCACGGGAGAGACGGGAAGCAGCGAGGCCCAGGCGTTCCAAGGTGTTGTTGGCGAGCGTTGGGCCGAGCCGACGAAGCAGCACATTGTGGTAGAGATTGACCGAGTGGGTGAGCATGCGCTGGATCAACGGCTGGATCTGGTAGGTCTGTCCGGTGACTCGGTCAAAGATTTGTTCTCCAATATCGATCTCTCCTAGGTCGTCCAGGTGGTAGACCGCATAGGCGATCAGCAACTTGGCCACGGAAGCAGTGTGATAGTAGCCCGAGTACGTGCCTTGCTCGTCCAGTTGCGTATGCCAGGCGTCATACATTAATTCAAATCCACTGCCGATCTCCTGCAAGTAGATGCCGACGTCACCATGGCCGCCCTGCCGACGCCATTGCTCAACTCGCTGGGAGACCAGTTCAAATGCTTCTTCAGCGTAATTGTTTGCCTGTTCTTTCCAGATTGGCATTAACAACCTTTCTATCATCGGCAGTTGATGTCTGGCGGGATCAGTCGCAGCGGCAAAGCTCGAAAGAATGGCCAGGATGACGAGTGCTGCGATGTTCCAGCAGAACTTGGGCACCGGTTCACCTCCTCAATTCCATGATATGAGGAGGCAGGGCGCAACAGACCGCCGGGTTGTGCTGCATGGAGCGCCCTGGTGATGGTGAACGGCAGGCAATAACAGATGAAACGCTCGCTGCATGCAGTGTGAAGAAGTGATGCAGTCTGTGTGCATGATTGTGAGACTGTTCAGTTTCTGCTTCGTAGAGGCTCGGCCTGCCGAGCCGATCCCGAGGGCTGTCGCAAAAGCCTATCGGCTAGCGGGCGCCATGCATGGCGCCCCTACGAGGCCCATGCATACCACGCTCACTCGTAAGGGTCGCATGAATGCGACCCTTGTGGTGCCACATCGTAACCTACAGAGAGCATTTGCGTACCCAAACGCGAGAGAGACGACCCATCGTCTCTCTCGCGCTATTCATGGGATGCTATTGCGACCGCCCCTACGATCCCAGGGAAAAGGGACTTTCTGAACGCTCTCGCCTGCTGCGGGAGCAATGATAGGTAGAGAAGCAAGGTTCTAAACAGTCTTGCACTGTTGTGGAGAAAAAGATCAGAAAGGCTATTGCATAATTACCTGTATGAGTGTATATTTATGCCTAAGCCTCGCATATAGATGCCTAGTAGGGCGTCAAGTCTCAAACTATAGAATGTGGTGTCAGTTGATCCCTAAGGCAATTGGACTGAGACTTGACGCCAGATGACAGTTTGTGGGTTGACGGGATACTATGTGCATCGGGAATGCAGAAGCAAGCGACCAAAGCTGGTCAATAAGACAAGAGGGGGAAGAAATGATGGGTAAGAAACTGCTGCTGGCTGCATTGACGCTGGGGCTCGCGCTCAGTTTGGTGCTCACCGGTTGTTCCGGGGGAGTGAAGGTGAGCAACAGCAACTTCGTCTTTGCTCTCACCGCCGACATCAAGGACTTGGCTCCGGTGCTGCTGACGAATGCTGTATCCACCACTGTCAGTTCTCAGATTCATGAAGCGTTGGTCACATACGAAGGAAACTATGAGCTCACACCGGCACTGGCCACCGAGTGGAGCGTGTCAGATAACGGACTGGCCTGGACGTTCAAGCTCCGTCCGGATGTGAAGTGGCACGACGGAGAGGCGTTCACGTCCGCCGACGTCAAGTTCACCTACGAACTGGTGCTGGATCCGGCCACCAAGTCTCTGCGCCACAACAACTACACCATGATCAGTAGCATCGACACACCGGACGACTTGACCGTCGTCTTCAACCTGAAGGAGCCACACGGCCCCTTCCTGGATAAGATGACCGGCATCATGATCATGGCTGAGCATCTGAACAGTGCTGAGCTGCTGAAGAACTACAACCAATCTCCGATTGGTACCGGTCCGTTTGTGTTCGAAGAGTGGGTGCCGGATGACCATGTCACCCTCAAGGCCAATGCAGACTACTGGAACGGCAAGCCTGCGATCGAGACCCTTACCTTCCGGCCGATTCCGGAACCGTCAGTGCGCGCCATGGCCCTTTCCAAGGGAGAGATCAACTACGCCTCCAACTTGACGGCTGAGGACTTCGCCACCCTGGAGGCAGACAAGAGCGTGCAGACATTCTCCATTCCGCAGTTGCGCTTCGCCTATCTGGGGCAGAACAATCAGAATCCGCTGTTCAAGGATCTGAAGGTACGCCAAGCGATGGCCCACGCAGTCGACACCGCTACCCTGATTCGCGACATCATGCAGGGTGCAGCCGAACCGAGTGTTGGCCCAATCGCTGCCATCTCGGAATGGCACAACCCGAACGTCAAGAAGTTCGACTACAACCCCGAACTCTCCAAGCAACTGCTGGCCGAGGCCGGCTGGCAGGCAGGGGCGGACGGAATCGTGGCCAAGAACGGTCAGAGACTCAGCTTCACCACTCGCCTGAGCAGTGGCGACGAGCAGATGAAGAACCAGGCAGTCTTGCTGCAGAACTGGCTGAAGGCCGTCGGCATCGAGATGAACCTGGAGTTCCTGGATACCTCACTCTTCTACGACTATCTGGACGCCCGTGACTACGAGGGCATGATGCTCTCCATGGGCCCGAGCCCAGATCCCGACCAGTTCAACTACTGGCACAGCAGCTCCATCAACGCCGGATTCAACGACTGGTGCTACAGCAACGCAGAGGTTGACCAGTTGCTCGAGCAAGGTCGTACCGAAAGCGATCCAGCCAAGCGTAAGGTGATCTACGATCGCTTCCAGGAAATCATGGCCGAGGACGTAGCAGCTATCTGGTTGTATCATCCGAACTCGCTCGCAGCCGTCAGCGCCGGCTTCACCGGCATGGTGGAGGCGCCGGCCGGACAGTACCAGATGCTCTACAAGGTAACCGTGGCGAAATAGCGTCGAGTCATTATCTGCGGGCGCCGGTCGGCGCCCGCCTTGCGTCAAAGATGGCGTGTGATGCTCCGTCATCAGCAGGGGTCGCATATTGATTGCTGGTCCATCCGGCAGTAGTAGGGCGTATGTTCCGTTACTCGTAGGGGTCGCATGCATGCGACCCGTCTCGTGCGGAGGTCATGATACCACTGCGTTTTCTTACGGATACTGCTGAGCGGTGCAAACCGATGCTTGCTACGCAGCAGCGGGCGCCATGCATGGCGCCCCTACGAAAGATCGCAATATCGTACCGATATTGCTGGGAGGTACAAACCGATGCCTGCTGACGCAGTCATCGCTTTATTGGAGATCACAACGTCCTGCGGATGTTGTTGCGGTACAAACTGATGTCTGCTACGCAGTCATCACCTTATTGAGATCGCAATATCATGCGATATTGCTGGGAGGTGCAGGCAAGTGCCTAAATACATTCTCAAGCGTGTTCTACTGGCTATCCCATTGATCTTGGGGATTAGCTTCATAGTCTTCGGCTTGATGTACCTTTCCCCGGGGGATCCAGTGCGCATGTTGGCGGGGCGGGAGGCTTCGCCGGAGATAATTGCGGCTATTCGGGCAGAATGGGGATTTGATCGGCCATTCATCGTGCAGTACCTGCTCTGGTTAGGGAAGGTGCTGCGAGGAAACTTTGGCAGATCGGTAATCTACAACCTGCCCGTGACACACCTGATCTCCTCGCGATTGCCGTTCACCCTGAAGCTAAACTTCTGGGCGACACTGCTCGGGCTGGGTATCGCTTTTCCTTTGGGGATTATCGCGGCGGCCAAGCGCCAGACTTGGGCCGACTACGTCTCTAGCGTGGTAGCGCTGGTGGGTATGTCCATGCCCAGCTTCTGGCTCTCACTGGTGGTGATTATCGTCTTTTCCGTCAAGCTGGATCTGTTCCCGACCAGCGGCACCGGCACCTGGATGCATTACGTGCTGCCGACATTTGTGCTCGGGTTCAGCTGGGCGGCCAGCCTGATGCGCATGGTGCGCACCAGCATGCTGGAGGTGCTGCGGGAGGATTATGTGCGCACTGCGCGGGCCAAGGGGCTAAGAGAAAGAGTCGTGCTCGTTCGCCACGCTTTGCGTAATGCCTTGATCCCGATTGTCACCATTCTCGGCAACTGGCTGGCTCTGATGATCGTCGGTACCGTGATTGTGGAGACGATTTTCGCTTGGCCGGGCATCGGGCGTCTGTTGACGACGGCACTCACCCAACGCGATTTCTTCCTGGTGCAGGCGATTGTGTTGATGATGTCGGTCGCGGTTGTCATCGCCAACTTGCTGGTTGACCTGCTCTACGCCTGGGTCGATCCGCGCGTACGTTTGAGTTAGGAGGGGAGCCAGATGTCATTCTTCAATCGTCTGTTTCATCACCGTCTGGCTACCGCCGGGGCGATCGTGTTGCTCATTCTGACTCTGCTCGCTGTCTTCGCTCCCGTGATCGCGCCGCACGACCCGGAAGAGGTTCATACCGGTGAACGCCTGGCCGGCCCGAGTTGGGAGTACCCCTTGGGTCAGGACGCTCTTGGTCGCTGCATCTGGAGCCGCATGCTCTACGGCGCCCGCGTATCCCTGACTGTGGGTCTGCTGGCAGGTGTGCTCTCCCTAGGTGTCGGAATCATCTTTGGCTCCCTGGCCGGCTACTTCGGCGGATGGATCGATCTGGCGATCATGCGGCTGGCCGAGGTGTTCATGACTATTCCGCAGTTTCTGCTGGTGATCGCGGCCGTTTCCATCATCGGCCCGAGCTTCAACAGCGTGCTGGTCGTGATCGGCCTCTCTTCCTGGACTGGCTACGCCAGGGTGCTCCGGGGAGAGATTCTCTCGGTGAAGCAGAAGCCGTTCGTGGAGGCGGCAAAGGCCTATGGCTCCAACCACTGGCGCATTCTGACCAAGCATGTGCTGCCTAACTGTTGGTCGCCGCTGATCGTGATGGTCACGATGAACGTGGCCAGCGTGATTCTACTGGAATCATCGCTCAGTTTTCTCGGCTTTGGCATTCAGGAGCCGCAGGCTAGCTGGGGCAGCATCCTCAGTCAGGGTCGGGTCTATTTCCAGACCGCTCCCCATATTGCCACCTTCCCGGGAGTTGCGATCATGCTGGCGGTGCTCGCCTTCAATCTGTTGGGTGACGGCCTGCGTGACGCCCTTGACCCGAAACTGGTGGAAGGAGAGTGAGCCAGATGTATGAACTGCTCTCAGTGCAGCAACTGTCCGTCGCATTTGGCAAACGCGAAGTGGTGCGCCGGGTGGATCTCTCATTGCAGGCAGGGGAGACGCTCGGAATCGTGGGAGAAAGCGGCTCCGGCAAGAGTGTCTCGGCTCTAGCCGTGATGGGCCTGCTCAGCCACCCGGGGCGGATCACCTCCGGCAGCATCAAGTTCAACGGTGAAGAACTGCTGAGCATGCCCGAGGACGCACGGCGCGCCTTGCGCGGCGGCGATATCGCCATGATCTTTCAGGAGCCGATGACCTGCCTTAATCCCGTGTACACTGTGGGCCAGCAGATAGCAGAAGTGTTGATGGTGCACAGCCAGATGAACAAGAAGGAAGCACTGTCTGCTGCTGGTGACTACCTGCAGCAGGTGCGCATCGCTGACCCCGAGAAAAGGCTCAGGAGCTTTCCCCACGAGCTGTCCGGCGGCATGCGTCAGCGGGTGATGATCGCCATGGCACTAGCGGGGCAACCGAAACTACTGATTGCCGACGAGCCGACCACGGCCCTCGACGTAACCGTGCAAGCGCAGATTCTTGATCTACTGAAAACCCTGCAAGCGGATACAGGCATGGCCATGATCCTGATTACGCATGACCTGGGACTGATCGCCGAGTATGCCGATCGCGGCAACGTGATGTATGCCGGTGAAGTGGTGGAGACTGGCACCGTCAAGGAGCTGTTCACCCAGCCGTCTCACCCCTACACCCAGGGCCTGCTTCGGTCCCTGCCGCGCTGGGGAGAGGCTCAGGATAGTCTTTACAGCATTCCCGGTACCGTGCCTCGTTCGCTGGAGCACGCTGGCTGCGCCTTCCTGGAGCGTTGCCCGCACGCGAGCGAATCTTGTCGGTCAGCACAGCCGATTCTGGCGCTAAGCGAAACCCAGTTTGCCCGCTGCGCCCAAGCCAGCCATACTCTCGGCTGGGAAGACTGTGCCGCTGCCGGGGGTGACGCCGTCGACCAGGAGGTGAATGAAGTTGCCGTCAGTTGAGAAGTATGTGTTGGAAGTGGAAGACCTGAGCAAGGTCTTCCCGATCAAGCGGGGCTTCCTGCAGAAGAGCGTTGGGGGAGTGCGAGCGGTGGACCGCGTCAGTTTTCGCTTGGCGCAAGGCGAGACGCTGGCCCTGGTAGGGGAAAGTGGCTGCGGCAAGACCACCGTGGCCCGCATGCTCGGTGGCCTGGAGGCGCCGTCTGGCGGCAGTGTGGTCCTAAATAATCAGATGGTGGACTTCTCCGGCAGCAAGGGGATGGAGACACTGCGGCAGGAAGCCCAGATGGTCTTTCAAGACCCCTACGCCACCCTCAACCCGCGCATGACTGTGGGGCAGAGCGTGGAGGAGCCGCTGATTGTCCGCGGCTTCCACGGCAACCGCAAAGAGCGGGTGCGACAGCTGTTTCAGGCGGTGAGTCTCGGCGAAGAGATGATCGGGCGCTTCCCGCACCAGTTCAGTGGCGGACAGCGTCAGCGCATCGGCATCGCCCGCGCCCTGGCCTCGGAACCGAACATTCTGCTCTGTGATGAACCCACCTCTGCGCTGGATGTCTCGGTGCAGGGACAGGTGCTCAACCTGTTGAAAGAGCTGCAAGAGCGGGAGGGCATTTCATATCTGTTCATCTCCCATAACCTCTCTGTAGTCTGGCATATCAGCCAGCAGGTGGCGGTGATGTATCTCGGACAAATCGTCGAGTCCGGTTCCCGGGAATCCGTCTTCTTGCACCCGGCCCATCCCTATACCAAAGCTCTGCTCGCGGCCAGCCCGAGAGTTGCTCCGGGGCAGAAGCGCGAACGAATCGTGCTGCAGGGCGAAGTCCCCAGTTCGATGAACCCGCCGAGCGGCTGCCGCTTCCACCCGCGTTGCCCGCTGGCCAAGCCGATTTGTCAGGAGCAGGAACCGCTGCTCAGGGATGTGGGAAGCGGGCAGTCCGTGGCTTGCCATCTGGTTTAGCTCTGTGACGAGCAAAAGAGCTGCGGCAAATCCCGCAGCTCTTTTGCTTGTCATGGCTTCTTTAACTCAGTCTGGGTCAGCGTTCCGTCACGGACGTAGTGCATGTCGACCGTGATATCCAACGTCGCCTGCTCCCACATTTCACGGAAGGCGTTGTCGTCGTATTCCCGGTTGTTCTTCACTCGCAGCTTCCGGCCAATGCCCAAGGGATCACTTCTGGCCGCCTGCAACTTTGCCAGTAGCTTCTGAATCGCCAAGTTGAGGTTTGACTCCAAATCCTTGGTCACTTCCTCGGTCGTGTCGGACTTGGTCATGTCAGCATTGCCGTAGTAGTTGCGCAGATGATAGGAGCAACGGAAGTCGACCTCCAGGGTGAGTTTCTCGTCCTCTACTGTCGGTCTTAGCTTGGCGCGAGGGCTGAGCAGCTGGATCTCCGGCTGTGGGCTGTACAGCTCTCCTGTCACTCCAAGGGCTGGCGAGAAGAGCACGGTCGGTAAGCGGCCCAGCATGGCCAGCAGGAGCTGCGTCTCCTCCAGAGTGAGTTCACCGCTCATGATCAAATCGGTGAAGAGGGCTGAGCCGATCACGTCGATCGAGTCCTTGCCGGTAGACAGCCTGAGCAACGGCATGATTGGATCAATTCCGGCTGATGCGTAGGCTGTGAGCACGTCATACACTTCTGACCGTACGCTGTAACCCTGATCGTGGGCGGTAGCGATCAGTTCGGCGGTATAGGTCGCGGTGCGTTCATTCTCCAGCACTTTTCCCTCGACCAAGAGCTGCTCTGCTCTGCCCTGCACCACTGCCATGATTGCGTTGTCGTCAGTCTTGGCCAGTTCTATGAAGTTGAGAAAGCCAGGCATTCCCCGCTTGGCAATCTCCTCTCCAACTACGACCAACCTTACTTTTCCACCCGCATAGACCAGCGAGTTGCTTGCCTGCCAAATATCAGTAGCGACGCCAAAAGTGGGGCCAGAAACCGTGACGATTTTGACTGACGAACGACTGAGTTCGCTAAACAAGGGGTATCCGAGGGTGACGTCAATCAGGTTGGGGTTCTGCTCGTTCACATCAACTCCCAGACCAATGATGATCGCCAGTTCCTCGATCGGTCGTTGATCCCAGCACCCAGCCAGCAGAATGGTGATTGTCAAGTTGAGAAGGCAGAGGTAAGACTTAAGCCGCATCTTGCTTGGCTGCATCAAGCTTACCTCCCTTCTTCCGCACCAGAGCGATTGTCCAGAGTAAGAATGGGAAGAAGCCCACATAGAGCATGGACGCATAGCTGTAGAGATCGACCAGCTTCATTTGTGAGGGCAGGCGAATTGGCAAGACTAGCCCAGCTACCAGTATTGACAACGCAATGTCGGTCGCGCGACGGGAGTTGAGCTTCGGCCAGATTCCCCGCAGGCAGGTACCGGCGATGAATAGCGGAATAGCTGCCGTCGTGATTACCTGGAACGACCAGAGAATCAGGATGATGATATCGATCCTCTCCAGGAAGGCAAAGGAAAAGTGGTTGAGGTATTGCTGCAGTGGCCAGGTGTTGATCAAGGTCAGTTCCAGGCCAATGGTGCCAATGACCATGACGGAGACGAGGGTGTAGAACACAGAGGTCAGCAGGATGGCTGCACCAGCGATCCTCAGTGACTTCTGGCGTTCGGTGAATGGATGGGCAAAGAGGAAGATGTCGAACCCGGTCATCGAAAAGTAGGCCGGTAGAACCCCCTTCAGAATATCCAGGGGGCCTTTGTCTAACACCGGCAACAAGTATTCCAGTTCGAAGGTCTGATGCGGCACTATCATGATGATCAGCGTCGGGATGGAGAGGACAAACAGTATTTCCGACATCCGCGACAGCACCACCACGCCGCGTCTGGAGATGTTCCAGCAGACCAAGGCTAACGGTAGCAATAGGGCGTACTGCGGCGTGTCTTGGAAGATCCATGCGTTCAAGACGATCCAGAAGTTTCGCGGCACCAAGGTTGATAGGCTCAACGCTACAAGAAAGTAGCCGAGCAGATAGGCAGAGCCCAGCCATTTGCCGAGGATGATGGGAGCGAATTCGGCTGGACTCTGATCGGGAAACCGCCGATTCAGGAGATGCATGCCAAATAGTTGGGCCAGAACAAGCAGGCCAGCCAGCGGAATTGCCAGCATGAAGCCTCGGCCAGCGACCTCGCTGGTAGTTCTTGCGATGGTGAAGACGCCGGTGGCGATCATGCTGTTGGTCACCAGTGTGAACAATTGGAAGTTGGTGATCGTTCCTTTGCGTCGCGTTCCGTTCATGCTGTCCTCCTAGACCTGCTTCATGGGTCGGGCAATGACTTCCCGCAGGGCCTTTCTCGGCCTAAGCGGTGCCAAGGGTCGGAGATAAGGTGTTCCAAACGAGTCCATGGAAGCCCAATGCGTGAGAATCGTCATCCAGACGAAGATGATGCCAAAGCCTCAGAGATAGCCGGCGGCCAGAATCATTGGGAAGCGCATCAGCCGCAGAGCAATGGCCCCCGGGTTGTTCGGAATGGCAAAGGAAGAAATGGTCGATATGGCTACCACGATTACCAGTAGTGGGCTGATCAGGTTGGCCTGCACGGCCGATTGCCCAAGCACCAACGCCCCTACCACTCCGATGACCTGCCCGACGGTGGAGGGCAACCTGTTGGTGGCTTCGCGCAGCAGCTCGGCTGCTGCCTCCAAGACCAAGGCCTCGAAAATGGAAGTGAAGGGGACCAAGGCCCGGTTGCGGGCCACGCTGACTACTAGTCGCTGTGGGATCACTTCATAGTGGAATGTAAGCACCGCAACATAGATTGCAGACGACGTTGTCGTAAGAAAGGCTGCGACATAGCGCAACCAGCGCGCAATAGCAGCGGCCAACGGTCGCTGGTAGTAGTCCTCCGGCGACTGGAACATGTCCGGCAAGGCGGCTGGAATGATCAGCGCCTTGGGGGTTCCGTCCATTAGGATGCAGACTCTTCCCTCCAACAGGTTGGCAACCGTTCGGTCTGGCCGCTCAGTCTCCATCGTCTGGGGGAAGGGTGACCCTGGGTGGTCCTCAATGGCCTCCGCAATGATTGACGTGTCCATCACATCTGGAAAGTCGAGCTGCTGCAGCTGTTCCAGGCGTTGCATCACTTCCGACAGCAGTTCCGGCGTGATCCTGTCCGCCATGTAGCAGACGGCGACATCGGTGTGTGTGTTCAACCCCAGGTGCATCTGACGGGACTTGAGCTCGGGAGTGGGCAGGCGCTTGCGAATGAGGGCCAAGTTCCGCTCCACATTCTCCACGAAGCCATCCCGTGGTCCAGTGACAGTGGTCTCCGCCTCCGGTTCTTCCGTCACGCGGCCGAAGTACTGGCGAGCATCCATGACAATCGCCTGGGTCGAGCCCTCTATGAAGAGGACAACTTTTCCGCGCAGCATCTGTGCGATTGCGCCGTTTAGGTCGTCTGTGGATGATGTCTCTCGTACCTCCAGAACTGTCTTCTGGAGTATCTCAGCTTGCACTGGGGCCTCCCGATAGTGTAGCAACGGGCGAAGTATGTAGTCTTGAATCGATACTTCATCAGTCATCCCTTTCAGGAAGAAGAGGAGCACGGATACGCGCTTGCTGCCCACCTCGAGTCTTCTGCACGCAACATCGGATGAACCAGAAACAATGCCCTTGATGCATTGTTCTACGTCATCGAGGTGCTTACTGATGGGAATAGCGCTCTGCTTGGCGATCGGTTCGCGAGGCTGACGTAGAGGTGACAGCAATCTATCAATGATGCGCAAATCAGTCACACCCCCCTCAAGCTATATTCTCCCAAGTGCCGCGGAAAATTCGCGCAGCGAAAAGCCCGCGGTTTGAGCCGCGGGCTTTCTGCTGGCGTTAGGGTAGCTTGCTAGATATCGATTCGATTGTAGAGCCGATCTGCTGCTCTGGTCGTGAAGTGATAAAGGATCGCTCCTGGTATGGCGAACAGCAGGATGAAAAGCGCGTAGATCATGAGGTGTGGCAGATCCATTGCTAGCAGTTTGAATGCCAGCAAGGCGGCCAGCCCGAGCGCCGCCATCATCAGGAACATCGGTACAACCGCATTGAAGTTCTGCTTCACCGCCTGTTGCGGATTGGTCCACTTCAGCCGCGGGAACCTCATGTCCACATAGAGGCCGAAGGCCATGCCCATGATTGTGCCGGCGAGACCGATCAGCACCGCTGCCGCCAGGCTGAGCGGGCTTGGCTTAGCCACCACAGCATAGGTCACGGTGACCGGTACGGCACTGACCACTGCCCCAACCAGAGCATGCAACATCTTGGATCTGGCCTGCTGCTCGGGAGCGACCGGGATCATTTTGGAGATGTAGAAGAACTTGCCCTCGCGCGAGACACTGGTGCTGGCGATGGTGTTGATCGAGCCGATGAACATGATCATCGCCGCCACCACCAACGTGGCAATCAAGGAGTTGCGCCCGGACTGCACCGCCGCCACCAACTGCGCCAACTGACCCTGCGCCATCAGCGGAAAGATCATCGCGATCGGCATGATCAGTGCTCCCAGGAAGCCATTCAGGGCGAAGATGGGGGTGCGTAGGAACAGCTTCCATTCGCGCCAGAAGAGGGCAGAGACGACACTCTTCTGTTCGGTCCGGTCCTGCCACTCGCTCTGTGAGAACGACTTCCGCCGTCTGACTACCTCGTCGCCACCGATTAAGCCTCCATAGAACAATCTGCCAGAGATCAGGAACAGCAGCAGCACACCCAGCGCAGTCGTGCCCAGGAAGGCCAGCAAGTTGAGCGTGCCTTCGGCACTCCCGGCCTGGGCAATCGCCTTGGTTGCCCAAACCGCCGGCGGAAAGCGGTTGCCGATGCTCTGGATCAGCCCGTAACGGGTGGAGAACAGCTGCTGCAACATAGCCTGCGGATCAGCGTTTTCTCCGATGGCGGACTGCATGCTGAAGTTTATGCCCAGGATGATCACGGTGAACAACAGGGAAGCGACCACCATCATCAGGTCGCGGTGCCGGCGGTTGATCACGCGCATCAGCGCCAGCGCAGCCAGACCAGCAAGTACCAGCGGCAGCACCGGAGTGAAGATGAAGACCAGGGCTACGCTCAGCAGATGTAGGAAGTCGGCCCCGATCAGTCTGACAAAGGCGATCACCGCCGGGACAAACAGGAACAGGCTGGTCAGGTACTCGTTGACCACCACCGTGGTCAGTTTGGCGATCAGGATGTACGCCGGCTTGATCGGCAGGGGCACCAGCACGGAGAGGTCATCCGAGAAATAGAAGGCGGAGATGACCAGGAAGATGCCCATGATCAGCAGCAGCAGTTGTGTGCCAAGGATGGCAAAGGTGTAGACGATTTCCGGCTGCCCATAAGTGTTGCCTACCTGAACCAGCGAATAGGCCATCTGCACAAAGAAGAAAGCAAATGTACCAAAGCCGGCTAGCATGGCGATGATCACCAAGATCGGCTGCCAGAGCTTTTCCCGACGCCGCAGATACTTGTCTCGCAGAGCGGACAGCCCGAAAGTGGTTTTCAGGCTGACGCCGATTAGCTTCATTAATAAGCTCATTATTCAGTCAACCCCAGGAAGATATTTTCCAAAGACTCCTGATTCTTGGCCTGTGCGCGCAGTTCGTCCATCGTGCCAAGCGCAATCAGCTTGCCCTTGTTGATGATGCCGATGCGATCGCAAAGCTTTTCAGCCACCTCGAGCACGTGGGTCGAGAAGAAGACCGTGCGCCCTTGGTCACAATGCTCACGCATCAACTCCTTGACCAGGTGGGCGGAACGCGGATCGAGTCCGACCATCGGCTCATCCAAAATGAGCAGGGCAGGTTCGTGCAGCCAGGCGCCAGTCAGAGCCAGCTTCTGCTTCATGCCGTGGGAGAAGCTTTGAATCAGATCCCCGACTGCGTTCTGCAGCTCGAACATCTCGAGCAGGCGGTTGATGCGCCGGCGGCGCAGGTCAGCCGGAACCCGATAGACGTCGGCGATGAAGTTGAGATACTCCAGTCCGGACAGCCGATCATAGAGGTCAGGGTTGTCCGGCACGAAGCCGATGTTCGCCTTGGACTGGAGTGGTTCCTTGCCGACATCAAAGCCGTTGACCACTATCTGACCACTGTCCTGTTTTAGCAGGCCGACCACCATCTTGATGGTAGTGGTTTTCCCGGCACCGTTAGGGCCGAGAAAGCCAAAGATCTCGCCGGGTTTCACCTCCAGATTGAGATCGTCCACTGCCTTGACCGCGCCCTTTTGATAACTCTTGGAGACATGGTTTATCTGTAGCATAGTTGAGTCCTCCCTTCAGAAGTCTCATATTACCCGTTTCAAGCCAATTCTACCATAGCCGCTCGGGTATCTGTGAGCAGTTCAGAAGCAAATACGTCTCTCCTGTACAAAGGTTACATCGTCCAGTTAGGTACGGCAAACGGTCGCCTTGGCAGCGATTGTTGCGCGACCAGCATCGTCAGGTGCATTTTTTCACATCCGAGGGCATAACCCGCTTGTCAACCCGATGAGCAAATGATATGCTTTTGCTGACCGAAATGAGAGCCGTTTATATTAGTCACCATCGCAGTCGGTCGCACATAAACTTTGGTAGATATCACAATTACATATCGTCTGAATGAGGTGCGCGGGAGAGATCGACAAATGTCGGCGCCGAAGGAGCAAAATGCATTTCCCAGCCAAGGAATGCAGCAAACTCTCAGGCAAAAGGGCCGCGCGCTGACAGGACTCTGGAAAGCTGCTTAAGCAGCACCGAAGGAGCAGTGAGCCGGTTACGGCTCTCGAAATCTCTCAGGTAACAAGAGACAGAGGCGAAAGGCACGAAGGAGTGTTTTTCGTCTCTGTCTTTCGTTGTGCGCAAGTAGTCAGCGCGAGGAGCGCCGAGACAGGAAAGAACGGGCGGATTCTTGGTTTTTGCATTCCTCGCATGGCAAGAATAAAGCTTGATTACGAAGTGCGTAGGCTCTTCGTACTCTCCCAGCACAAACCGATTCTTGACGAGCAAGAATCGCTTTATCAAGACCGCGAGTCCTTCGGACTCGCTGAGGTGAGGGAATATGCGCATTAAGGTGATTGTGATCAGCAACAATCCGGGTGTGGAACTGCTTGACTCGGATCGCTTCGTAGACGGTTCCTTATTGGAGGTGCTGACGCTAGCCAGGGACATGGTGCATCAAGGTCATCAGCTGATTTCGCATCCCTTGGCGGGCAGCGTCAAACCGAATGAAACACCCTATAAGTCCGTCGTACTCAGTCGGGCGGCAAAAGGGCAAGTGGACTTTGAATCACTGGCCGTGATTGAGGGCAGTCTGCGCACAGCTGAGCGCATGCTGCAGGAACGGCCTTTGCCGGAATACCCGGATCGGGTGCTGCGCGATTTCCAGGTGATCGATGACTCCTTGCTGCAGCATGCTTTGAGCTCCATTCCGGGATACCTGTGAGAGGACAGCGAGCCTAGCAATCTAGCAGCAGGCGAGACTGTTCAGATTCTCCCTCGTAGCGGCTCGGCATGCCGGGCCGATCCCGTCACCACAGCATGCTGTGGTGCTACGGCCCCAAGGAAATCGGATCTTCTGAGCGCTTCCGAATAGGAGCGGCGGAGCTTCGGTGAGACGAATATTGGGTTGGACACCATACTGGTGTGCGGATAAGTCAGGACACCACCCAACCAGTAAAGTGACGAAAAGGAGGAAAAACAATGTCCGACAACATGTACGACATTATTATTGTCGGCGGTGGCCCAGGCGGTTTGGCGGCTGCCATCTATGGTGCACGCTCCCGTCTACGCACCCTCTTGATTGAAAAGGGCAAGACCGGTGGTCAGGCGGCCACGACAGAGGATATGGAGAACTACCCGGGATTTGCGAAGGGCACCACCGGCCCTGGCCTAATGGAAGCATTCACCGAGCACGCTAAGTCCTTCGGCGCCGAGATTGTGCGCGGCGAAGTGACCAAGCTTGACTTGGAAGAGAAGATTGTCCACACCAAGTCCGGTGAAAGCTATCACGGCAAGACGATCATCATTTCTCCGGGCGCGGTGCCGCGTACTTTGAACATCCCCGGCGAGCATGCTCTCCGCGGCAAGGGCGTTTCCTACTGCGCCACCTGTGATGCCGATTTCTTCACCGATTTGGACATAGTTATTCTTGGCAACGGCGATGCAGCCGTGGAAGAGGCCAACTATCTGACCAAGTTCGCCAACTCCGTCACGATCATCGTCATTCACGACGAGGGCACCCTCGATGCAGCCCCTATGCTACAAGACCGCGCCTTCAAGAACCCGAAGATCAAGTGGGTCTGGAACTCAACCCTGGCCGAGATCAAGGGTGACGGCATCGTTGAGAGCGTCGTGCTGAAGAATGTGAAGACGAACGAGTTGACCGAGATGGAAACCAATGGCGTCTTCATCTATGTCGGCACCGTTCCTCAGACCGCCTTCCTGAAGGATTCCGGCCTGAAGCTGGACACGCGCGGCTACATCATCACCAACGAGCAGATGGAGACCAACATCGAGGGCGTATTCGGTGTGGGTGATGCCCGCGTCAAGTACCTGCGCCAGGTGATCACCGCTGCTGCCGACGGCGCGATCGCAGCCGTCGCAGCCGAGAAGTTCATCGCCGAGGAAGAGGGCTTCCATACTTCCGTAATTGAGGAAGAGCGCCCGGTGGCTGTTGTCTTCTGGTCTCCGATGGTGGAGAAGGCAATTCAGGCGATGCCGATGATCGAGGCAACCATAGAGAGCTACAACAAGCAAGTCAAGCTCTGGAAGATGGACACCTATCGCAATCAGCGGGTCGCCAAGCGCTATGGCGTGACCGAGAACCCGACCATCGTGATCATGCACAAAGGTGAGCCGATTGCCACTCTGGTGGACACCGAGGTAACCGAAGACAACATTCGTCAGGCCTTGATGAACGTGGTCAAGTAGCATTTCCAGATTGGAGAGACCCACGGGTTCTCTCCCCAGCAACCCTCGTGTTGCTGCAATGACATATCCAGCTCGCTAGAAGGAGGTGACAATGATGATAGCAGTCCATAAGGACAACTTTGATGCCGAGGTTTTGCAGGCAGAGGGAGTTGTGCTGGTCGATTTCTGGGGGCCCAAGTGCGAGAAGTGCATGGCAGTGATGCCGGATGTGCACGCTCTGGCCGAGCAGTATGGTGACAAGATCAAGTTCTGCAGCTTGGATACCACCGGTAACCGGCGTCTGGCCATTGCCCAGAAGGTTCTTGGTCTTCCTGTAATCGCTTTCTACAAGGGCGGTGAGAAGATCGCGGAGCTTGCTAAGGACGACGTGACCAAGGAGAACATTGAGGCCAAGATCAACGAGTTGGTCTAGGACACAGGGCTTCGCAAAACTCAAGGGAGGTGAACCTCACAATGCGATTGGAACTAGGTAATATCCACATCAAGGACGTCCAGTTCTGCTCCAGCACCCGCGTGGAAAATGGCGTGCTCTACGTCAACAAGCAGGAGCTGATCGCAGAACTGCAGGACGAGCGTCTGGCTTCCATCGACATCGAACTCGCTAAGCCAGGCGAATCCATCCGCATCATCCCGGTCAAGGATGTGATCGAACCCCGCGTCAAGGTGCAGGGTCCTGGCGGAATGTTCCCAGGATTCGTGAGCAAGGTTGACATGGTTGGTTCTGGCCGCACTCATGTTCTGAAGGGCGCCAACGTGGTTACCACCGGCAAGATCGTCGGTTTCCAGGAAGGCATCATCGACATGACCGGCCCGGGCGCTGACTATACGCCTTTCTCGAAGACCATGAACGTGGTGATCATCGCTGAGCCGACCGAGGGGTTGCTGCAGCATGATCACGAAGCTGCCCTGCGCACCATGGGTCTGAAGGCTGCCGCTTATCTCGGCAAGGCAGGCAAGGACGTCCAGGCTGACGAGGTAGTGACATATGACTGCCCGCCTCTGCAGGAAGCTTTGAAGCAGTACCCGAATCTGCCGAAGGTAGCATACGTCTACATGCTGCAGAGTCAAGGCCTGCTGCATGACACCTATGTCTACGGCATTGATGCGAAGAAAACATTGCCCACCTTCATCTACCCGACCGAGATCATGGATGGCGCAATCGTCAGCGGCAACTGCGTCTCTGCTTGCGACAAGAACACCACCTATCATCACCTGAATAGTCCGGTCATCCACGATCTGCTCGATCGCCATGGCAAGGACTACAACTTCATCGGCGTGGTTGTGACCAATGAGAACGTCACCTTGGCTGACAAGGAGCGCTCCTCTAACTTCACCGCCAAGCTGATCGAGTGGCTTGGCGTTGATGGGGCGATCGTGTCTGAGGAAGGCTTCGGCAACCCCGACGCTGACTTGATGATGAACTGCACCAAGCTCGAGAAGAAGGGCATCAAGACCGTGCTCGTCACCGACGAATACGCCGGCCGCGATGGCGCTTCCCAGTCCTTGGCAGACGCAGATCCGTTGGCTAACGCAGTGGTTACCGCTGGTAACGCCAACGAAGTGATCACCCTGCCGCCGATGCAGAAGGTTATCGGTCACGTGGAAGTGGCAGATGTGATCGCCGGCGGATTCTCCGGCAGCCTGCGCAAAGACGGTTCCATCGTCGCCGAGATTCAGGTAATCACCGGCGCAACCAACGAGTTGGGCTTCAACAAGATGTCCGCTCGTATGCTCTAGGAGAGCAAAAGTACTTGAGATTCACGGCAATTAGTCGACCATGAGTCGCCTCTTTGCTGTCGGTCACATTCATATCTCACCCAAATAATAGGAAAGGATGTGTACTCATGCTTAAAGGCAAGAAGGTTGCCATTCTCGGCGATCGGGACGGGGTTCCGGGCTTGGCCATCGAAGAATGTGTTAAGACCGCTGGCGCCGAAGTCGTGTTCTCCACGACTGAGTGCTTTGTCTGAACGGCCGCAGGTGCCATGGACCTGGAAAATCAACGTCGGATCAAGGAGCTAGCAGAAAAGAACGGTGCTGAGAATCTCGTTGTCATTCTCGGCGGAGCAGAAGCTGAAGCCGCTGGCTTGGCTGCTGAGACCGTAACTGCTGGTGACCCGACTTATGCAGGTCCTTTGGCAGGAGTCCAGTTGGGACTCGGCGTTTATCACATTTTCGAACTGAAGGATCAGGTAGACGCAACTGTCTACGATGAGCAGATTAGCATGATGGAGATGGTGCTTGATGTGGACGCCATCATCCAGGAAGTCAGCTCCATTCGCAATCAATACTCCCAGTTCAAGGACTGAGTGACTACCAAGCGATGTCATTGATGCTGCGTTTTGGATAGAGCTATTGTTGAGCAAACGACGATTGGCTTGCACCTAACGCAATCTCCTTGGCATTGCTACTACCTAACCTGAAGGGGGGAAGAACATGAGCGACAAGAAGTTGCGGGTAGTCCACTACCTGAACCAATTCTACGGCGGTATCGGCGGCGAGGAAAAAGCTGACGTGCCGGCGTCGGAGCGGGAAGGCGTAGTTGGCCCCGGTATGGCTCTGAAAGCTGCTCTGGGCAATGACGCTGAGGTTGTTGCCACTGTCATCTGTGGTGACAGCTACTTTAACGAAAACATCGATGAGGCCAGCAAGACCATCATCGAGATGATCAGCAAGCACAACCCGGATGTTGTGGTGGCTGGTCCCGCCTTTAACGCTGGTCGTTACGGCGTAGCATGCGGTGCAGTCGCCAAGGCAGTTTTCGACGAACTCGGACTGCCGGTGGTCTCCGGCATGTACCCGGAAAACCCTGGCGTGGAAATGTATCGTAAGTTCGCTTACATCGTAGAGACCGGTAACTCCGCTGCTGACATGCGGAAGGCTATCCCCCAGATAGCGAAGTTGGTGGTCAAGCTCGGTCGTGGCGAAGAGATGGGTTCACCGGCTGACGAAGGCTACATGGAGCGCGGCGTGCGCAAGAACGTCTTCCTCAGTGAGCGCGGCTCCAAGCGCGCCGTCGACATGCTGATCAAGAAGCTGGCTGGCGAGAAGTTCACCACTGAGTATCCGATGCCTGTGTTCGACCGCGTGGCGCCAAACCAGCCCGTGGCCGACGTTTCCAAAATCAAGATCGCTCTGGTCACCTCCGGCGGTATCGTGCCGGACAAGAACCCTGACCGGATCGAGTCTTCCAGCGCAAGCAAGTACGGTAAGTACGACATCTCCGGTGTGAGCGACCTCACCGATGATACATTCGAGACGGCTCATGGTGGCTATGACCCAGTCTACGCTAACCTGGATGCCGACCGCGTGTTGCCGGTAGACGTCTTGCGCGAGATGGAGCAGCAGGGCCTGATCGGCGAGCTGCATCGTTATTATTACTCCACCGTGGGTAACGGCACTTCTGTGGCCAATGCTGTCAAGTTCGCCAAGGAAATTGGGGCAGAACTGGTAGCTGACGGCGTACAGGCTGTTATCCTCACCAGTACCTGAGGCACCTGCACACGTTGCGGTGCAACGATGGTAAAGGAAATTGAACGCGCTGGTCTCCCTGTGGTGCACATGTGCACCGTGGTGCCGATCTCGTTGACGGTTGGCGCCAATCGCATTGTTCCGACTGTGGCTATCCCGCATCCGCTCGGCAACCCGGCCATGTCGCCGGCTGACGAGAAGGAACTGCGGCGCAAACTTGTGACCAAGGCTCTGCGCGCACTCGAAACCGAAGTGCATCAGCAGACGGTCTTCGACAACTAGTTTCGGTAGCGACCAAAGGTTATGATCTAGAGATGGGTAGTGGTCTTGCATCACTACCCATCCCTGTTAGCAACGCTTGCGTTGCTAACCACCCCTACGGCACCTTGGCGCGTGGGGGCGGCACCCTGTGCCGCCGGTGGCGCCATAGGCTGGCGCCCCCAGCATCACGCAGTGTTGCGATCTCAATAAAGCGCTTCTCGCTTGCGAGAAGCTTGTACCCAGCAACACGCAGTGATGCGTAGTGATGCGATCTCAATAAAGCGCTTCTCGCTTGCGAGAAGCGGCTTGTACCTTATTAGGAGGTGAATCCATGTCTTTTCCTGTGATTAAGGCTGCGGCCTATGCACTGATTCATACCCCGAACATCCTGATTGAGCACGGCACCACCCAGACCATGGAGCGGGCCAAGAATCCCGAGGCCGAGTACTTGCAGAAGGTTTCAGCACATCTGCGTCCGTTTGAAGAAGTTGTGGCTTATCCACCCAACCAAGCCTATATCGGCGCCATCACACCTGACCAGTTGGGTGAGATTGCTCAACCGTGGTATCAGCACAATTTGGAGAACGCATCGCGCTTCGCGCGCTATGGCGAAGTGATGGCAGAAGATGAGTTCTACGCCCTGATGAAGATCGTGGATGCGTTTGACTTGGTGCTGCTCGAGCAATCGTTTGCGGCTGAGGTTAAGGCCAAGCTGGCCAAGCACCCGATGTTCACTGAGAGCGACCTGAAGAAGGTCGGCGATGGAGTTGACCTGGCCGACGTGGAAAAGGCGGTGCAGGGCCATATTGGCGATGCTTTCCGCTTGGGTGACCGCTTGGTCGGTTGCGTTCGCCGCGCCCATGACAGCGATGCCTCCTTGACTTCCCACATCATGTTCGAGAACCTTGCCGCCAAGGCCTCGGCCACACTGGCTCTTCGTCACTTGCTGCTGGACAACAAGATTGATCCGGCCAGCGTGGACTATGTGATCGAGTGTTCGGAAGAGGCAGCCGGCGACATGAATCAGCGTGGCGGCGGCAACTTCGCCAAGGCCATCGGCGAGCAAGTCGGCGCTGTCAACGCCACCGGTTGCGACGTGCGCGGTTTCTGCGCCGGTCCGTCCCACGCCATGATCAATGCCGCTGCTCTGGTCAAGGCAGGCATCTACAAGAACGTGGCCGTTGTCGCCGGTGGCGCAACTGCCAAGTTGGGCATGAACGGCCGTGATCATGTGAACAAGAATATGCCGGTCCTTGAAGACACACTCGGCGCCTTCGCCGTGCTGGTCAGCGAGGATGACGGCATCAACCCGATTGTGCGCACCGATGTGGTCGGACGCCACACCATCGGTTCTGGTGCATCACCGCAGGCAGTGATGAGCGCCATCGTCACCGATCCGTTGGATCGGGTTGGATTGAAGATCACGGAGATTGATCGCTACTCAGTGGAGATGCAGAATCCGGAGATCACCGTCCCGGCAGGAGCCGGAAACGTGCCGGAAGCCAACTACAAGATGATCGCGGCTCTTGGCGTCAAGCGCGGCGACCTGCAGCGGACTGACATTCCTGGCTTCGTGAAGGATCACGGCATGCCCGGTTTTGCTCCCACGCAGGGTCACATTCCTTCCGGAATTCCGTTCATCGGCCCGGGCTGCGACCTGATCAAGGATGGCAGCATCACCCGTTTCATGGTTGTGGGCAAAGGCTCTCTCTTCCTGGCACGTTTGACCAACCTGTTTGACGGCGTGTCCTTTGTGATTGAGAAGAACCCTGGCAAGCAGGCGGAGCAAGCCGCTGGCGTCTCTTCGGATGAGATCCGCAAGCTGATCGCCGAGGCAATGCGTGAAGTGGCCAAGCAACTGGCAGAGTAACGCAGCCCGCAATTAATCCGAGGAGGTGAAACAGTTGTCAGAAGCAGCAAAAAAGCTTCTTTCCCAGGCTTTCAGTCAGATCGCGGACGCTCTGGAAACCGGCGTTTACGGCGAGCGCATTCGGGTGGGCGTGACCGTGCTCGGCAGTGAGCATGGCGCTCTGGAAATAGTCCGCGGCGCTGAGATGGCGCAGCAGAAGAACCCAGGCATTGAAGTGGTGTTGGTAGGGCCGGAAGTTGAGAGCAAGTTGGCTCGCATCCCCGCCAACGATGAGAAAGAGCAGCACAAGGCGATGGAGAAAGCCTTGGAGAGCGGCGAGTTAGCCGCCTGCGTGACCATGCACTACAGCTTTCCGATTGGCGTCTCCACTGTCGGTAGGGTAATCACTCCTGGCCGCGGTCGTGAAATGTACTTGGCCACAACCACCGGCACTTCTGCCACAGATCGGGTGGAGGGTATGGTCAAGAACGCCATTTACGGCATCGCCACCGCCAAGGCCGGCGGTATCGCCAATCCGACAGTCGGAATTTTGAACGTGGACCAAGCTCGCACCGTAGAGCGTGCCCTGCAGAGGCTGCAGGACAAGGGGTACGAGTTCAGCTTCGCCGAGAGCGTGCGCGCCGACGGTGGTTCGGTGATGCGCGGCAACGACCTATTGGTCGGCGCCCCAGACGTGATGGTCACCGATACGCTCACCGGCAACGTGTTGATGAAGGTCTTCTCCGCCTACACCAGTGGCGGCGACTATGAGACGCTCGGCTACGGCTACGGTCCGGGCGTGGGCGAGGGCTACGACAAGATCGTGCTCATTCTTTCCCGCGCGTCCGGAGCGCCTGTGGTGGCGAACGCCATTCAATACGGCGCGGAAGTAGCCATGGGCAAACTGCTGGAAAAGACAGCTGCCGAGTTCACAGCTGCTAACGCCGCCGGATTGAAGGACCTGTTCAAGAAGGAGGCGCAGCCAGCCGCTGCAGCAGCCGAAGAAGAGGTCGCTGCTCCGCCGGTAAAGGTGACCACGGAGGAGATTCCGGGCATCGATATTCTGGAGTTGGAGAACGCCCAGAAGGCCGTTTGGAAGGCTGGCATCTATGCCGGCACCGGCATGGGCTGCACCGGCCCAGTGATCATGGTAGCGCACGAGGATGCTGAGAAGGCGATTGAAGCCTTGGTGAAAGCCGGCTTCATCTCCGAGCGCTCCAGCGCACACTGAAGCAGAGTGAGCAGAGGCGCCATGGCTCTAGCCGTGGCGTCTTTTGCTTACGAATCTGCTGCCGGGTGGGCATTGGCTAAGCGCGCGAGACTGTTCACTTCGTTGTTCGTAGAGGCTCGGCATGCCGAGCCGATCCTGGCACCACAGCATGCTGTGGTGCTACCGTGTACGGGCGGAAGCGGCTCCTGAACAGGCTCGTGCCCCGCTCTCCACGAAGCGACAGGTGAGGCAAAAGTCGCACGCATGTGACCCCTACTGTTGCGTTTTTGTCCAAAGGATGGTAAAGTATACTGTCAACCCAGTAAGTTCCTTGGAACTTGCGGTCTCAATAAAGCGATTCTTGCCCGTCAAGAATCGGCTTGTACCTCAGCAAGTCCTATGGGACTTGCGATCTCAATGCAGCAGGTAAACGTTTCGCCACCTGCGGGCATAATAGAATGACCTTGTCAGTAAGAGGAGTATGATTAATGGCCAAGTTTTCCGAATTTGAACTGAGCGCTCCCATTATGAGCGCCATCGCCGAAATGGGTTTCGAGGAAGCGACACCGATTCAGGAAAGAGCGATTCCCCTGATCATGGGGGGGCAGGACCTGATCGGACAGGCGCAGACCGGCACCGGCAAGACGGCTGCCTTCGGCATTCCGATGCTAGAGGACATTGACACCAACAACCCCGGCATCCAGGCTTTAGTGGTTGCTCCCACCCGCGAGTTAGTCGTGCAGGTGGCGGAAGAACTAAGCCGGTTAGGTAAGAACAAAGGGGTAGTCACCGTCGCAATTTACGGTGGGCAGGACATCGAGCGGCAGATCCGCGCGTTACATAAGAGGCCACAGATTATCACGGCAACGCCTGGACGCCTGATGGACCACATGCGTCGTCGCACCATCCGTCTTGATCACGTGGAGTTGGTCGTGTTGGATGAAGCGGATGAGATGCTGAACATGGGTTTCCTGGAAGATATCGAGACCATTTTGGCTGCCCTACCGACAGACAGGCAGACGCTGCTTTTCTCGGCCACCATGCCGGACGCAATCCGTAAGCTGGCGGAGCGCTTCATGCGCACTCCGACCCAGGTGAGCATTCAGGCCAAAGAGATGACCGTGCCGAGCATTGATCAGTATTACATTGAGTTGTCGGAACAACAGAAGTTTGATGCACTCTGCCGCCTGCTCGACATGCAGGTGCCTGACTTGGCTATGGTCTTCGGTCGTACCAAGCGACGGGTGGATGAACTGATGATGGCGCTGAGCACTCGCGGCTATTCCGCAGAAGGGATTCATGGCGACATGACCCAGGCGCGCCGCGATACAGTGATGCGCAAGTTCCGCACCGGCACGATTGACGTGCTGGTGGCCACCGATGTGGCTGCCCGGGGCTTGGATATTACTGGAGTGACCCATGTCTACAACTTCGACGTGCCGCAGGATCCGGAGTGGTATGTGCACCGCATCGGTCGCACTGGGCGGGCCGGCAAATCCGGCATCGCCGTTACCTTTGTCACCCCGCGGGAAGTCGGTTATCTGCGCCACCTAGAGCGCATCATCAACCGACGCATCGAACGTCAGCCGATGCCTACCTTGACCGATGCGGTGGAAGGACAGTTGCGGTCGGCAGCCGAGAGTTTGCAGCGGGTGATTGCCGAGGGCGGGCTGGAGCGCTATCAGCCATGGGCTGAGGAGTTGATGGCCGAGACTGATTCGGTCACGCTGCTGGCAGCTGCTCTGAAAGTGATGACTCGCGAGCCAGACCTGACTCCAGTTGAACTGACTTCGGAGGCGCCAGCTCGCGCCAGACGCAGTTATCCGGATGGACGCGGCGGCCCACCTCGCTCGGGCGGCAACCGGGACGGACGCAGCCGCAGCTTCAGCGGCGATCGGCGGAACTCTTCCGGCGGGCGTCGCAGCGGCTACGAGCGCCGCGAGAGCGGGGGAGGACGTCGCCCTCAGGGCGATCGCCCACCGCGCAAAGAGTGGTAGTAGGGGTCGCACATCCAATAAGATCGTAGGGGTCGCACATCCAATAAGATCGTAGGGGTCG
>JAEZJZ010000011.1 GCA_023436245.1 Bacillota bacterium | reverse complement strand
GGAGACTGGCGCTGGCATAACCGCGCCAGTCTCCTTTCCGTCGAAAAAGGAAAAGGACCCTGCCCCGGAGTGGCTTCATGTCCAGTGGTTAACCTCCATGCGCTCGAGTTTTCACACGGGCTGCCGTCCCCCTGTCCCAAAGCCGATCCTAGTTCCCTGCGAAGTGCAGCGGAGTGGTGCTGCCGTCGATCACGCGGAACTCGTAGCCGAGGTTTTGAATGCCCTCGATGATCGCGGGCAGCGCGGCGAGCGACTTGGGGGTGTTGATGCTGTGCATCAGCACGTTGGCCACCTTGTGTTGGGCCACCTGTCGAATCACTCGCTCTGCCATTTGGCTCGAGGTTTGCTTACGGTCGAGGGCGTCGCGGGAATCAACATTCCAGTCATAGTACTGGTATCCCAGCTTAGCGATCTGCGGCAGCACATTACGCCGGAAACTGCTGTCTGAACCGCCCGGCACGCGCATAATCATCGCGCGCTCGCCGGTCACCCGCTCGATAGCGCGGTTGGCTTTCTCCAGATCCGCAGCAAAAGCGGCTCCGTCCTGCTTGTGGGCGTAATTGTGGGAATAGGTGTGGTTGGCGATGGCGTGCCCCTCGTCCTTGATTCGCTTCAGTATCTTGGGATAGGCGTCCACCTTGCTGCCGACCACGAAGAATGTGGCCTTCACGCCATACTGCTTCAGCACGTCCAGCATGGCCGGGGTGATACGCCCATCAGGGCCGTCATCGAAGGTCAGGTAGCAAATCTTGCCTGGAATGACCGGCGGTCTGCTCGGCTCAGTCGGCTCGGGAGCCGGCGGCTCCCCTGGCTCAGCAATCACGATCGGTGGCACGTCGCTCGGTGCATTGGCCGGCAAGACCATCTCTGGGGCCATCCAGCCCGTGATCATGGAAGCGACGAAGACGACGGTGGTAATAGCTTTCTTTATGGGCAACATTCTAGCTCATCCTCCGGTGTTGTAGTAGTTGGGTGACTGCCTGTCCCAACCTTATGTCTCTCTACAATATCTAAGACGCACAACTCCAGTTTTGGTTACATCTATTTCTTCAGAGCATCTGATCCATTTCTTGTAGCTTGATCAGAATCTTCTCTTTTGTTAATTATTCGACGCATCTGCCCCATTCGCCTGCCGGTCGGCAACGGTCCAAAACAAAAACAGCCCTGGCGGGCTGTTTCCTCGTCTGGTGCAAGTCCGTTAGGCAGATGGCCGCCTGAGCAGGCTCTGCGGAGCTAATGGTTGGTCACTCTGCAGCCGCACCTGCATCTGCGCATGCCTGGCGGTCTGCAGTGGCTGTCCTTCTGCGTCGGTCAAACCGCTCACGGTCAGCCGCAGGTTCTCTCCCACCGGCTGCAGCACTTCCACCTGCTCGCCGACCGAGAAGTTGTTGCGCTGTTCCACCAGAGCCGTGCCGCTGGCCGGGTCATACGACTTGACCACGCCGATGAAGTCGTAAGGGCGTGCGTATAGCTCGCCTTGATAAACATGGTCTTCGCTCCCGGGTTTGCCGAAATAGAACCCAGTGGTGAAGCTGCGGTTGCTGGCCTTCTGCAGTTCCGCCAGCCACTGCGCCTGAAAGCGATATTGCTCCGGGTTCTGCCAGTAGAGGTCGAGCGCCTGGCGATAGATCTTGCTCACAGTGGCAACGTAGTGCACGCTCTTCATGCGGCCTTCGATCTTCAGGCCCTCCAGGCCAAGCTGCAACAGCTTTGGCAGATGCTCGATCAGGCAGAGGTCCTTCGAGTTCATGATGTAAGAGCCCCGCTCGTCTTCCTCGATCGGGAAGTATTGACCCGGTCGCTTCTCCTCCACCAACGCATATCTGTAGCGGCAGGGTTGGGCGCATTCGCCCCGGTTGGCGTCCCGGCCGGTGAAGTAGTTGCTGAGCAGGCAGCGCCCGGAATAGGAGATGCACATGGCTCCATGCACGAACACCTCCAACTCAGCCGCCGTATGCCCGCGGATGGCTGCTATCTCCTCCAGGGAGAGCTCGCGGGCCAGAATCAGCCGCTCCACTCCTTGGCTGACCCAGAACTCTGCCGCTCGGTAGTTGACCACGTTCGCCTGGGTGCTCAAGTGAATGGGCACGCTGGGCGCGGTCTGCTTGGCGGTGAGCAGGATGGCTGGATCGGAGATGATCAGGGCATCAACCCCCATCTCGGCCAAGGTAGCCAGGTACTCCTCCAAGCCAACCAGGTCGTTGTTGTGCGGGAAGATGTTCACGGTGACATAGACCTTGGCGGCGCGTGCATGCGCAAACTGGACACCTTGCGCAATCTCCTCCAAGCTGAAGTTCCCGGCATAGGCCCGCAGTCCCCAGCCCGGACCGCCCAAGTAAACGGCATCAGCGCCGTACTCGATGGCGAACTGCAGCTTCTCCAAGTTGCCAGCCGGGGCCAGCAACTCGGGTTTCTTTGCTATTGTCATGTCAGGTCCTCCTCGAAGGCTCATGCGGTCTACTTGTACCACTGGTCGATCGCCCGGTTGTGCTCGGCGAAGGTGCGGCTGAAGATGTGTTGTCCGGAACTGTCCGGTTTGGCGAAGAAGTAGAAATACTCCGTCGCCGCCGGCTGCGCCGCTGCTCGCAGAGACGGCAGTCCGGGCGTGGCGATCGGGCCGGGCGTCAGGCCGGGGTTGCGATAGGTGTTATAGGGCGACTCGATCTGCGTGTCCGCCGTGGACAAGATCGGCTTATTCTTTTCCAGAATATACTGCACGGTGGCGCAGGATTGCAGCGCCTGGTCGATCCCCAGTCGGTTATAGAAGACACCAGAAATCACTGCCCGCTCCTCATCCGCCACGGCTTCCCGTTCGATGATGGAAGCCAGCGTAATAAGCTTGGTCAGACTCATGGGCACTGGTGTGTCTTTAGTTTGCCCGCCCTGCAGCACCTCTGCCGGGAACACGCTCTCGACCACCTGGCGCCAGCGCCGCGTCATCACATCGACCACGTCTGCCGGAGTGGAGCCCGGAAGTAGGTGGTAGCTGTCCGGGAAAAGCAGTCCTTCGAAGCGTCGTGACCGATCAACCTGGCTGAGTTGCTGTTCCAGGAACTCGTAAGGCAGCGGAGCAGTCTGCAAGTACTCCAGGAAGTCCTTGGCTGGCAGAATACCCGCCGCCTCCAGCGCACTGGCGATCTTCTTGACGGTGAAACCCTCGGGGATGGTTACCTTCACCGACAGATCGACATCGTCGCCGCTGTTCAGGCGCCGCAGGATGGCGAGCGTCCCCTCCTTGGGAGAGACGTCATAGACGCCGGCTTTGATGCTGCCGCTGGTACCGGTGAGCCGGCCGAGCAGCCGGAAAGCGCCAGCGCTGCGAATCAGCCTGGCCGACTGCAGTTGCTCTGAAATTGTGCGCGCCGTAGCTCCAGGTGCAATGTTGATCCGCTGCACCTCTGCCTCGCCCCACCACTGCGCTGGACTGATCGACGCGGCCCACACCAGTGGTGCGAGCACGGCCACGACCAGGGCCAGCAGCAGGAGCAGCCGGCCGAACCGAAGATGAGTAAGGGCAGAACCAATATTCCGCCTGTTTGTAGTTTTCACCATAAGCTCCTCCCCCGACCCGCCGGAGAGTGTTCAGACAGCGTTTCTCCTGAAGGCTGCGACAGCGCGGCGGGTCGCATGCATGCGACCCCTACGTAGGCTGCCCGTAATACACACGGCGACTTCTACGCAAGTACCCGTAGTGCTCTGCCTACGCTGCGCGGTCACGTAGGGGCGCCGTGCACGGCGCCCTCAGCACCCAACCAGCGATTGCGCGGCTCGGCATGCCGAGCCGCTACGCAGGAAAAACGGCTGCAATCGAACAGTGTCATCTGTTGTCTCTTTATGGCGGGATTCCCTTGCTCAATTATAACTATTGGCAAAGCGAAAGGGAACCCGTCCGGGTTCCCTGAGTCTGCCTATGTATTATTGACCGAGGTCGTCGTCCTCGTCATCTTCGTCGTCTTCTTCCTCGTCGTCGCCCTCTTCGTCTTCGGCTTCCTCTTCCATCAGGTCCTCCCAGGCGCCGACGACTTTCTCCCACTCTTCATCGTTCTCGATGTCGACCAGGATCTCTTCGCCCTCTTCGTCAGTTTCGAAACGCATAATCACGTAGCCCTCATCCTCAGACTCCTCGTCCACGGGATAGAGAATGGCATAGCGATTGCTCTCAACTCCGATCACATCGACGATTTCAAATTCGTATTCGTTGCCGTCTTCGTCGGTTAGGATTACGAATTCCTGTTCGTTCTCGGTCATGCTGACACCTCATTTCCATAATATAGCCCCATTCTATCGGAGCCCCTGCCAAAAGTCAATTACGCCGACTTCGTGGGCTACTCTTAATTTTCCCCGCACCACGCATGGCTAAACTCATCGCGAAACCTTTCTGCGAGCCAGGTAGGTTTCGAGGATCATCTGGGCGGCCAACATGTCGATCACCTGCTTGCGCTTGTGCCGACTGGCGTCGCCGCTGAGCAGAGTTCGCTCGGCTGCCGCCGTGGTCAGACGCTCGTCCTGCCAAATGACTTCCACTTCATGCGCCTCTTGCAGTGACTCGGCGAACTGTCTTGCCAGTTCCGCTTGTGGCCCAATCGTCCCGTTCAAATTCTTGGGCAAGCCAACCACGACTCGCTTGGTTTGATACTTGGTCAGCAACTGCCCGATCTCTGCCAAATCGTGAGCCAAGGAGCGCCGGTGGATCACAGTCACTCCCTGCGCGGTCAACCCAAGCGCATCACTGACGGCCACGCCGATGCGCTTGTTCCCAACATCCAATGCCAAGATACGTTCCATCTCAAATCACCTTCAAACAGAAATCTGGGCAGACCCGGCCGCAATAGCCACAGCAAAGGCAGCGATCCGGGTTCACCTCCACCCGACCGGAAGACCCGATCGCAAGAGCTCCGCTCTTGCAGGCGGCGAGGCAGGTGCCGCAACCCTGGCACCACTCTTCCACATGCAGGCGGCGAGGCTGCCGCTCTAGCCTCCCTTGGACAGCGTCAGGAATGGGCTGACCGCAAAACAAGGCGACGTTCGCCAGAATTTCAGCCTCATTCTGCATGCCGACGGCTATTGCCGACAGCTCTTCCACCGCCAAGGCATATCGGAGCGCAGTCGGCACGTCTCGCCAGAGGTGCCCGCCAGCCAATGCCTTCATGCCGTAGACACCCTTGCCTAGCTGATGCGCGAAGCGAGTTGCCCGCAGCATGTCGTCGGCTGTGCCATCCAAAATACCGAATCCAGCCTGGTTGAAAAGGGGATGAATCACCTCCACCAGCGGATGCATTGCCCCCGCTCTCACGCCAGCCACAGCGTGCGTGGAGATGCCCACCGCCCGCACCAAGCCGTGTTCCTTGGCTCTCCACAAGTACTCCAGGGCACCGGCGTGACCTTTCAAGGTGAGGCCCGACTCCTGTTCATG
This sequence comes from Bacillota bacterium, assembly GCA_023436245.1. Taxonomy (GTDB): domain Bacteria; phylum Bacillota; class UBA994; order UBA5500; family UBA5500; genus JAEZJZ01. Next base: position 20,845 of record JAEZJZ010000011.1, on the reverse strand, counting down.
CAGCAGGAAAATGTCGATGTACTCCCGTCCGAGCTCTTTGAGAGCCCGGTTGACGCTCTGCTCCATCTCTTCCGCGGAAACCGCATAGGATTTGCTGGCTACAATCACCCGGTTGGACCAGCCCTGTTGCAGCGCCCAACGCAGGTGAGCGTAGTTGCCATAACTCTCTGCCGTGTCCACAAAGTTCACGCCCATGGCAAAAGCGGTCGCCAACAAGCGACCGCCGGTTTCCACCGAAAGATTGCGCTGCAAGGGGCCCATGGTCAATGATCCGAAGCAAAGGCGCGAGACCAGCAGTCCCGTCTGCCCCAATCGCCTATATTCCATCTCTACTGCAGATAGTGCTGAATCAGCTCTTCCAGAATCTCATCCCGTTCGATCCGCCGAATCAGATTGCGGGCGTTGTTATGGCTGGTGATGTAGGCTGGATCCCCCGAGAGCAGGTACCCGGTAATGTGAAAAGTCGGGTTGTAACCCTTCTCTTGGAGGGCGGCGGCTACGGCTTGCAGAACGGTACGCACCTCTTCTTTGCGCTCGACTTCCACCTTAGGCAACACTCTGGTTGCTTCCTGATTGTCCGGCATGGCGCTCCCTCCCCACAGATTGTGTTTCAAGTCCATATTTCCACACCACCCAGAGCAATCCTGCCTCGTGGCAGGTTTCATTTCTGTTACAGCTCGAGAATCAACCGACAAATAGTGCCGAGTTTCTACAGCCCCAGCTGTCTTGCGACCAACCCCGCCACGGCCTCTAAGGCTTCCGGCAGCTTACTAGCGTCCTTGCCGCCAGCCTGCGCCATCTGGGGTCTGCCTCCGCCACCGCCCCCGGTCAGCTTGCTCACTTCCTTGATCAAGTTGCCGGCATGCAGCTTGCGCGACAGCAGATCATCGGTCACCACTGCCACCAGATTCACCTTGCCCTCGGCGGCTGCGCCGAGCACAATCACGCCACTCTGCACCTTGTCTCTTACAGTATCCACGATGTTCCGCAGACTATCCATGTCCTTGGCCTCCACCTGGCGGGCCACCACGCGCACGCCATCGACCAATGCGGCGTTCTGCAGAAAATCGTCCGCCTCTTTCGCAGCCAGCTTGCTGGCCAACCGCTCTGTCTCACGGCGGGCGTCGCGCAGGGCTGCGATGGTCAACTCCAGGCGGCGCGGCGCTTCGTCCACGGTCACCTTCAGCAGCTCGGCCAGCGCCTGCAACTGAGCGGACTGCTGGCAGGCCAGATCATAGGCAGCCCGACCGGTGCAGGCTTCGATGCGCCGGAGCCCGGCACCAATGCCGCTCTCCGCCAGCAGGCGGAACTGTCCAATCTCGGCAGTATTCCGTACGTGCGTACCGCCGCAAAGTTCCATGCTGTACTGCCCCATGGTCACCACCCGCACCCGATCGCCGTATTTCTCGCCGAATAAAGCTGTAGCGCCACGGGACTTGGCTTCATCAATGGACATCTCGCCGGAGTCAACTGTCAGTGCGGCCAGCACCTGCTCGTTCACCGCCGATTCAATGGCCGCTAACTCGTCCGGGGCAGTGGCATTGAAGTGCGAAAAGTCGAAGCGTAACTGATCGGGCTCCACCAGGGAACCAGCTTGATGCGCATGCCCGCCCAGGACAGACTGCAGCGCTTTGTGCAGCAGGTGGGTGGCAGAGTGCGCCCGGCGGATGGCCTGTCGCCGCTCGCCATCAACCACGAGGTGCAGGGCCGCGCCCAAAGAGAGTGTGCCACTCTCCACCCGGCAGTGATGCAGAATCTTGTCGCCACTCACCTTCTTCACGTTCAGCACGGTCAGCTCGACATCCTCGCCGCTTGCGGAGCCGAAGTCAGTCACCTGACCGCCGGACTCGGCATAGAAAACGGTTTGGTCAAAGAGGATATCCACCGCGTCGCCGGCATTGGCCGCAGTCAGCAGCTGTTCCCCGGCAGCGATGGCGATTGGCTTGGCAGGACAACTGGTGAACTCGTAGCCGAGAAAGACGTTGCCGCCGGCGACATCCCGAAAGATGTTCTGCTTGCCGAAGTCGCTGTCCTGCTCACCGCGAGCCGCGCGAGCGCGTTCGCGCTGCTCCGACATCGCTGCCTCAAAGCCGGCCCGGTCCACCTTGATGCCCTGTTCCGACGCGATATCCTCGGTCAAGTCCAGCGGGAAGCCGTAGGTGTCATAGAGGCGGAAGGCGTCGCTGCCAGCCAGTGTCTGCTCCTCGGCCTGTTGCAGCTTGGCCAGCATGCCTTGCAGCAGGCCGACACCGTCGTCCAGTGTCTCGTGAAAGCGTTCTTCCTCCACAGCAATCACGCGCTGGATGAACTCCTGCTTCGCCGCCAACTCGGGATAGGCTTCACCCATCTGCTGCACAATCAGCGGCACCATCTCATGCAGGAAGGGGCGATCGAAACCGAGCGTCTTGCCAAAACGCACAGCCCGCCTGAGCAGACGGCGGATGACGTAGCCGCGCCCCTCGTTGCTCGGCATTGCCCCGTCAGCGATGGCAAAGGTGATGCCGCGCAGATGGTCGGCGATCACCCGGAAGGCCATGGTGTGCGGCTGCTTCTCCGCGTAGCGCAGGCCGGAGCGGCGCTCAATTTCCTGCATGACCGGCTGGAAAAGGTCGATGTCGTAATTGGAGCTAACGCCCTGGGCGACTGCGACCAAACGCTCCAGACTCATGCCAGTGTCAATGTTATGGCGCGGTAGTGGGGTATAGCTGCCGTCCTCGTTATGGTTGTACTGCGAGAAGACGTGATTCCAGACCTCCAGATAACGATCGCAGTCGCAGCCGACAGCGCAGGTGGGCGAGCCGCAGCCAAAGGCTTCTCCCTGATCGAAATAGATCTCGGAGTTAGGACCGCAAGGGCCGGGGCCGATGTCCCAGAAGTTTTCCTCGGTGGCGATGACGCGCTCCGGGGCTAGACCGATCACGTCCGTCCAAATCCGCCTGGCTTCCTCGTCTTCCGGATGCACCGTCACCCAAAGCTTTGACACGGGCAGCCCCATCACCTGGGTGAAGAACTCCCAGCCCCAGGTCAGGCTCTCCTGCTTGAAGTAATCTCCGATGGAGAAGTTGCCCAGCATCTCGAAGAAGGTATGGTGGCGGGCCGTCTTGCCCACATTCTCAATGTCGATGGTGCGAATGCACTTCTGCGCATTGACCATGCGCGGGTTCTCCGGCACTACCTGGCCCGAAAAGAAGGGCTTGAGCGGAGCCATGCCGCAGTTGATTAGGAGCAGAGTCGGATCATCCTTCGGCAAGAGAGGATAGCTCTCGATCACTTGATGGCCCTTGCTGGCGAAGAAATCCAGGAATGCCTTCCTGATTTGATTGGTCGTCGCTGGTTGATGCATGTTCATTCCTCCCTACTATCTCGGTTGCGAGGCAACCAACTGCTCGATTAGCAAACGAGCCGCCCGGGCAGCGTTTTGGCTAGCCACGCGCACATTGGCGTAGAAGTCATCATTGGCGCTCGCCCGACCGTTATCGGTGATCCCGCGCAGGCTGAGCCAAGCGATGCGCTTACGGGCTGCTACCTGCCCGACCGCGAAGCTCTCCATGTCCACTGCCACCGGCAGTGACTCGGCCGGCAACAGCTGGTGCTGTTCCGGAGTGCAGAAGAATGAGTTCCCGGTGAACTGAATGGCCGGCGTCACTTGCGCTCGCGCAACATGCAGCATTTGCCAGAGCTGCTCATCCGGTCGCAGCACGCTGGTCTGCAGCACGTCGACCCGGCTGCGCTTCTCCGTCCATTGCGGCGTGATCGGCCCCCCTAAGTCCAAGTCCCACTGTTGGTGCAGTGCCCCCGCCAGAACATCGCCGACTTCCAGGTTAGATTCCGGATCCCGAATCAACGCGGTTGTGCCGAGGTTGAGCAGACATTGGGGTTGATAGAGGGCAATCAGGTCGGCGGCGCCAGCTGCTGCATTGGTGGTGCCGATGCCCGCCTGGAAGATCACGCAGCGTGCCCCGGCTACCTCGCCCACCGCCACCTGTGAGCAGTCGACCGTCTGCGTAGCGGCACCGGGCAGCAGCTCCGCCACGGTTGCGGAGAACTCGTGGGTCATGGCCACCACAATCCCGACAGTCAGTCCGCCGGCGGTATCACCGGTGACTCGGACGCTAGCATCGGTTGTTGTCAAAATCATCACTCCCAACACGTTTTCGGTGAAACAAAAACTCCCGCCCCTATCAGGGACGAGAGTCTCTCGCGGTACCACCCTGCTTATCCCAGCCGCCAGCGGCCAAGATCGCTCAGATCGGCAAGTAACGGTTGCCACCGTGGCGGCTCATCGCCGCCGGCTCTGGGCTGGCTGATCCCTCAACACTGAAAAGCCTTCACAGCATACTCTGGGCTTTCTCTCTGACAGCATGAAGTGGATTTCGACCCATCATCGCCAAGTCATTTGGAATTATCTCGGATTATATCGCAGCCAGATGACGCATGTCAACTCAGGCTTCACGACGGATGTGATTGGAGAAGAACTCCACCACCACTTTGATCACTGCAGCCACCGGCACAGCGAAAATTAGGCCGGCCAACCCGCTGAACTGAGCGCCCAAGAGCAGGGCGAAGATGATCACCAGGGGGTGCAGGCCGAGTTGTTTACCCAGCACTTGTGGAGTGATGAAGTTGCTTTCGATCTGCTGCGCCACCACCAGCACCGCGACCACGCGCAAGGCCATGGCCGGTGAACGGAGTAGGGCCAGTGCCAGGGCCGGGGCACCGCCGATAATGGGGCCAAAATAAGGGATGATGTTGGTCACGCCGGTGATCGTGCCCAGCATCAGGGAGAAATCCATGCCGACGATTTCCAGGCCGATCACTGTGAGAAAACCGACGATGAAACCAACCGTCAGCTGTCCCCTGATCCAAGCGCCGAGGGTGTCATCAATACCGCCAAACAGCGCCACCACCCTAGTGCGTTGTTTTGCCGGCACCAGACTGATCAGACCCCGCTTGATATGTTCCACGTCCTTCAACATGTAGAAGGCCAGAATTGGAATGAGGATGATGGTCACGCTCTTGCTCAGGAATCCGAAGATCGCCTGCGGCACTCCGTTCAAGAGCCCCAAGAGGTAGTTCTGTAGACTGGTCAGGTTGCCCTGGATTGATTCAAGCACAGACTGCGGCAAGTTGATCTTGCTGAACTGATCCTGCAGATCCAAAATGATGTTCTGCACCTTCAGCACCAAATCCGGCAGTTGCTTGACCAACGCGTTGACCTCTTCCACGATGGTTGGGATCACAAACGCGCCGAACATGATCACCAAGAAGATGACCAGCGAGTACATCAGCAGAATGGCCAGCACCCGCGGCACCTTCTTGCGCTGCAATGCGTCGACGAACGGTGAAAGCAAGTAAGCCAGCAGTACGGCAAAAATGAACGGCGAAAAAGCCGGCAGAAGGTATCCGCGAATGGAGTAGACAAATAGCAACCCCAGCGCTGTCAGCGCCCAAACAAGCATGGTTCTTGGACTAGGGAGCTTTGTGAACATTCTCGCCATCCCTCTTCTTCCGCCAAACTAGATGAAACGTCATCTGACGATCAGCCAAACCAGCAATGCTATCAACAACAATCTCACCCAAAGCGACTGGGACATAAACCATGCCCATATGTTCTTCCAAATTCACACGTTTGGTCACTCCAAACTAACAACTTATACCTCATTATAACCGAAACAGCTGATGCCCAAAACCCCAGCCTGCGCTGCAACCGGAAAAATCACTAGGACAGGGGGACGGTTTGAGATGCCCCCCCCCTGTCCCACAATGGAAAAAGCCAACCCTGCACGGGTTGGCCCGAAATGAGGTGCGTCAGCGCAAATTATCAAAGAGGCGCACGGCGCCGTCCTTCACCCGGTCAACCACGTCAGTTCCCCGACCGAGCAGATCGTCGGTCGCCTGGCGCACGCGACGCTGGTCGCGGCTGGTCATGTTCATGCCGTAATACGCACCCACTATGCCACCGAGAATCAACCCGGTGATCAAGCCACGTCTCATTCAGTCCACCTCCTCAGCAAGGCGAAGCCTTGCGATCTCAAGTAAAAGCGATTGTTGCGCAGCAACTATCGGCTTGAGTACGCACCTTCCGGTTCTGCCTCGACAGCCAGCAGAGTACCGTCGTCCGCCACCTGGTACAGGCGATATCCGTTCTTCTTGCGGCTGTATTCCAGGCAGCAATCCCAACAAAAGTACTGTTCATGTCCGACTCGCCCAACGGATCTGCTCCCGCAATGCGGGCATTGGAACGTCTGCAATGCAAAGACTCCTTCTAGCTTGGAATTAGTACAAGGGAGTATCACCGGGTCGATTGCTTTCCTCCGGCACAATGATGTGTTCCTCACCGTAGACGGTCTGTTCCGGAGCCGGCATGGTGGAGTATCCACCGATCAGATCCTGAATCAGCCCGTCAGACAAGACAAACTGCGTGATGCGGCCACTGTCTTCGGCGATCGTCAAATCAGCGAGTGTGCCCAGCATCTGTCCGTCAGCAGTCAAGACAGGCCTTCCAGCGATCCTCTCCTCTCCCACTGCCTGCGGCTTCTCCTTGAGCAGGTCGGAGAGAGAGCCTGGCTCCTCGCCAGGTTCCAGAATCACGGCATCTGACCCGATTGCGTGCACCTGGCTCACCCTGATGACCTTCGCCTCTGCCAACAGACTTGTCTTCTGCAGCACCAGCGCCACCAACTGACCCCCATCGGGGTCAATCAGCAATGAGCGCACCGATGACACCTGCCTACCAGTGGCTAGGTCCAAAACAGGCAGCCCGATCAACTGCTTGCCTCTGCGCATGCGGTGTCCCTCCGTTCCAAGTATGGAACGAGGGGACAGGCCCTTCGTTCCGGTCAGGCCTGTTTCACTCCTCGTCAACCATTGGCTATTCACTATTCTTGCCGCTCTCCCAAGTGTTCATACCAAGCAAAAAGCCGACCCACCCGGATCGGCGTAGGGGCGCTATGCCAGGCAACACAAAGTGTTGCAATCTCCAACAAAGCGATTCTTGCTTGTCAAGAATCGGCTTGTACCTTTGGCGCCCGCCCCGGTCGCGCTGGGGTTCATTGCTGCGTCTGCGGGCCGCATGCATGCGGCCCCTACGGGCGGGTGGGTTGTGTTCATGCGACCACTCCGACTCATCCGTAGCACTCCAACTGCGGGCAACTCACCGCTGGATAATGCCGCCGCCGACCACGCGACGGCCGGCATAGAGCACCACCGCTTGACCGGGTGTGATCGCCCGCACGGCCTGCAAGAACTTCACTCGCATCCGTCTTTCCGGCAGCAACTCCACCAGGCACGGCGTCTCCTTCGCGTTATAGCGAATCTTGGCGGCCAACTCCACCGTTTGGTCAGTCCACGGCCAATAGAGCAGATTGCAGTCTGCCGCCACCAGTTCATCGCCGAACACTTCCGCCGCTGTACCGACCACCACCTCATCCGTTTCGGGCCGCACTTCCAACACATAGAGCGGCTCGGGCCAGGTGACCCCGATGCCTTTGCGCTGCCCAACGGTGAAGTTCTGCACGCCGCTGTGCTTGCCTAAGACTCGCCCGTCGGGGAGCACGATCTTCCCAGGACGCGCGGCAATACCTGCCTCCTGTTCCAGAAAACGCTTGTAATCATCATCTGGAATGAAGCAAATCTCCTGGCTCTCGGCTTTGGCGGCCGTCGGCAGGTTATGCTGACGGGCAAGCTCACGCACCTCAGGCTTCTGCAGGTCACCCAGCGGGAAGAGGGTGTGTGCCAACTGCGCGCGAGTGATGCCGTAGAGTGCATAAGTCTGGTCTTTCTGCTCATCTGCTGCCTTCTCCAGATGGCAGCCATCATCCGTCTCCACCCGTCTGGCATAATGGCCGGTGGCCATGTAATCCAGCCCGAGGCTCTGCGCCTTCTGCAGGAACAGATCGAACTTCATGTGGCGATTGCAGGCGATGCAGGGGTTGGGGGTGTTTCCCCGGCGATACTCGTCGACGAAGTAGTTCACCACTTTGTCCGCAAAGGCATCCCGAAAATTGAGCACATAAAACGGAATCGAGAGCTCATTCGCAACCCGCCGGGCGTCCTCAACTGAGGCAAGCGAACAGCAACCACCGGGATTATCAAAGTACTCTTCCCCTTCTGGGGACCAGAGCCGCATGGTTGCACCCACAACCTCGTATCCTTGCTCGCGCAGCAGCACGGCAGCCACCGAGCTGTCCACCCCGCCACTCATGGCCACCAGAACCTTTCCCTTGCTCATCAGACCACCTCTAAATGACATTGCCCCCGGGTGATGTCCGTTATGCGAATGCCAAGCGCCTCCCGGTCCTTCGGCCGAATGGCGGCTCGCACGCTCACCCGTAGCTGATAGTCAATTCCCAAAATGTCGCTCTTTACCGCTTCCAACTCGCGCAACACGTCCCCCAGTTGCGCATAGTCCAAGTCGCGCACAGCTACTTCCACCTTGATCGTCTCTGTGCGCACGCCGGCTGCCTGCAAACCGGCCTGCGCACAGTCGCGATAGGCACGAATCAGCCCGCCCACTCCCAGCTTGACCCCGCCAAAATAGCGGGTGCCGATCACCATCACATTGGTCAGGCCGGACCCGCTGATCACCTGCTGCATCGGCGCGCCCGCGGTGTTGGCTGGCTCGCCGTCGTCGCTCTGGCGACAGAGGGCCTGATCACCAAACCCAATGCGATAGGCCCAAGCGCTGTGATTTGCGTCAGGGAACTGGGCTACCACCTCAGCCAGAAATGCCTTGGCTTCATCTTCAGTCTGCACTTCGCTGACTGAGGCATGGAACCGGCAGAGCCCAACCGGAATCTTCACCTGGGATCGGTTAGCCACGGTGGAAAAGGTCTCCGGGATCTCACTCATCTCTTCTGACCTCCTACCAGAGCCTCATACTCGGGAGGCCGCTGAAGAACACCCAACAATGCCATCTGAGCACTTCGCAAGCTGGTGGTAAACTCCCTGAGGAGTCCGATCATGCCCGCGAATACGGGCACCCTGAAGATCTCTCGCGGAGTCTAGGCGAGCCTGCCGAGGCACTCCGGATGACAGCAAGGTTCGTCAGCAGTCTCTCTGCTCGGGTTTGTCTTTGTGCCATTCGGCCAGGCGCTGGCGGTGATTCTGCTCATAGCCGTTCTGCCCGGGGCGATAGTAGCACTTATCCCGCAGATTGTCAGGCAGATACTGCTGGCGCACAAAGTGCCCGGGGAAGTCGTGAGGGTACTTATAGTCGACTCCATGACCAAGCTTGGCGGCCCCTTTGTAATGCGCGTCACGCAAGTGTTCTGGCACGGCTACATTCACTTCATTCTGCACGTCAGCCCAGGCCTCGGCAATTCCAGTGGTCACGGCGTTGCCTTTGGGAGCGCAGGCGATATACGTCACTGCCTGTGCCAAAGCCAAGCGCGCCTCCGGCAGGCCGATCATGGCAACTGCCTGCGCGGCTGCCGTCGCCACCAACAGCGCATGCGGGTCGGCGTTGCCCACATCCTCAGAAGCACAGATCACAATCCGTCTGGCCACGAACACCGGATCCTCTCCAGCGTAGAGCATACGCGCCAGCCAATAGAGAGCAGCATGCGGATCGCTGCCGCGCATGGACTTGATGAAGGCCGAGACGGTGTCGTAATGGTGATCCCCATTCTTGTCGTAGAGCACAGCCCGCTGCTGGATTGACTCAGCAGCCACCTCCAGGCTGATCAGACGTGCCCCCTGCTCATCCGGCTCGGTGGTGAGCACCGCCAATTCGAGGGCATTCAGCGCCGAGCGGGCATCGCCGTTGGCCACGCGTACCAGGTGCGACATGGCGTCCGGCGTCAGCGTCGCTTTGTGCTCGCCTAGCCCGCGCGTTGTGTCGCTGAGCGCCTGCGTGAGCACGGCCTGCATCTCCTCGTCCGGCAGAGGCTCCAGGCGGAAGACGCGAGAACGCGAAACGAGCGGCGGGTTGACTTCGAAATAGGGGTTCTCGGTGGTAGCCCCGATCAGCACGATGGTGCCGTCTTCCACATACGGCAGCAGCGCATCCTGTTGAGCTTTGTTGAAACGATGAATCTCGTCCACAAACAAGATGGTGCGCCTCTCCCCCAGGCCCAGGCGTTCCTTCGCATCGGCCACCACGCGTCGGATGTCGGCTACGCCGGCAGTAACCGCATTCAGTTGTTCAAAGGCCATCTTGCTCGTATTAGCAATCACCCGGGCCAGGGTGGTCTTGCCTGTGCCCGGGGGACCGTAAAAGATCAGAGAAGATAACCTGTCAGCCAAGATCGCGCGCCTGAGCAGACGGCCAGGGCCGATGATCTGCTGCTGGCCGTGCACCTCGTCCAAGGTGCGCGGCCGCATCCGCTCAGCCAAAGGAGCCAAGCTCTGCTGCAGCTGTTGGCGGTGATGATCGAAAATGCTCACTGCAGTCACCGAGCAACCGCTGTCTGAATCCGGCGCAACGCTTCCGCGCAGTCTGCGCGGTTGACATTCAGGTGCGTGACGAAGCGGATGGAGGTCGGCCCAAAGGCTCCACACTTCACTCCCAGTTCTTGCAGCCGGGCGACGATCTCGGCGGCGGTGCGGCCGGTCGCGGCCACGTCGGTGATCAGGATGTTGGTCTGCACGGTCTCCAAGTCAACGCGAAGCCCCGGTATCTGCACCAGCCCTTCCGCCAGGAAACGGGCGTTTTGATGATCCTCGGCTAAACGATCGACATTATGTGTCACGGCGTAGATGCCGGCTGCCGCCAGCACACCCACCTGGCGCAGACCGCCGCCGACCATCTTCCGGTACCTGCGGGCAGCGCGAATGAACTGCTTGCTGCCGCAGAGCACCGAACCGACTGGTGCACCCAAGCCCTTCGAGAGGCAGACATTGACCGAGTCCGCCGCTTTGGTCAGCTCAGCCGGGGCAACACCCAAAGAGACAGCGGCATTGTAGATGCGCGCGCCGTCGATGTGCACCGGGATGCCTGCGGCATGCGCAACATCAGCCACGGCCTGCACCTCTTCCGGTCTGGTGACGGTGCCTCCGGCTCGATTATGTGTATTCTCCAGACAGACCAATCCGGTCTCCGGATAGTGAACATTCTCAGCACGGATGTTCATCCGCACATCCTCTGCCTGCAGCACGCCTCGCCGTCCGCTCACACGCACGGGAATGAGGCCTCCCAGAGCAGACAGACCTCCGACTTCGTAGTAGAAAATATGGGCCTCAGCTTCCAGAATCACTTCTTGGCCGCGTGGGCAATGGGTCAGAAGCGCCACCAAATTGCCTTGGGTACCGCTGGTCACAAACAGCCCGGCCTCTTTGCCCATGTCCTTTGCCACCAACTGCTCCAGTTCAACTACCGTCGGGTCTTCCTCGTAGACATCGTCCCCGACCACTGCCTCGTAGATGGCCCGGCGCATCTCCTCACTGGGCACAGTCACGGTATCGCTGCGCAAGTCGATCACGTGCATCGGATTCTCCCCTCCCTCCACAGGCTAGCCACCAGCAAAATACGAGCACTATTGGCGCAGAGCTTCCTCAATCCGCTGTTTCAGCGCGGGCTTCGGCATAGCGCCCACCAAGCGAGCATGCTCCTTGCCGTCCTTGAAAAGCACCATGGTCGGAATGCTCATCACGCCGTAACGCATGGCCACTTCCGGCTCCTGATCGACATCCAGCTTGGCGATGGTCAGTTGAGCCGCCATCTCCACAGCCAGTTCCTCCAGGAATGGTCCCACCATGCGGCAAGGACCGCACCAGGTGGCCCAGAAGTCGACCAACACCGGCTTGCTGGAGTTGAGCACCTCTGTCTGGAAAGTACTGGTAGTTACTGTCTTTGAGTTTTGCGCCATGATTAATTGACCTCCCTTTCATTGATCACGTGCGTGATCACGATGCTGTAACGCTGATTCGCCTGCAACCTCGGTTCCAGCCGCCAGCGGATCAGGCCGTAGGTGATGCCCAGCGCCAAAAATCCAGTCATAGCGGCACCCAACTCGCCGAACCAGATCTGCCCGATGATCACTCCCAGAAACAGCATCAAGAGCGGCAGACCATAGACGAGCAGACCTGCGGTCACCACATCGCGGTGCCCCATCTCCAAACAGACAACTTGACCAGCAGTAGCTCCGGCCTGATTGACTGCCGAGATGGTCAGGTCCTTGCTTTCGTGAGCCAGTTGACATTTGCCGCACTTGGCGCAGGCAGACTGCTGCCTGATGCTGACATCTGCCAGCTTACCGTTGGTGCGCAGAACCACTCCATATTCTTGCATCAGTCTCTAGCCTCCCTGATTAGCTTCCAACAAGCAGTCCGATTTCAGTCGCTTGGGCAATGAATGTTCTTCGACAACTGCCATCCTTCTCCTGCCGAGATGCACAAAATGACATGAATCGCGTGAGTCACGAGGACGCACTCTTAACTCACAGAGCGAGAAGTCCTTGGCATCGCTCTGGCATACCGCGGCCTGCCCAAAGTGAAAAGGCGAGGCTAACGCCTCGCCAATCTTCCTCCACCATGCCGTGAGTTCTCTCTGTTTTAGAATCCCGCTCTCGCAGGTGGGCACCATACCATTGCCTTGTGAGTCCACTCAAGGAGGCATTCACTCCGCAACATGATCCGGTTCCCGATGTCTTCGCGTTGGTTCAAAACAAATCGATCCCACGCACACAGCAGACTTGGATTTCTTGAGTCAATCATACCACTGAACAGCATCAGCAGCAAGTGCCAAATCGTTACTCATTAGCAAAAGAATGGCCCCACCATGCCGTCCGGCCGCTTGTTTTCGAACCGGCAGTTACAGGGGGCGCCCGCCTGGTCAGTTAGTGCTTCCGCCAACGGGCGGCCTGCGCGCCGTGACCAGAACCGAGCTCCCGATTCGAAGGTGTTGGATCAAAACAACACGAGCCAATACGCACACAGCAGGGAGTTGTGAGAATTATCTAAACCAATTTTAGCACAGCGTATGGCGGCAAGCAACGGAAGGACGTGTTAATCGAGGAGATTGTTGCTGCCTAGTTGAGCAGATGTGCTATTCCCGCAACTCTTGATAACTCGATCACGAAGGCGATGCCGGTGGCTGGTTTCCGCAAGTCGCCGGCGCTGATCACTGCCTCCAGCACACGTTCGGAGATGCCCTGCGGGACAATGCTCAGGACAACATCCTTCTCTGGCTCGATGGCAAGTCCGAACAGCTTCTTCTGTTCGTGGATGCCGGTACCGCGTCCTGGGATGATCGTCGCTCCCTCCGCGCCGGCAGCCTTCGCCGCGTCCACAATCACCATGCTCTGCCCACGTTTGACGATCACCACGATCAGATCACTCTTTCCGTTGGTCACGCTGTTCACCCTTTCTTTGAGACTGGTATATCCGACCCAACAGCATGATGGCTAGAATGGGAGCCAAAGCCACCAACGCCACCAGGCCAAATCCATCCTGAATCGGGTCCCTGCCGGCCGTAGCAGCGGCAATGCCGATGCCCACCGAGAGCACAAAGGTGGACATCATCGGCCCAGTGGCGACACCGCCGGCGTCGAAGGCGATGGCACTGAAAACGGGATCGGAGAACTGGAGAATCAGCAACACTATGCCGTAGCCAGCGAAGATCAGCCAAGCAAAGGGGATGCCATAGACTATCCTAGCCATGCCCAAAGCAACCAACAGGGACACGCTCCCTGACACAGTGTAGAGCAATACCCGTTTGCGAATGCTCCCGCTACTGGCGGACTCAACTTGCGCACAGAGCACGTGCACCGCAGGCTCTGCCAGGGCAGCGACAAAGCCGAGCAGAGCGCCGATGGGGATGGCTAGCCACTTAGCCGGCAGCGCACCGAGCACCTCACCCACGCTCTGACCGGCTGACAGAAAACCGACATGCACCCCGTGGAGCAGCAGGGTGATGCCAATGAAGGTGAGCAACAGCCCTCGCCAAATGTCCCTTGTCAGCCGTGCTGGCGGACGATAGAGTAGTGAGACTAGCGGAACAAGTAGGAACAACGGGACAAGCGCCAGAGCGACCTCAAGTGCCACGGCAGGCAGCCCGGCGAACAGCTTGCTAATCATCGTCATCCCAGCCACACCCCGAGCAGCATCACGGCCATCACCGGCCCCAAAGAGGCCAGCCCCACCAAACCAAAGCCATCAGCTAGAGTGGACCTGCCACGCATGACCGCGGAAGTACCGGCTCCCAGACTGAGGATGAACGGCACAGTCATGGGACCGGTGGTGACGCCCCCGGAGTCGAAGGAGAGCGGCAAGTAAGCCGGTGGTGTGACCAACGCCAGCAGCAACACCAGACCGTAGCCAATGGTCAGGACTAGGCGAATCGGGGTGCCGAGCACGATGCGCAGCATGGCCAGCGCAACAAACAAGCCGACTCCGAGGGCGACGAGCCCAATCAGAACGGTCTTGCTCACTGCGCCATCAGACAAGGTGGCAAACTGCCCAGCCAGCACACGCACATCCGGCTCAGCAACGGTCACGATCGCGCCCAACAGGAACGAGGCCAGTACGAACAGCGGTACCGATCCGGTAGTAGGCAGCGAGTTACCGAGCAGCCTGCCCAGTTGAGTCAAACCGGTCTCGGCGCCGATCAAGAACACAGTCATCCCAAGCAGGACAAAAACGCAGCCGCCGATAAACAACCAGAAATCCTCGGCCGGAATCCTGATCACCGTCAACTGTAACAAGGTGATCACCAGAGCCATGGGCAGAATCGCTGCCATGGCCTCCTTCCAGAAACGCTCAATTTCTCTCACTGCAGTGCCTCCTTCCACCCATCTTACTTCGCTACTAGATCGGCAGACGCCTGCCAGGAGAGGGTCAGAAGATGCTAGCCAATGGATAGATTGAGTTCGCGCAACTGCTTCGCATCGACCGAATTGGGTGCCTGAGTCATCAGATCACCGGCGCTGGTGGTCTTAGGGAAAGCGATCACATCGCGGATGCTGGGCCGGTTGGCCAAGAGCATCACCAGACGATCGAGCCCAAAGGCGATGCCGCCGTGCGGCGGAGTGCCGTATTCGAAGGCGTCCAGCAGGAAGCCAAACTTCTCGGTGGATTCCTCCGCACTCATGCCCAGCACCTGGAACATGCGTTCCTGCACGTCCCGCCGGTGAATGCGAATGCTGCCGCCGCCAAGCTCCACGCCGTTCAGCACCAGATCGTAGGCGCGAGCGCGCACGCGACCGGGATCGCTCTGGAGCAGCGGCAGGTCTTCCTCCATGGGGGAAGTGAACGGGTGGTGCAACGCCACAAACCGGTGCTCGTCCGGGTTCCATTCCAGAAGCGGGAACTCGGTCACCCAGAGGAAGTTGAAACTGTTGGCTGGAATCAGGCCGAGCAAATCGCCCAAGTGCAGGCGCAAAGCGCCCAGTGCCTGCGACACAATCGCCGGCTGGTCGGCCACAAAGAACAGCAAGTCGCCCGGCTCTGCGTCCGTCGCCTGCTGAATCAATTGCAGCTGTGATTGATCAAAAAACTTGCCGATGGGAGAGCGCACGCCTTCTTGCTCTATGGCCATCCAGGCCAGACCCTTGGCACCGTACTTGGCCACATACTCGCCTAGCTTGTCGATCTCCTTGCGCGAGAAGCGGGCAGCAGCGCCCTTGGCATTGATCGCCTTCACCTGGGTGGCCTCGCGGAACACCTTGAACTCGGAGTTGCGTACCAGGTCGGTCAGGTCGACCAACTCCAGCCCAAAGCGAGTGTCTGGTTTGTCCGAACCGTAGCGCGACATCGCCTCGGCATAGGTCATGCGCGGGAAAGCGATTTGGTCCGGATCGAGCTGCAGAGTTGACTGACAGACGGCGCGCACCATGCCCTCCGCCACCTGTTGGACATCTGACTCTCCGACGAAGGACATCTCCACATCGATCTGGGTGAACTCCGGCTGACGATCGGCCCGCAAATCCTCGTCCCGGAAGCAGCGTGCCAACTGGTAATAACGGTCATAGCCTGCCACCATCAGCAACTGCTTGAAGAGTTGCGGCGACTGCGGCAACGCATAGAAATTGCCGGGCGCAACGCGAGACGGCACCAGATAGTCCCGGGCACCCTCTGGCGTGCTGCGCGTGAGCATTGGCGTCTCGATCTCCAGGAAGTGCTGCTCGTCCAGGAAGTTGCGTACCGTCATCGCCACTCGATGGCGCAGCATCAGCGCATTTTGCAGATCGGGCCGACGCAAGTCCAGATAACGGTACCTGAGGCGCAAAGTCTCATCGGCATCCAGATCGGCCTGAATATAGAAGGGTGGGGTCTTGGCGGCATTCAGGACTTCCAACTCGCTAACATGGACCTCCAGTACGCCGGTCGGCAGATTTGGGTTCTCCAAGCCAGCCGGCCGGAGCGCCACCTCGCCGCGGCAGGCCAGCACATACTCGGAGCGCACGGCCTCGGCTGCTGCAAATGCATCGTGCGCTGCTTCCGGGTCCAGCGTCAGCTGCACCAGCCCGCTGCGATCCCGAAGGTCGATGAAGATCAGGCCGCCGAGGTCACGCCTCTTCTGCACCCAGCCAAGCAAGACCACCGTCTGCCCTACTTGCTCTTTGCGGAGATCTCCGCAGTAGTCTGTCCGTTGCCAATGAAAATGCTGGTTCATCACAATCTCTCTCCTCCCAGCAACACGTTAGTGTTGCGATCTCAATAGAGTGATTCTTGCTCGCCAAGAATCAGCTTGTACCTCCAGCAGCACATAGTGCTGCGATCTCAATAAAGCGATTCTTGCACCCATAGGCTCGTCACTCGGAAAGCGGGTCGGCAAGAACTGGAGCACGGGCGCCATGCATGGCGCCCCTACTAAGCTATGGGTCACCCGCAGGGGTCGCATGCATGCGACCCGCTTTTCACGCCGTCTGCCGGCAACAGCTCTGGAACGGCTCGGCATGCCGAGCCTCTACGAAGCATTGGACAACCCGGCAAACATCCATGCTAGATTCGCATGGTCACTGGCCTATTTCATGAAGCGATTATGTAGTCGCTCGGAGCCGATGGTCGTCTCCGGGCCATGCCCTGGATAGACTACCGTCTCCTCAGGTAGGTTGCGCAGCTTGCTGAGCGAAGCCTGCAGTTTGCCGAGGTCACCACCGTCCAAATCGTAACGGCCAATCGAACCGGCAAAGAGCGTATCACCAGAGAACAGCACGCCTTCTCCCAAGAGGCAGATACCTCCCGGCGTATGGCCGGGGGTGTGCATCACACTGAAGCTGAGGTTGCCGACTTGCAGCACATCGCCTTCAACCAGCGTTCCGTCGGCGGCCGGCAGCTGCTCAGTCACCCCGAGGTAACGGGAGACCACATTGTCCACATCCTGCAGCATCGGCGCATCAGCCAGGTGGATCAAGATGCGCGCGCCGGTCAGTTCCTTGGCCAAGGCCAGGCCGGCCACATGGTCCGAGTGCCCGTGCGTAGCCACTATGTACTTGACCGCCCGCTCCTGCCCAGCAAGCATCTGCCGCAGACGCTCGCCTGCGGCGGCGGGGTCAATCAACAACGCCTCGCCGCTCTGCTCATCCAGCACCAGATAGGTGTTGGTGCCGAGCGGCCCCAGGCGCTCCTTCGAGATTTGCATTCCCCTCATCACCTCCCAGCAGCACCCGAGATCATTCAGTTTGTGCTCCGTAGCGGCGCGGCATGCCGAGCCGATCCCTATCCCGCAGCATGCTGCGGGAGCTACGGTGGGGAAGAAAGCGACTTCCTGAACGTTCTGGCACGCAGTGTTGCGATCTCAATAAAATGATTCTCGCTTGTCCAGCAACACTTTAGTGTTGCGATCTCAATGGAAGTGATTCTCGCTTGTCGAGAATCAGTTTGTACCTCGAGAATCAGTTTGTACCTCGAGAATCAGCTGGTACCTCGAGAATCAGCTGGTATCACTCAGAACAGCCGCTGACTATCGAGCAGGATAGTCACCGGCCCATCGTTCTGGAGTGTCACCTGCATCATCGCCTGAAAGACGCCTGTCTCCACCGGAATCCCGGTCTGGCGCAGCAGATCCACTGTCTGGCGATAGAGCTCGTCCGCTGCTCCCGGTGCAGCCGCATTGCTGTAACTCGGACGCCGCCCCTTGCGTGCATCTCCGTGCAGGGTGAATTGCGAAATAGCCAGAATAGCGCCCCCCACATCAGCGACGCTCAGATTCATCTTCCCCTGCTGATCATCGAAGATGCGCAGATTGGTAACCTTGCTGGCGATGTATTCGGCATCATTTAGGGTATCGCCCTCCCCCACACCGATCAAGACCACCAGGCCTTGGTCGATGCTGCCAACGACCTGTTCGTCCACACTCACTTGGGCGCATCTCACCCGTTGCACTACCGCTCGCATGCCATAACCTCCGATCTATCGCTCTGTCAACCGAGACTGCTGTGCGACCCCCTCAGTTGTGATGTGCCGGAGCCGCCACGCGGTGCACCGTGAAGACGTCACGGATGCGCGTCAAGCGCTGCATCACCGTCTCCAGATGCGCTCTATCGCGCACCACAATGGTGAAGGTGACAGCAGCGGTGCGGTCGCGATCTGTGCGCGCCTGAAACGAGCTGATATTCAACTTGTTCTCAGCCAGGAGCTGCACTACGTCCTGCAGCAACCCAGGGCGATCCATGCCGGTCAACTCAATGCGCACCGGATAGTTCGAACGAGGCTGTTCATCCCAATAGACATCGATCAGGCGCTCGCGCTCCCGTTGCAGGGTCTGCGCGTTGGGGCAAGTAGCCGTGTGCACTGAGACCCCACGGCCACGGGTGATGTAGCCGATGATCGGGTCTCCCGGAACGGGGCTGCAGCAGCGCGAGAACCGAATGAGGGCGTCGGGAAGCCCGCGCACCTGGACGCCAGTGGCAGTATGACTGGGACGTTCCGGTTCAACTTCCGGGAAATCCAGTTCGGCCACTGCCACAGTGCCCGTTTCCGCCCGATAGTCCTCCACCATGCGCGGCACCAACCCGGCCAGCGAAGTCTCGCCAAAGCCGATGGAGGCGTAGAGATCATCAATGGCTTGGAAGTTCTGCCGTTCGCGAAAGCGGTCCAGGCGCTCGTCGGTCAGCACCAAGTGCGGCTCCAGACCGAGACGGGAAATCTCCTTCTCCAGCATGTCGCGTCCCTTGCCGATGCTCTCTTCTCGCTGTTCCTTCTTGAACCAGGCCCGAATCTTGCTCTTGGCTCCGGAGGTGCGCACCATCTTCAGCCAGTCGCGACTGGGACCGTTCAGCTTGTTGGAGGTGAGTATTTCCACGATGTCGCCATTCTGCAACGAGTAGTTCAAAGGCACGATTCGCCCGTTGACCTTGGCCCCGACGCAGCGGTGACCCAAGTTGGTGTGAATGCGATAGGCAAAGTCGATGGCGTTCGAGCCAGCCGGCAAATTGATCACGTCACCTTTGGGCGAGAAGACGAAAACGTCATCGGGATAGAGCTCGATCTTCACTCCGTCCACAAACTCCTGGGCATCGCGCAGGTCCTGTTGCCATTCGATGATCCCACGGAGCCAGGAGAGTCTCTCCTGCAGACGCTGATCGGGCCGTCCACCCTCCTTGTAGGCCCAGTGAGCGGCGATGCCGTGCTCAGCCAGGCGATGCATCTCGGCGGTGCGAATCTGAATTTCCAACGGCTCACCGCGATCACCGATCACGGTCGTGTGCAACGACTGATAGAGGTTAGGCTTCGGTACGGCGATGTAGTCCTTGAAGCGTCCAGGGATCGGACGCCAGATGCTGTGCACCAAGCCAAGCACCTCGTAACACTCTTTCACGGTGGAGACGATCACGCGCACCGCCGTCAGGTCAAAGATCTCCTCGAACGTCTTGCCCGACTCCATCTTGCGGAAGATGCTGTAGAAATGCTTAGGTCTGCCGGAAACCTCGGCGGGGATGCCCACCTCCTGCAGCTTCTCGCGCAGTTCGGACAAGGCGTGGCTAGTGATCTCCTCACGCACTTCCCGCTTCTTGGCCACCTTCTCGGTGATCTCCCGGTACTTCTCCGGTTCCAGATAGCGGAAAGCCAAGTCCTCCAGTTCCCACTGGACGCGGCTGATGCCAAGGCGCCCAGCCAACGGGGCAAAAATCTCTCTTGTCTCCAGCGCCGTCTCCTTCTGCTTCACCAGCGGGCGATATTTGAGGGTGCGCATGTTGTGCAAGCGATCTGCCAGTTTGATCAGAATTACGCGCAGATCCTCAGACATGGCCAGGAACATCTTGCGCAGATTCTCGGCCTGCCGCTCCTGCTTGTTCAGGTCCTCTAGCCGTCCGAGCTTGGTCACTCCGTCCACCAGCTTGGCTACCAGTGGGCCGAACTCAGACTCCACCTCGGACAGGGTCACCCCGGTATCCTCCACCACGTCATGCAGCATGGCCGCCACCAGCGTATCCGTGTCCAGCTGCAGCTCGGCCAGAATAGTGGCCACACCCAGCGGGTGAATGATGTAATCCTCCCCAGATGCACGTAGCTGCCCGGCATGTGCACGGGCAGCAAACATGAATCCTTTGTGGATGCGCTCGAAATCGGCCTGCTTATTATAGCTTTGTACCTTGTCCAGCAGGGGAATCAGCTCCTGCGGAAACATCGGCCTCAAATCCTTTCGTAGATGCCACAGCAGCACTATGTGCTGCGATCTAAATAGAGGCGATTCTCGCTTGCGAGAATCGGGTGGGCCCCAAAGCAGAGCCACTGCTCTGCGATCTAATTGAAGGTGCTTCTCGCTTGCGAGAAGCAGATGGCACAGAAGCACAACTATGGAAGCATGGTGAGCCATGTGAACCCGGGGCGCATGCATGCGCCCCCTACGGGGTAGGCGAACTGTGCAGGCGCCATCCGTAGGGGCGCCATGCATGGCGCCCGCAGCCGCCATTGTCTAGCACACTGCGCCAGCCCAGATGCTTCCTCAGCAACCGCGACTGTG
>JAEZJZ010000115.1 GCA_023436245.1 Bacillota bacterium | reverse complement strand
TGATCTCGATCTGCGCCTTTGTTATACCCCACAGATAATCTCTCCCAACTCACCTGTATGGGTATATTATACCACTTGATCCAACATTATGTCAACTAGAAAGCGGTTTTCACACAGGCTGACGGTTTGTTGTCCCATTTCTGGGACAACAAACCGTCCCCCTGTCCCACGGGTCGCATGCATGCGACCCTACGCCAGCCCCCCGTCAACCGTACGTGTGTGGAACAGGGGCGCCATGCCAGAAACATAGAGTGTTGCGGTCTGCGACAATGGGCGGTCACCCCGCTATCGGGACGATCAAGACTGTGTCATTCTGAGTGCAACGAAGAATCTATCAAAGGTTGCTGGAGTGGGAAAGCAAGCACACTGAGAGACCGCCGGGCATCGCCCGGCGGTCTCTTTGCTGACCATTTTCGCTGAAATCTGCAACTGGAACACAGAGTATTTCGTCTATAATCATAGATGGCAAACACTAGAAACGGAACTCGCTCTTCGCTCCAGAGAGGGAGGCAAAGCGAATGCCTGGCGGTTGCCTTTCGACGATAAAGCGCGCCAACAAGGGTGACACTGATGCACTCGGCGATCTGTATGGCCGGTGGGGGAGGGTAATGCACAAAATCGCCAATTCCGTTGTTGCTGATGACGACGAAGCCCATGACATAGTGATCGATATCTTGCTAAAGATAACGAGATTGTCGGCAGACAGGCTACCCTCTTCCGAACCGCTCGCCTGGCTCAAGAGACTGACAAGAAACGCTGCTTACGATTGCCTAAGAAGTTCAAAGAAGCTTGTGCTGAGTGACTGCATCGATCGGTTAGCGGCATGTACCGCCTCCCGGGATCTCGGCTACGGGTGGGTAGAATTTCGGCTGGTCTTGGAGGATCTGGACGTTGTATCACGCAAAATAGTGATCGAAAGGCTAATTCACGGAAGCAAACATAATGAGACAGCCAAAATGATGGACGTGCCGGAAGCCTCCGTGCGACGGAAATATGGCGCCGCCCTCAAGAGGTTAAGACGCCTCTTGGAAAAGTGAACAGGCATACTAGGCCCAGAAAGATTATTTCTGCGGATGCGATCGTTTTGGGGTCTCCCAAACGCCCAATTAGTATAAACAGGAAAGGGAGGGATCTGGCGTGAAGAAACGTCCAGCTTGCCCAGGTGGGCTGCAAAGGGGGGATTGCGAGAATGAGAAGGAAAGCCTGCGTAGTAGCGAGCCTGCTTTGCCTGCTGTTCCTGGCCAGCTGTAGCCGTAACTACTTCACGGAAATCGAATTGACCGATATCCCGGGAGAAAACCCGAATCACCCGGTCTGGGTTACCTTCCTGGAGGCACTTGAGGATCCGGACGGAACAGCGATGCTGGAAACCGACCCTGACACCGGGGACGCCTATCTCCTGGTCACCACCGGGGAGAAGAACAAGCTCAAGCAGAGTCTGAAGATCGCCGATCACGAGTATGATGCCGACAGCAAGACATTTACCGTATACCTGACGAACTACATGCCGAGGATGGGAGTGGATCTCTCCATCAGCAGTTCCGATTGGCAATCGGTGGTTCGATTCAGGAAGTACAGTTTTGAGACGCTGCGGGTGGTCGTCGATGTCGAGGGCGATGAGGACGGCAGCGAACAGAAGGTATACGAGCTGACCTTCGACCGCTAGCAGTGGTGTGACAACGAACCCCTGTCTCACGGGTCGCATACATGCGACCCCTACGCCGGATGGACCACGCGTGGCAGGCTGGCCGTGTCAGTCCCACGTAGGGCGCTCTGCCAGCAACACGGAGTGTTGCGATTTCTAGTAGAGCGATTCTTGCTTGTCAAGAGTCGGCTTGCACCTTTGGCACCCTTGACAGCGGGCGGCCATGCCGACTATCGGGGCGACCGAAATCCTGTCATTCTGAGTGCAACGAAGAATCTTTCTAGGCTTGCCAGAGTGAGAAAGAACGCGGCGAGACCGCCGGGCATCACCCGGCGGTCTCTTCATACCCTCTAGATCATCTCAGCCACTTGTTGCACATCCTTGTCTCCGCGTCCTGAGAGGTTGACGACGATCGTCTGCTCCGGGCTAAGGCGAGGCGCCAGTTCCATGGCGTAGGCCACGGCGTGGGCGCTTTCCAGGGCGGGGATGATGCCCTCCAGCCGGGAAAGGGTCTGGAAGGCAGCCAGGGCTGATTGGTCGGTGACCGCCACATATTCGGCCCGGCCGGAATCACGATAGAAGCTGTGTTCCGGGCCGACGCCGGGATAGTCCAGCCCGGCCGCGATGGAGTGGACGGGCAATGGCTGGCCCTGCTCGTCCTGTAGGGTGTAGCAGCGAAAACCGTGAATCACGCCCGGGCTGCCGGCGCTGAGGGAGGCGGCATGCTGTCCGCTCTGCAGGCCCTTGCCGCCCGGTTCCACGCCGACGATGCGCACACCTTGGTCGGCGTAGAAGGGGGCGAACAACCCGATGGCGTTTGACCCGCCGCCGACACAGGCGACCAGATAGTCCGGCAGGCGGCCAGTCAGTTCCAGCATTTGCGCCCGCGCCTCCTGCCCGATCACCGACTGGAACTCGCGCACCATCAGCGGATAGGGGTGGGGGCCGACGGCAGATCCCAGCAGGTAGAACGTGTCAGCAGAATGCTGCATGTAGTCGAGCAGGGCCGCGTCAACTGCGTCCTTGAGTGTGGCCGTTCCTTCGCTGACTGTCCGCACGGTTGCGCCCAAGAGCTCCATTCGGAAAACGTTCAGCGCCTGCCGACGGGTGTCTTCGGCGCCCATGTAGATGATGCACTCCAGGCCGAGCAGGGCGCAGACGGTGGCTGTGGCCACCCCGTGCTGCCCGGCTCCGGTCTCGGCGATGATGCGCCGCTTGCCCATGCGCTTGGCCAGCAACGCCTGGCCGATGGTGTTGTTGATCTTGTGAGCGCCGGTATGATTCAGGTCCTCGCGCTTCAGGAAGATGCGCGCGCCGCCCGCCGCCTCGGTCAGGCGCGAAGCAAAGGTGAGCGGATTGGGGCGGCCCACATACTCCTTGAGGTAGCTTCTGTACTCGGCCAGGAAATCGGGATCGTTCCGGTAACAGAGGAAAGCGTCAGTCAGTTCCTGCAGCGAGCGCTCCAGCTCCGGCGGCACGAACCTGCCGCCAAACTCGCCAAAGTAGCCATCCGTGGTTGGTTGATACATTTCCAATTACCCCCTCAATTTCGTTTGATCAGGGGCAAACAAAAAGACCTTCACCCCTGGTAAGGGGCGAAAGGTCTTATTCCGCGGTACCACCCTTGTTGGCCGAATTGCTCCGACCATCTCATTCCGAGCACGGCCGATAATGCGCGCGCAATAATCAGCAGATGCCCTGTGCCGTTAACGGCGGCCGGCCGGTGGTACCTACAAGCAGCGCAAGAGCGCTCCCTTCGGGCCACACCTCCTGGGGCCATTCATCCGATTTCCTGCTGCACCGGCATCACACCAAAGCCCGGCTCGCTGAGCAGCCACCCATCGCTTACTCGTCCCAATCATCGGTCGTCAACTTATTGTTGTCAATGCTAGCACACCACTGTCGGTCGAGTCAAGGGCAATTGTCGTACAACTCTTGCCATTCTTTCCGTAGCTCCCACAACACCCGAAAGCGTTGAGAGAGTGGCTTTCCTCCCCGTCGTAGCTCCCGCAGCATGCTGCGGGAGAAGGAGCGGCTCGGCATGCCGAGGCGCTACGAGGGACAATGAATGGTTGCATGCTGCGGGAGAGGGAATGGCTCGGCATGCCGAGCCACTACGAGAGACAAATTGAACAGTCTCGCATGCCGAGCCTCTACGAACGAGAAGGCGAGTTGCCTCAACACAGTGCGCCCACTAGATCAAATGCAGCGCAGTCTGTCTGCCGTCCAGGAAATGCACCCGATTGGCGGTGACGATGATGTCTTGCTCTAGGGCCATCGTCACTTCCTGATCGCCCCATTCCGGTACCGCCCGCTTGATGTTTAGTTCCATTGCATGGCAGGTGTCGTTGTACAGCGGATAATCGCCACGTCCGGGGACTCCCTGTTGCGCATCCCAAAGTCCAATGGTCGGGCCGGCAGCGTGTCCGTGATACCCTACCGGGTGTGTGTAGATGCTGGCCTTGATGTCTTCGCTAGCGGCCTGCGCCAGCGCGGCCAGCAAGATCTCGTTGCCGGTTCGACCGACCACCATCTGCTCGGCCAGAATGTCCTGCAGACGGTTGCCGGTGCAGAGCGCTGCCCTGAGGCCCGCCGGGGCCATCGTTTCACCGAGGCGCAAGACGTAGGCGTTCTGCTGGGTGTCGGTGGCCAGTTTCAGGTAATGCAACCCGAAGTCGCAATGCAACAAGTCGCCTGGCTCAATCACCGTATCTGGCCCGAGGTTGCTTGCTCCTTGGCGCTGGATGGAGACACTGGGCTGGAACCAACAGGTCAGTCCGAGCTCATTTGTCTGCTGCCGGAACCACCAGACGACATCGGCAGGAGTGGTTACCCCGGGGTGAATCACTCTGCGGGAGAATGCCTCAGCGATCAACCCGTGTGCCAGCGCCACGATGCCGCCGTAGGCGGCGATTTCCGCGGGAGTGCGCTGCTCCAGCCAGCCGACCGCCACTTGCTCTGCGTTCTGCAACCGGGGACGCAGGTCATCATCCAAAGCCGCTAACAGTTCAAGATAATGTGTATGGCTCAGGCCATCGCCGAAGGCGAAGGTTTCGGAGCAGTTGATGCCAATCCGCTGCGGGTTCCGCTCTCGCACGATGCGTGCCAGGCACTGCCACTGATCTTCCTGATCCGGGTTCCAGGCAGCCTCGTAGAATGGGGCCAATCCGTAACGCGAGACGGTCAACCGTTCCAGCGTTCCTTCCGCAGTCAGCGCGAACACCAGCATGGTCAGACGCCGGGCCGAAAGCATAGTTGCCGGCAGCAGGCTACCCAT
Source organism: Bacillota bacterium (assembly GCA_023436245.1). Taxonomy (GTDB): domain Bacteria; phylum Bacillota; class UBA994; order UBA5500; family UBA5500; genus JAEZJZ01. The sequence goes on along the minus strand of JAEZJZ010000115.1, from coordinate 71,758 downwards.
CACCGGATCCTCATTGTACTCACGGCCGATCACCAACCACATGTCGAAGCCCTCGCGACGCATGACCTCGGGCAGCACTCGCTCCAACCGCTCGAGCAACCAGCGGTCAGTCAGCTTGGCCTGCGAGCGGAGCGGCAGAATCTTCTTCCGCCAGTCGGCGACAAAGATGGGATAGCAGTTAGCAGAATGCACAGAATCTCCCCCTTACATCTTCACTAATCCGTTCCACGAACCGATCATATCTGCAAGTTCGCCATCGCCTCATCCCTTACCTGCCAGACAATTGACCTGAGGACAAAGGAAAGCAGTAACCCTTTGGCAGTAGCCGGCATAGACTGGTTAAGAGCCCTTAGTGCCATGGTGACATTCTGGGGGAGGTGACTTGGCGATGATTGGACTGTTGGCTCATCTGTTCTTGGCGTTGCGCGAGCTGCATCTGCTGGTGTCCTATGTCAACAGCAACTCTTTTCCACAGCCCTTGTCGGAGGAGGAGGAAGCGCACTATCTGCAACTTTGGGAGAAGCAGCAGGATAACACAGCCAGGCAGAAACTGATCGAACACAATCTGCGGCTGGTGGCGCACATCGCAAAGAAATATGACAGCACCAATGAAGAACAGGACGATCTGATCAGCATCGGCAGCATTGGCCTGATGAAGGCGGTCAAGACCTTCAAGACCGACAAGGGCACCAAATTGGCTACATACGCCGCTCGCTGCATCGAGAACGAGATCTTGATGCATCTGCGCTCCACCAAGCGGTTACGGCAGGATCACTATCTGTTGGAGCCGATCGGCACCGATAAGGAAGGCAACGAAATCACCCTGATGGACACTCTGCCCACCGATGACGACAGCATCATGCAACAGGTGGAGAAGGCCATGGAACAGCATAAGTTGGCTGAACTGCTGCAGGTACTCACGCGGCGGGAGAGATTGGTGTTGGAACTGCGTTACGGATTGATCGACGGGGTGCGCTCGACTCAGCGGGAGATCGCTCGCGAGTTGCGTATCTCGCGGTCCTATGTTTCGCGCATTGAGAAGCGAGCCATTCAGAAGCTGATCAAGGCGTTGGAGGAAGAAAAGCGGGTGTGGCTGGAGGAGCGGCTGAAGTAGGCAGAGCCCGGTCGCTTTCTTGTCCGGATACCTTGTGCGTGCTATAATGGCGCGAGAGGTGAAGGCATTGCTAGAGCTATTGCGTCCACGTCTTTTCGTGGAGAGTGTTCATAAAATCGACCTGCAGGCGCTGAAAGCGCAGGGTATCGCCGCCATTTGCTCCGACTTGGACAATACCCTGGTGCCCTGGTCTGCTGAGCAGGTGAATCCGGAACTGCTCAGTTGGCTGCAATCAGTGCGTGATGCCGGTCTGGAGTTCTTCCTGGTCTCAAATGCGGTGCCCAGCCGGTTACAGCACTTTTTGCAGTTGCTCGGTGTTCAGGGCATCGGCAAAGCTGGCAAACCCCGCCGGCGAGCGTTCCTGAAAGCGCTCAGCCAACTGCAGTTGCCGGCCAATCGGGTTGCGTTGGTGGGCGACCAAATCTTCACGGATATCCTCGGCGGCAATCGAGTTGGCATGTACACCATTTTGGTGGTGCCACTCTCCCAGACGGAGTTCATCGGCACCCGCATCATGCGCCGGATTGAGCGTGTGGCACTGCGGGCCTTACGTCTGCCGACACCATAGTCAAGCACATATTCTTCCGCAGTCCTGCATATAATTGCCTACCCCTGACCAGAATAAGCGGCGAAGGGAGTGGTAACAGGCTGCATGAGTATGATAGTGGCAGTTGGTCGGACACTCAACTACCAGACGGAGCTCGGTGAGCGACCGGGTCAGTGGCTGCAGACCATTCGCCAGCTGGTGAGAGAGGTCAGGGCGGAAGACCCCCGGCTGACCGAATGTGAGCTTTACGATATTGGCTTCCGGCGACGAGGCGATGTAGTGTGGTTGCGCTTCTATTTCAAACATCCTACCAGGCACCAATAGGTTGACCAAAATCTGTTCCGCAGAATCGGAGCAGATTTTTTCGTCCCTGGGATAGCTTTTTATAGCGAATAATTGTACACTGATTTATATCCAACCGACTGCATACGAGAGCGTCCAGAGAGTCGCGTTTCGCCCCCACCGTAGATCCCGCAGCATGCTGCGGGGGAAGATTGAACAGTCTCGCAGGCTGCGGGGTAGGGATCGGCTTGGCATGCCGAGCCGCTACGGGCGCAAGTTGCCTCTGCGCTAACCAATTTGTCAGAAAAAATGTTCCTCTCTGAGAAGGTATTTCGACCCGCTTCGTCAAATTGAGTAATTAGGCGCAGTGGTAACTAGTTGCATCAACTGTATAGGGTGAATCCTATGATACCTTGTCCGCAATCTGGGCACCTGGACAGGGTGGAGGGAGTGGTGCAACCGGTCGCAACTCGCTGATCGGTTTTTTTATTGCCCCAGAGATCTGCAGCAGAAGGGAGAGGGCAGCATGGCCAGGTTGAAGCTGGGCGATTTGTTGGTTGAAATGGGCGCCATCAGCGCCGAACAGCTTCGGCAAGCTCTGGCCGATGCCGGCACAGGCGGCCGCATCGGAGACTATCTGGTGCAGCAGGGATTGGTCACTCAGACTGAGGTATCTCAGGCCTTGGCCAAGCAGTTTGGCATCCCGTTTCTCACCCTGCAGGAGATCTCTTTCCAACCTGATGCCGTCCGCCGTATCCCGGAGCAGGTAGCTCGTCGCTACCAGGTGGTGCCCGTGAAGATCGATGGGCAAGTACTGACCATCGCCAGCGCTGACCCCCTGAACGTGCTGGTGATCGACGACCTGTCGTTCCTCACCGGTCTGCATATCGACATCGTCTTGATGACGGTCGCCGACATCGAGCGGGCGATCGAGCGGGTCTATATCCGCGGCGAGTTCTTCACTGCGGCAGCCGCCAAGCGGCCCGAGCCGGCCTCGGATAATGTGATCGCGGCCCCGCCCGCTACTTCGAGCTCCACCGAGGACTCGCCGATTGTGCGCTTGGTGGACAGCCTGCTGCAACAAGCCATCGCCGACCACGTCAGCGATATTCACATCGAGCCGGGACGCGAACACCTGCGCATTCGTTACCGCATCGACGGTGTGCTGCAGCAGGTGAACCAACTGGAGAAAGACGTGCAATCCGGTTTGGTCACGCGGCTAAAGGTACTGGCTGGAATGGACATTTCCGAGCGCCGCATTCCCTTGGACGGCGCCATTCGCTATAACCAGAATGGATCGCAGCTTGATCTGCGTGTCTCCACTCTGCCGACCATCCACGGAGAAAAGGTGGTCATCCGTCTCTTTGACCCCGGCAGACGCCTAGCCAGCATGGATGACATCGGCCTGGCGGCCGAGCAGCAACAACTGTTCGCGCAGATGCTCGCCCATCCGCACGGCCTGGTGCTGGTCTGCGGACCGACCGGCAGCGGCAAGACGACCACCCTGCAGGTGATGCTGGCCGGCATCAACGATCAGACCAAGAACATCATCACCATCGAGGATCCGGTGGAGTATCAGTCGCAGGGAGTCAACCACGTGCAAGTCAACCAGAAGATCGGGCTCGGGTTTGCGGAAGTGCTGCGCTCAGTGCTCAGGCAGGATCCGGACGTGATCATGGTGGGTGAGACCCGGGACAACGAAACGGCGGACATCGCCGTGCGTTCCGCCCTCACTGGCCATCTGGTTCTGACTTCACTACACACAAACGATGCCCCCGGGGCGATCACTCGCCTCTTGGATATGGATGTAGAGCCCTTCCTGGTCGCTTCGGCCGTGGTCGGGGTAGTGGCTCAGCGCTTGGTGCGCCGTCTCTGCGCCCATTGCGCGCGCAAGGTGACCTATCAGCCGGGCTCGCCCGAGGCAATCGCCCTCGGTATGGAGCAGGCCTTTGTCGGCTATGAAGCCGTCGGTTGCTCGCGTTGCCACAACACCGGTTACCGCGGACGGGTTGGCCTGTTCGAGATTATGCTGGTCAAAGATGAGTTGCGTGAGTTGGTCAGCCAGCGCTCCACAGCCGGGCACCTGCGCCAGCTGGCCCTGCAGCGCGGCATGCGGCCGCTCAGGGCAGATGGTCAGCAGAAGGTTCTGGCCGGAATCACCTCGGTGGCCGAGGTGCTGCGGGCAACGTTCCAGGAATAGACGACGCGAGGAGGTGTGCCGAATGCCCAGCCTACAAGAACTATTGCGCTACGCAGCCAACCAGATGGCGTCCGACTTACACCTCACCGTCGGCCAATCACCGATCATGCGTCTCTATGGAGACCTGGTGCGGGTGGACATGCCCAAGCTCAGGCCGGCAGACACAATTGAGATGTTTGGGGAAGTGGCCAACGAAATACAGCGCCACACCTTCGAGGAGAAGGGCGAGGTTGACTTCTCGATGAGCGTGGCCGGCGTGGGACGTTTTCGCGTCAATGCCTACCGGCAGCGGGGGACGACCGGCATCGCCTGTCGCCTGATTCCGCAGGAGATTCCGCAGATCGAGGGCCTCGGTCTGGCGCCGATCGTCTCTGAGCTCTGCAACCGCAAACAAGGGTTGATTCTAGTCACCGGCCCTACCGGCAGCGGCAAATCGACCACCCTGGCTGCGATGATCGACAAGATCAACGAAGAGCGGGCTGAACATATTCTCACCATTGAGGACCCGATCGAGTTCCTGCATCGCCACAAGCGTTCGATGGTCAACCAGCGCGAGGTGGGGGCAGACACCCTCTCCTACGCCAATGGCCTCCGCGCAGCCCTGCGCGAGGACCCGGACGTGATTCTGATCGGTGAGATGCGCGATCTGGAGACGACTGCGGCAGCCGTCAGCGCCGCCGAGACCGGTCATTTGGTGCTGGCCACCCTGCACACACCTGGCGCGGCCCAAACCGTGGACCGCATTCTGGACATCTTTCCGCCTTATCAGCAGCAACAGATTCGCACCCAGTTGGCGCTGGTGCTGCAAGCGATAGTCTCCCAACAGTTGTTGCGCCGTACCGACGGCAGAGGCCGGGTGGTCGCCTCTGAGGTGCTGATCGTCACCCCGGCCATCCGCAACCTGATCCGCGAGGGCAAGGTGCACCAAATCGGCTCGATGATGCAGACCGGCAGCAAGTTCGGGATGCAGACCATGGAGCAATCCTTGCAGGCGCTTTACCAGCGCGGACAGATTAGCAAAGAGCAGTTCGACCTCTATTCACCCGAATCAGGCCTGCTGAGCAGCCTGCTCGGCAAATAAGGGGTGGCCGATGCCAGCATACAAGTACAAGGGCCGCGACAGCTTGGGTCAACCGACCAGCGGCAGCATCGAAGCAGAAGACGAGCAGCAGGCCATTTCCCAGCTGACTGATCAAGGCTACTTTTTGACCATGTTGGAGCAGGATCGCGACCTGAAAGCGAGCGACGTGAAGAGCTTCAGCCTCAAGTCGCTGCTGAAGCGCGGCGGCAAAGTCACCGCCCGCGACCTCTCCATCTTTTGCCGCCAGTTTGGCGTGCTCTATTCCGCCGGTATCCCCATTTTGCCTGCACTGCAGGCCATCCGTGCCCAGCAGGGCCCGGACAGTGCACTCGGACAAGCCCTGCAGCGGGTGCTCGTTCGCCTGGAGCGAGGGGACAGTCTGGCCATCTCCATGCGCGACGACAAAGCTTTCCCAGCCATCCTGGTGAACATGGTGGCCGCGGGAGAAGTGGGCGGCTCGCTGGATGAGTCCCTGACCCGCGCTTCTCACTATTTCGAGCGCGAGTATCAAGTGGGGCAGAAGGTGAAGAGCGCGCTCACCTACCCCAAGTTTGTCGGCATTTTCTCCTTGGGTATCGCCTGGTTTATGTTGGCGACTGTTCTACCCAACTTCGCCAGTATCTTCAGCAGCTTCGACATGGAATTGCCGGCGATTACTCAGTTCATGCTGAACCTCAGTCACTTCGTCGTGCGCTTCGGCTGGATGATTGCGCTGGCAGTGGTTGGCCTGTTGATGGGGTACAGCCGTTGGGTGGCCACTGCTGCCGGCAAGGGTCGCGTCGATCGCTTCGCCTTGAAGATGCCGATTTTTGGCAAGCTGACCGCGATGAATGCGCTGTCCCGCTTCTGCCGCACTTTGGCCGTTCTCACCCGCAGCGGTGTCAACGTGGTCGGCTCCCTCCGACTGGCTGAGCAAGCGGTTGATAACACCGTCTTCTCGGAGGCGGTGCAGGCCGCCGCCCGCGAGGTTGGGGCCGGCGGGCGCATTGCCCCCGAGTTGGAGCGTTCCGGGCTCTTTCCGCCCATGGCTATACAGATGATTTCAGTTGGGGAGAACAGCGGCTCGCTGGACAGCATGCTCAATCAGATCGCGGACTTCTATGATCAGGACATCACGACCATGACGGAGCAGATGGGCAAGATGATCGAGCCAATGGTCATGGCGCTAATGGCAGTCATCGTCGGACTGATCGCTGTGTCGATTGCCATGCCGATGATGCAAATGGTCAATATCATCAAGTTTTGAAAGGAGGTGAAACGAAATGAAAATGAACAAAGAGGGTTTCACGTTGGTAGAACTAATGGTCGTGCTTGCTATTCTCGGCCTGCTTGCTGGAATTGGTATTCCCTCATACATGAATGTGCTAAATAGGGCCAAAGTTGGTACCGATATCGCTTCGATTGCTCAGGTTCAGGCCAATGTCAATGCTTTCATCGCTGAAATCGGTGGCTGGGCAAAGATTACTGGCTATAGCGATGATGCAACTGTTGTACTGGCTGCTGCTCCTGCTAGTGGCGCCTCAGCAGTTGTTTCTACCGCAGCCGCGGGAACAAGTATGATCACTGGGGGCACTATCACGCTGGCGAGCTTCTTCGACACAACCGCATTGCCTCTCCTGAAGTCTACGGAGGGGGACGCGAAGGGCTGGTATATCAGCTATCAGGGGAAGGTCTACGTTGGCACTGCTACTACACCCTCACTTCCAGCAGGTGTTGTCGCTGTTGCTCCGTAGTGGTGATCCTAAATGACGTTGTTTGGCGTAGTAATTGGCTCCTTTCTCAACGTCTGTATCTATCGCTTGCCGCGAGGCGAGTCATTGGCTTTTCCGCCATCCCACTGCGCGACTTGTCGCCATCAACTCGCTCTGCGCGAGTTGATCCCAGTGCTAAGTTGGCTCTGGCAGCGAGGGCGGTGTAGGCATTGCGGCGCGAAGATCTCAGGGCGCTATCCGTTAGTTGAGCTGTTGACCGCCGTGCTGCTGACTCTAGTCTATTACCAGTTTGGCTGGTCATGGGCTACTCTCTTCTGGAGCGCCATGACTGCACTTTTGATCGTGATCAGCTTCATTGACATCGACACGATGGAGATTCCGACGTACTTGGTTATGGGCGGGGCTGTCTTGGCTGCCGCCTATAACTGGTTTACCGGCCGCAATCCCTGGGATTGGGTGCTCGGCGGTTTGCTGGGTTTCGGTCTGTTTTATCTGATCTACACTCTCTCCCGCGGCGGCATGGGCGGGGGGGACGTGCGTCTCGCCGGTATGCTGGGCCTGGCCCTTGGCTGGCAACAGCTGCTGACGGCTTTACTGCTGGCTTTCACCAGCGGAGCGCTTGTCTCCCTGCTGCTTCTGGCCAGCCGTCGGGTCAGCCGCAAGGATCCGATTCCGTTCGGACCGTTTCTCGCCCTCGGAGGCTACGTGGCCGCCCTTTGGGGTGAGCAGTTGGTCATTTGGTATTTGAGGTTGTTCTCGTAGTCGCGGCATTGGGCGCAGACTGTTGCGCCCAATGCTGGGACTCTAGCTTGGCAAATCATCGAAGGGGGGACGGTAACTGATGAAGAACCGATCAGGCTTCACTCTGATCGAAATTCTGGTTGTGCTTGGAATCCTAGGCATCACCATTCCCGTCTTCCTCACCGTTTCTGCATATACTCGCAACATGAACTATGAAGCCAGGATGCGCACCACGGCGACGTTGTTGGCCGAGCAGAAGGCGGAGGAACTGGTAGCCGAGTCCGCCAGTCTGCGCACTCGGCTGCAGACTGAATCGCTGATCAGCGGCAGCGGCAGTGAGCCGCCGTATACCTGGGAATCGACTGCTGAAATGAACGACAGTCTCGATCAAGTGGAGATTATCGTCTGGGTGCGCTGGCGCTACAACGGCAAGGATCGCAATGTGCAGGTGGCCACCTATGCGCGCTAGAGCCAAGGATAAGCGAGGGTTCACCCTGATTGAGATGCTCGTCACTCTGGCGCTGGTTGGCCTGGCCGTGGCTGCAGTTGGCACCATCAACTTCCTCAATCAGAAGGATACACTGGAGAATAAGCTGCTCAACGAACTACAGGACGAGATGCGCTACACCATTGAGACCATCGTGCCGTACCTGCGCATGGGCAGCGATCTACAGATCGTCGGAGATACAGTTACCGTGATTATCCCGCGTGAGGTGTTCAGTGCGGATTTCTCCTTCGGGCTGAATCGCAGCACGGGGACGCTCTGGGTGCGGGAGAGTACCCAGCCGATCTGCTCCAAGATTGCGGACATGAACGTCAGTGGCCCCACGACTGATGGTTTGGTCACACTGGAGTTGGTCTCAGTTTCCACAATGCCGGGAGTAGAACACGGGCTGCCCTTGACCTTAAAGACAAGCGTCATGTTACGCAATCGCTGATGCGTTTGGAGTGAAACAGAATGTGCTTCTTCCGCAGAAAACCAAAAAGCATCATAGGTCTGGATGTGGGCAACGGCGCGATCAAGCTGGTGGAGTTGCAGCGGGATCCTAAGACCAAGGTCCTCTCCTTGCAGCGCTTTCTGGTCCGGCCAACACCGCCGAATACGGTGGAGAACGGGCTGGTCAAGGATGCCGTGCGCCTGAAAAGCACCCTGCGCGAACTGCTCAGGGAGTTCGGGGCGCGCGCGCTCTCCGTGACCACGGTGCTCACCGGGCAGAACCTGATCGTGCGTCAGGCAGAAGTGCCCCGCATGTCGCGGGACGAGTTCCAGAAAGTGCTGCAACTGCAAGCAGATAACTACTTTGGCATGCCTGCCGACCGCCTGTCGGCAGATTTCCAGGTTGTGCGCGACCTGCCAAACAATCGCATGCTGGTCTTCTTGGTCGGTTCGCCCAAGCAGCCTATCCTGGACTTTGCCGCCCTGCTCAAGGAATCCGGGTTCACCGTCAACCGCGTGGATATTGAGCCGTTGGCGGCCTTGCGCTCTCTGCGCATGACATCCACGCTGGGGCCTTCCACCGTCGACCAGACAACCGTGGTGCTCGACCTCGGCGCCGGAACCAGCAACCTGAGTATCTTTCAGGGCGATCTGCTGCAGATGGTGCGCGTGATCACCGTGGCCGGCAATGATCTGACCAGAGAGATCAGCAGCAAGCAGTCGGTCAGCTTTGAGCAAGCCGAGGCGTTGAAGCGCGAACACGGGGTGCGGCCGGATACCCCTATTCATGAGAGCATCCGCCCCACCTTTGAGCGCCTGCTGCGGCAGGTGAGCATGTCTCTCGAGTATTACCAGATTGAGAACCGGGCCACCCCTATCCGCCAGGTCAGTGTGATCGGTGGGAATGCCAAGCTAGACGGCTTGGTTGATGCCCTCAGGCAGTCCGTGGCGGACCTGTTTGAACGGCTGAACATGCCGGCGCCGGAGGTGGCGTTAGGGAATCCTTGCTTGCATTTGGAGCAATGTGCTAATTTCACTGAGGCGGAACAGATGGGCCCGATCCTGGCGGTGGCCATCGGCCTGGCGCTGGGGGAGGTGGCAGCCAATGCATCCCATTGATTTACTGCCGGATCTGAAGATCAGACGCCGGGAACAGCTCGTATCCTCGCTGCCCAGACTGCTGTTGGTGGCGGTTCTCCTCTGGGTGTTGGTCCTGGGCGGTCTCTACGCCTGGGTGTACACCGAGAAGCAAGCGATGCAAGCGTCGCTGGACCAGGTGCAGCAGCAGGTGCAGGCGCTGGAGCCGGTGGCGCAGCGAGTGGAGCAGGTCAGCTTTCTGAATGGCAAGGTGGCAGAGTTGCGCGGCTTACTGGAGACGAATATCACCGAGACGATGGTTCCGGCGCTGGATCTCCTCGCAAGCTTGCTGCCCCCACAGGTCGAAGCACTGCAAGTCGGCATCAGCGAGAACAGGGTACAGGTGAGCTGCCGCAGCACCGACCTCGCGCCCATCGGTCTCTTCCACCAGAACCTGACCCAGAGTGCCTCGGTGGAGGACGTGCAGATGAGTGCACTCAATGGTTTTGAGGAGACAGTTGGCGAGCAGGAGTTCGTCGTGACCATTACCGGATACACCTTCAGCATCTCCTTCAGCTACAAAGGAGCCGAGTGATATGTTGAAGTTGAAGGCGAGCCCGCGTGAGTTGGTGCTGTTGTTGGTGTTGGTTGCGCTTAGCCTGGGGGTAGCTTGGTATTACCTGCTCTTCACCCCCTTGAACGATTCCCTGATTAGCTTGAAGGAGCAACTATCGGCCGCAGAGCAGCAGTTGGTTGAGCGCCATGCCATGCAGTTGCGCGATGCTCAGACCACTGAGGCACTGCAGAAACTGAAGGCTGAACAAACGGAACTGCAGGCGCTGTTTGACCCGATCTCCCACGGCAAGGACGTGATCGATCTGCTGGTTGGGCTGAGCGGCCGCAGCAACTTCGTGAATAGTCTGGAAATTAAGCCGGATCAACTTACCATAACCATCTTGTCCACCGACTATAACAGTGCGAAAATAATCATAGAGGAACTGGAGCAATCTCCAAGTTTCATTCCGACCGTGCTTGAGCTTTCTCCCAGCGACGACGGCCGTTACAACTTGAAGTTGCAGACCAAGGTCACCTGGGGACAAGCGCCAGCTGGCGAGTCGGAGAGCTACTCACGGACCATTCCTTTCGGGAGGTGAGTGATATGAATCAAAGAGGCAGCGTGTTGATGGGCGTGCTGATGATCATCGGCTTTTCCCTCCTGGTGGGAGTGCCGGTATTGCAGGCTGCTCAAGTTGAAAACAAGGCTGCAATCAACGACCAGATGGATGCGCAGGCTTTCTACCTGGCCGAGGCCGGCATTCAGCATGTCAAGGTGGAGGCCCTGAAGGAGTTGCAGCGTCTTGTCGGGGAAGGGTGGATGCCGGCTGACGGCATAGCCAGCCCCTTTGCCACTGTCAGTCGAGACAACTACGGTCCCGGGGACTACGACGCATCTGCTTACCTGATTGACAATGGTGATGGTACCTTCGGCATCAGGCTGGAGTCCAACGGCATCGTAGGCGGCACGACCGGACTGGCCAAGGGAACAAGAATCACCTTTCCGCTGCTGACTGATGGATCCGGTGGAAGTGGCGGGTCCGGTGGCACCGGAGGCGGGGGCAGTGCTCCACCTTTGGACATGGCCTTGTTCGCGGGAGATGGCTTCCGCATGCAGGGTAGTCCGCTGATCGTTGGCAATGCCGTCACTAATGCAACCGGTTCAGACACTGTCGACCTGGACTGGTCCTGCTCTCTGCAGGGAGACCTGACAATAGGGCCCGGTGCGAGTGCGAGCACCGTGATTGATCTGCCCAATAATCGCTTCTTAGGCGACGCGATGACCGGAACAGTCAAGAACCTCACCGCCAAGCGGGTGTACCCTGATCCGCAGATGCCCAGTTTTCCCAACCTGCCCACCAAACCAAGCATGGACGCCGATTGGTGGCCTTCTCCGCCTCACTTCATCACCGAGGACGGGTATTACCCCAGCATCGATGTGAAGAGCGAGCTGCGCATAGAAGTTGGTAGCGGCGAGCGCGTGATCCGCACCAACAGCTTGAAGATACACGGTTCCGGCAAGTTGGTGATTGTTGGTTCGGGTAAGCTGTCTCTCTATATCGATAACACTTTCGACATCTCTGGCAGTGGGACGCTCAATGCCAGCGGTTCGCCCGATAAGGTGAGCATCTTCTACAACGGGACCAAAGACTTCAATCTCTCCGGCGCCGGCGCTTTCAACGGCTCCATCCAAGCAGCAACTGCTGATGTCAAAATCACCGGTTCGGGCCGCATGGCAGGCCATATCGTGACCGGTGGTGACGAGGTAGACTTGTCCGGCGACGGTGCTGCGGGTGTCACTCTGGTCTATGCTCCACAGGCGGACGTCAATATCAGTGGCAGCGCCAAGGTGACCGGCGCTGTGATCTGTAAGTATGCCAAGCTGACCGGTACCGGCAGTATCCGCTATGACAGCGGAGTCAGCGGCTTCTACAATGGCTTGACAGGCGGAGGCGGCGCTAGCATCGATTTCGGTGACCAGATTTGGGCGCCGACCAGATAGAGACGTATTGGGAGAGATAGAGCATGGTTGTCTACGGACTCTTGGGATACCCATTGCGATACAGCCTTTCCCCGGCGATACATCAGGCAGCTTACGAAGCCCTTGGGCTGGAAGCTGCCTATTTGCTATGGCCGACGGAGCCCGAACGCCTACTTGAGCGAGTCACTGAACTGAGGTCGCGATCAGATGTCGGCGGCTGGAATGTGACTGTGCCGCTGAAGCAGAGCATCATTCCGCTGCTCGATTGTTTGGCGCCGTCAGCGCTCGCAGTCGGCGCGGTGAACACAGTCGAAAAGTCTGGCGGCCAGCTGATCGGGCATAACACAGATACTTCCGGCTTCACATCCAGCCTGCGCGAAGCTGGAGTCGTTCCGCAGGGGCAGGCCGCTTTAGTGATCGGAGCCGGAGGTGCGGCTCGCGCTGTCTGTCAGGCACTGCTTGATGCAGGCATGCAAAGGCTCTACTTACTGAACCGCACAGCTGAGCGGGCGATAAAGTTGGCCGCTGAGTTGTCGAGCAGCTTCGAGCGGTCTGAATCCAAGGCTTGTGCCAGGCTGCCGGAGCGGGAGGCAAGGGGGAGGCATATTTGCTCCCCGTCCTGCTCGGGCCAGCACACCTCAGTGCGAGTCATCACCGGTGATGAACTGTGGCTCCTAGCTGCTCAGGTATCCCTAGTGATGAACTGCACATCCAGTCAGAACCCTTGGGAGTCTTTTGGCATCAGTGGTGCCGAGTTCTGGTCTCGTTCGTCTGGGTGGGCAGTGGATTTGGCCTATGGGCAGATGATTGATGGTTTTCTCGCCGAAGCGGTGGCGCATGGCTGGCGCACGCTCTCTGGCGAGGGGATGTTGCTCTGGCAAGCTGCACACGCGTTTAGCATCTGGACAGGCAGGGAGGCTCCAATCAGCGAGATGCGCCGAGCCATGCGGATGGCCGGTGCGGCTCAACATGGGACGTAGAACAGCCCGATCTGGTTTTACGCTGATTGAGTTATTGGTAGTACTGGCGATCTTGGCTCTGCTCATTGGCCTGACAGTTAACCAAACCATGCATAGAGTCATGGCGAGAGCGCAGGAAGTGGCGCTGCAGATCGCGGTAACCGAAATAGAGCAGACTCGCGACCTAGAGCGGATCTCCGGGGAAGAGTGGAGCATCAAAGTTTTCAGCAGCGGGATTAGTTTCTTCTACGGCAAGAAGGACGTGTACACGGCACCGGATCGGCATGTTGTCTGGCCGGACGGGGTACGACTGGACAATGGATTCAGTGGTGTCACCGGTCGCTTGATTACCTTTCATTCCGATGGACATGTGACTGTTGGCGGAGGGAGCCTGCCCTTTCGGATTCCACTGGTTCTGAGCGGTGGAGTTAAGACCAGTATCTACGTTTTTGCCGACGGTAGCATCGGGAGAGAATAAGTCTAGGTATACAAGCTAATAGTTGCTGCGCAACCATCGCTCTTATTGAAGATCGCAACGTTTCATGTTGCTGGGAGGTACAAGCCGATAGTTGCTGCGCAACTATCGCTTTTATTGGAGATCGCAACATTTCATGTTGCTGGGAGGTACAAGCCGATAGCTGCTGCGCAACTATCGCTTTTATTGGAGATCGCGGCACTCTGTGCCGCTGGGAGGGGTGCGGCTTGGTCAGAAGTGTGGTGCTGATTGGCATGATGGGTTCAGGCAAGACGACGATTGGCCGCATCCTCGCGCGTAAGCTGAGCCGCGCTTTTCTGGACACCGACCGCGAGATCGAGCATCGGGCGGGACAGACTATCAGTGAGATCTTCGCCTCCCAGGGTGAGTCGGCTTTCCGGGCGATGGAAACCGCGCTGCTGGTGGAGTTGGCCGATCGACCCAGGCCGGCAGTGATAGCCTGCGGCGGCGGCATTATCGTGCAAGCCGAAAACCTGGCTTTGCTCAAACGCATCGGGCCGGTGGTCTGGTTATCCATGTCCACGGACCATTTGGTCGAGCGGCTGCGCTACAGTCGTCGGCAGAACCGGCCGTTGCTGCAAAGCGAGGACTGGCCGGGGGTGGTCAGACGGCTGATGCGCGAGCGGGAGGCGAGTTATCGGCAAGTTGCCGACGTCACGCTGGCGATCGACGGCTTGTCACCCGGGCAGGCTGTGGCTGAGATTATGCGGCACCTGAGGGCGATTGAAGGGAGAAGGTAGTTGTGGCTAAGGCAAGCGTCAGGTTCACCTCCGAGGTGAATTACCATATTTTGGTGCAACCTGGAATCATGGCTGAACTGGCGGAACAGCTGCGCGGTTCGGGACTCGGGCCCAAAGTGGTGATCATCACCGATCAGGCCGTGAATCGGCTCTACGGTCAGGATCTGGAGCAGATGCTGCAGACCGAGGGTTTCGTCGTGGACATCGTCGAGCTACCGGTGGGGGAGCAGTATAAGAGTTTCTCCACCTGGAGCAAGATCTTTGGCATGCTCAAGGCCACTGGTGCTGATCGGTCCACGACCATCATTTCGCTCGGCGGCGGGGTGGTCGGAGATCAGGCTGGCCTGGTGGCAGGCAGCTGGCAGCGGGGCATACCTTTGGTGCAAGTGCCAACGACTCTTCTGGCGCAGGTGGATAGCTCCATCGGCGGCAAGGCAGCCGTCAATCATCTGGGCATGAAAAATCTGGTCGGGGTGTTCAAGCACCCGCGTTTGGTCTTGGTCGACCCCATTCTGCTCTCGTCATTGCCGGAGGAGGAGTATGCCGCCGGGCTGGCGGAAGTGGTGAAGACGGCGCTGTTGGCAGGGCCGGACTTTTGGAATTTCCTTGTCCACGTGCAGGCCGCACTGCTTGGGCGGGATTCAGCCATACTCACGTCTGTGATTGAACGCTGTCTGGCGTATAAAGCGGCCATCGTCAGCCGTGACCCGGAGGACCTGGGCGAGCGACGGGTACTCAACCTCGGCCACACTATCGGTCACGCTATCGAGGAACTGGCGAGTCATGCCTACAGCCACGGGCAGGCTGTCAGCGTCGGGCTTTGCTTTGCCTTGGAGCTCTCCCTGCACCACGGCTTGGATGCGTCTGTGTTTGAAGCAGCGCGGTCAATGCTACTGCGGTTTGGATTGCCGGTGACCGCCCCCGGACTGGATCTCGCCCGGATGCTGCAGTTGGTGCAGCAGGACAAGAAAGCAAGGAGCGGAGTGACCCGGTGGGTCTTGTTGCCGGAGGTAGGTCAGCCACTGGTGACAACTGATCTGCCTTCGGGGTGGCAGGAGATTCTGGGCAGGCTGTTGCGCTGAGCGCGGTTCTCCGCAGCGCGAGTCGACTGCACGCAAGATTGCTCAGAAGGTCGCACTTCTCCTTAGCGTAGCTCCCACAGCATGCGAGACTGTTCGATTTGTCCCTTGTGGCGAATCGGCGCACACGAGCCGGGGCCCAGAACGGCTGTGGCAAACCGTATGTAACCGGGTCGCATGCATGCGACCCTACGGGCATGCTCATAGTCCTGTAGGGGCGCCATGCATGGCGCCCGCAGCCTCTTAGTTTTGGCGTCGGCGCCGGTACACCTAGCGAAGGGCGACTTTTTGAACAGTCTCGCATGCTGCGGGACAGGGATCGGCTCGGCATGCCGAGCCTCTACGGAGCACAAACTGAACAGTCCGTACGCAAGCGTACTGCCTGTGAAAGGAACTGTACCTTTTCTCTAAGCCGGCATCTCTGCTAGAATGAATATAATCTTGAAAGGAACCCAAGTCACGCGCGACCCCCTGGCTTCAAGGGGCGCCGCTTGGGAATGGTGAGTAGTCCAATGAAGGAGAGCGCCCACTGAACCGTTGCGTTTAGTTCGTGATGCCGTCTGAGGCATGGCGCTCTTTTGCCATACCCTTCTGTGTGAAGGCTCTGTCTCCGATTTTGGCAGGCTGCGGTCAGCAACCCTGGGTTGCGATCTCAGTCAAGCTGTTCCTGGTTGCAGGAAGTGGCTTGTGCCGCAATCGGTGGACGGTTGCTGTTTGTCTGCAGAAGCGCCTCCCTCGGCATCACGCCCAGGGAGTTTTCATTTTTCGGGAGGTGATCACATGACCACTTATCTGCGCTTCAGTAACCTCAGCAAGGGCTATGGGGACAAACAGGTTTTCTCCGACTTGAGCGGAGAAGTGAACTCCGGGCAGATCATCGGCCTGGTAGGGGACAATGGGGCGGGCAAGAGCACTCTGCTTCGCATTATCGCAGGATTAGAGGCAAGCGACCGGGGTGTGCTGCAGCTCTACCAGAACGATCTGGCCGTCGCCTATTTGCCGCAGGAGACCGACACAAGCGGGTTTGCTACCGCCCGTGAGTTCGTGCGTGGCGCTCTCACAGAGTTGGCCGCCATTGCCTCGAATCTGAGACGGCTCGAACAGCGCATGACATCGGCGAGGCCCGAGCAGTTGCCCAGTCTGCTGCAGACCTACGGCGACCTGCAGCAGCGCTATGAACATGCCGGTGGCTACGAGAGCGATCTGGGGGTGGAGCTGGCGCTGCAGCGGGTGGGCCTGCTCCGCGATCAATGGCAGCAATCGCCGGATTTACTCAGCGGCGGACAGAAGACCCGCCTGGCGCTGGCGCGGGCGCTGGTGCACCAACCCCGGTTGCTGCTGCTGGATGAACCGACGAACTATCTCGACTTGGCGGGACTGCAATGGTTGGCTGATTGGGTGCACGAGTTCCAGGGGGCAATCGTGCTGGTCTCCCACGACCGCTACTTCCTGGACCAGGTGGCCACCCACATTTGGGAGCTGGATCGCATGAGCCTGACCAGCTACGTCGGCAACTACACCGCTTACCGTAGGCAGTACGAACAACGCCTGGCGGCGCAGTCGGCCGCCTATGAGCGGGATCAGGCTGAGAAACGCAAGCTGCAGGAACTGATCAGGAAACAGATGCAGTGGTTTCAGTCGGCTCATCAGGCGGCGGGGCAGGGAGACTTCTTGCGCGCCAAGGCGAAGAAGATGGCCAAGCGCGCGAAAGCCACGGCCAGCCGCTTGGAGAGGCAGTTGGATGACGCTGTGGCCAAACCGTGGGAGAAGGACGAGATCGGCATCCGCTTTCATGCCACGGAGCACAGCAGCCAGAATCTCTGTCTGCTGGAAAATGTCGACTTCAGCTTTGGACAGCAGCCGGTGCTCCGGCAGATTAACTGGCAACTGCGGCCGGAGCAGCGGGTCGCTATCGTGGGGGATAACGGGTCCGGCAAGAGCACTCTGCTCCGATTGCTGCTGGGGGAGCTGCTGCCTGTTTCCGGCAGGGTCGTGACCAGTCCTTCGCTTTCGGTCGGCTACTTCTCGCAAGAGCGCGACGACCTGAACCCTGAGCTAACCCTGATCGAAGAGTTGCTGCAGATACCCGGGCTGGAAAGGAGCGAAGCCTGGCTGATCCTGGCCCGCCTTGGCTTCCGCCAGCGCGAGGTGGAGCGCCAGATCAAGAGCCTCTCCACCGGGCAGCGGGCTCGCGTCAGTCTGGCCAAGCTGCTGGTCTCGCCGCACAACTTGCTGGTGCTGGATGAGCCGACCAACCACTTGGACATCCGCGCTCGCGAGACACTGGAAGAGGCGCTGCAGGACTATCCCGGCGCGGTGGTGCTCGTTTCCCATGACCGCTACTTCCTGGACCGCGTAGCCAATCTGGTCGACCACCTGGAACATGGCCAGTTGACGCGTTATCCTGGCAACTACAGTTACTTCGTGCAGGCCAAAGCACGGGACCGGGAAAGCGAAGACGTTGAGATACAGGCCACGATCCGGCGCACGCGGCTGGCGGAACTGGCCAGTCAACTGGCCGGGCTCTCCCCGGAATCAGCCGAGTACCAGGAGCTCGACCGGGAGTATCGGCGACTGGTTGCCCTGCGCTAGGAACAGTGATCGCGAGAGCGTTCCATTTGTGCTCCGTAGAGGTTCGGCATGAACCAAGAGCCGTTGCAACGTGATTATAGTCGGGTCGCACGCATGCGACCCCTACGGGCACACGCACAGCTCCGTAGGGGCGCCCATGCCAGCAACACAAAGTGTTGCGATCTCTAATAGAGCGATTCTTGCTTGTCAAGAATCGGCTTGCACCTTTGGCGCCCGCTGGTCGCTCCAGACGGCCGCCACCACAACACAGGGCTTCCAACACGGGTGATGCATCGATGTGTATTATTTTTGCTTAGTTGGCAGGAGTATATGAGGAGATAGTCGAAGCCTTGCAGAGGTTCAATCTCAGGCAGGAAGCAAGTAAGGAGGGAATCAAGCTTGTTAGCCATCAAGAACGGTGTAGTCTATACTATCGAGAACGGCGTGATTGAGGGTGGTACCGTCCTGGTTGACGACGGCAAAATCGTGGCCGTCGGCAAGGACGTGACCATTCCGGCTGGTGCGGAAGTAATTGACGCCACCGGCAAGTTCGTTACTCCCGGGATCATCGATGCCCACGCCCACGTCTCCATCTGGGAGGAAGGTCTCGGCTGGGAGGGCGACGACGTCAACGAAATGACCAGTCCGATCACGGCTTCGGTCAGGGCGATCGACGGCATCAACCCGGACGAAATCGGTTTGCACGATGCATTCCGGGGCGGTGTCACCACCATTTGGTCCGCGCCTGGCAGCGGCAATGTGGTCGGCGGCGAGGGCGTGACCATGCATACATACGGTGAGACGGTCGACGAAATGATCATGCTCTCTCCGTCCGGCATCAAGGCCGCGACTGGCGAGAACCCGAAGGGTGCTTACGGCGGACGTAATCTGATGCCGAAGACCCGCATGGGCGTAGCTGCTCTGTTGCGCGAGACGCTGGTCAAGGCACAGAACTATCAGCAGAAGATCGAGAAGGCGAACGGCGATCCCGAGAAGATGCCGGCCCGCGATCTGGGGCTCGAGAACATGGTCCGTGTGCTCAAGCGCGAACTGCCGCTCCGCACCCATTGCCACCGCGCCGACGACATGATGACCGTGATCCGCGTGGCCAAGGAGTTCAACATCAAGGTGACGATCGAGCATGCCACTGAAGGCCACAAGATTGCCCATGAACTGGCCAAGAATGACGTGGCTATCATTGTGGGTCCATCGCTCACCGCGCGTTCCAAGGTTGAGGTGCGGGACCGCTCGCTGGCCACTGCCGGCATCTGCGCCGAAGCCGGCGTGAAGGTTGCGCTGATGACCGACCATCCGATTATCCCCGTACACTACTTGCCGATCTGCGCCGGTTTGGCCGTGAAGAACGGCATGGATGAAGACGAAGCCATGCGGGCCATCACCCTGACCGCCGCCGAGATCTGTGGAGTGGCCGAGCGGGTTGGTTCTTTGGTGCCCGGCAAGGAAGCAGACATCGTCGTTTGGGATAATCATCCGTTTGAGTATGACACTCACGTGGAATACACGATCATCAATGGTAGCGTAGTCTACCAGCGCCAGTAAGGAGGGGATACCGTGCTAGCGATTATCAACGCTCATATTCTGACCATCACTAACGGCGAAATCGAGAACGGCATCGTTCTGGTGCAGGATGGGAAGATCGTCGAGGTAGGCAGCAACGTGGCCATCCCCGATGACGCCGACATTCTGGACATCGAAGGCGCTTATCTGACTCCCGGCCTGATCGACGCGCAAGCGGCCATCGGCCTGAAGGAAGAGGGCCTGCGTTGGGAAGGCGACGATCGCAACGAGAACACGCAGAGCCCGGCGATGCCGCATCTGCACGCTTTGGACGGCTTCAACCCGGAGGACATGGGAGTGCTTGACGCCCAGGAAGCCGGTGTCACCACCGTCGTTTCCGCCCCCGGAACGGCCAACGTGATCGGCGGCCAGGCCGGCATCTTCAAGATGTTTGAACGGGCAACGGCTGATGAGCTGTTCGTGCGCACTGCCGGCATGAAGGTGGCTCTGGGCGAGGATCCGAAGAACGCTTGGCGCTCTGCCAAGAAGCTGCCCAGTACCCGCATGGGCACTGCCGCTGTGCTGCGCGAGGCGCTGGCCAAGGCTGCCGAGTACCAGAAGAAGCTGGCCAAAGCAGCCGAGAACCCGGACAAGGCTCCCGAGCGCAACCTGCAGAACGAGGCCCTGGCCAAAGTGCTGGCCGGTGAAATGCCGCTTTACGTCCACGCCCATCGCGGGGATGACATCGTGACTGCACTGAGAGTAGCCAAGGAGTTCGGCGTGAAGCTGATTCTGGTGACGGCAACCGAGTCCCACAAGGTGGCTGCTTCCATCAAGGCTGCCGACGTGCCGGTCATCCTCGGACCAATCTCCCAATCCAGAATGAAGGTGGAAACGGCTCAGCGCACCATCACCACCCCCGCGCAGTTGGCGGAGGCAGGCGTGAAATTCGCTCTCACCACCAACCATCCGGATTGCCCGATCGTCTCTCTGCCTATGCAAGCCGGCTTGGCCGTGCGTGGCGGTCTCTGCCCGGATGAGGCAATGAAGGCGATGACCATCTACCCAGCCGAGATCATCGGCATGGCCGACCGCTTGGGCAGTGTGGAAGCTGGCAAGGATGCCGACCTGGTGATTTGGGACGGTCATCCGCTCCGAGTTTACAGCACCGTGCTGGCCACCTTCATTGAAGGTGAGTTGGTCTACGAAGTCGGCTTTGAGTCCGGCGACGAAGAGGGCTGCTGCTGCGGCGGAGACCATGACCACGATCATGAGGGCGGCTGCGGCTGCGGACATCACCACTAGTTCCATTGACCAAGACCAGACTGAGGTCGCCAGATGGCGGCCTCAGCTTTTCCTTGGAACGGGGGGACTGTCCCCCCGTTCCAAGGCAATACTAACCAGGGAGGTGTACGTGTGCTGAAGACGGTAGCTGTGATGGACGGGCTGGAGGAAGTGGCTGACGCGCTGCGCAAGGAAGGCATCAAGGTGGTGGATGTGGCCGATACGGGTAGATCGATTTCTGCCATCATCTACTCTGCTAAAGTCAGGCCGGCTGAATCTGGTGTGAAGAGCAGGCAGAACCTGGCTGACGGCGGTGGAGGAACGGATGACATGGTGCTGATGCTGAACGCAGATGAACTGAGCGTGGAGGAGATTGTGGCCAGGGTCAAATCTGCCTGGTAGACTGTTTTCACCGCGAGTTTGTTGGGCACAACATTGGAAGCAGGGGGCACGTCAGACTGACGTGCCCCCTGCTTGTGAACAGGAATCCCTGCGCCAGGCGTCGAATCACATCAGAATGACTGCTAGTTTCGGATGGGGGTCTCTGCCATCAAGCGCATTCTGCTCGTTCTCTGCGGCATTCTGGTCATCCTGGTGGGGTACCTGTATGTCGATATCTGGTTCTACGTCCAGGCCCAGCCACCACCAACTGCCAGCACCCCAGCTCCTCCGCTGGTCAGCGATCTGGAGTTGCCGATCTGGCCCGAACTGGAGTTTCAATCCAACGTGCGCACCAAGTCTATTTACACATATGAGCAGATGGTGGAGGACATCCGGGCTCTGCTCGATCAATATCCCTTGCTGCAAGCGGACATCATCGGCCAGTCGGTGGAAGGCCGCGCCATCTACCAACTGAAGCTGGGGCGCGGTCCGGTGAAGATACTGCTGGATGGTAGCCATCATGCCAACGAGTGGATTGGCAGCTTCCTGCTGATGACGATGGTAGAGCATTACGCCCATTACTACCACACCGGCAGCATGTTCAATCAGTATGATCTGCGGCAGATCGGCGAGCAGGTGACTTTCTATTTTGTGCCAATGGTCAACCCGGACGGTGTGGAGATTGTGGCCAGCCTGGGAGAAAGCAGTTTGGATTATCAGAGTCTACTCAAGATGAACGGCGGGTCCAAGAACTTCACTCGCTGGAAGGCGAATGCTCGCGGGGTGGACCTCAACCGGCAGTACCCAGCCAACTGGACCTATGCCCAAGGCTACGGTCCCTCCCGTCCGGCCGCCGCCAATTATGCCGGGCCGAAGGCCCTCTCAGAACCAGAGATTCTGGCCATGCACGAGCTCTATCAGGCAGAGCAGTTTCAGGCCCAGGTCAGCTTCCACACAGTCGGCAATCTGGTCTACTATTACTATCATCAGACGGGTGATGACCTGAAGCGGGACCGCGCACTGGCCAATCTGGTGTCCCGGGCTACTGGATATCCGGTGCGGGACAGTTCCGGCGGAATCGGCGGTTTGGCCAAGGACTACGCTATTTCGACCTATCAGATCCCCAGTCTGATCATCGAGCTCGGTCGCAACAAGACACGTCCGCTGCCTGAGTTCACGGACATGTGGCGTCGAAACCGGCACGTTCCGTTGGTGATCGCTCAGTTTCTGACGACTGTCAAGCCTTGAAGAGCCACGCGGCAGTTCCCCCGACTCTTCTCTCTGGGTTTGCAGGAATTGTCTAGAGTGCCGCCGAACAAAGTACAGCTAAGCAACTGTGCTCCGTTGAGGTTCCGGCATGCTGAGAGCGTTCAGGAGTTCTCCTTACCGTAGACCCTGCAGCATGCTGCGGGGCAGGGATCGGCTCGGCAATCCGAGCCGCTAAGAGGGACAATTTGAGTGGTCTCGCACGCTGCGAGACCTACAGCGCGGGAAGACGACTGAGGAGGTGAACATGTGGCGCGCATTCAGGTTATTCATGGACCAAATTTGAACATGCAGGGACGCCGGGAAAGAAGTGTTTACGGGAGCATGTCGCTACTTGAGATCGATCATCTGATTCACACCGAGGCGGAGCGGCTGGGCCTGGAGGTCAGGATCAACCAATCCAACAGCGAAGGCGAGATCATCGATCTGATTCATGCTGCCGTTGCAGATATCGATTGCTTGATCATCAATCCGGGAGCGTACACCCATTACAGCTATGCGATCCGCGATGCCATTGCCGCCGCCGGATTGCCCACAATTGAAGTGCATTTGACGAACATTCATGCGCGCGAGGAGTTCCGCCGTCAGTCCGTGATCGCCCCGGTGGCGGTGGGGCAGATCTCCGGCTTCGGCTACCACGGTTACATGCTGGCCTTGGCTGAGGCGGTGCATCTGGCCCGCAATCAGACACTGGTCAGTGCTCATCACGGCAATCCACCGTCCTGATGGTGGAGGCCGCTATCTGGATATTGTGAGGAGGGTGATTATGTCGAAGCGATTGGAAGCGTTGCGCCTAGGAATGCGGGATTTGGGAATTGACGGTCTGCTGGTGACCAAACGCGAAAATCGGGTCTATTTGAGCGGTTTTCTGGGCTCATCAGCCTACCTGGTGGTCACGCCGCAAGCCGCGGTGCTCTTGACCGATTTCCGCTACGTGCAGCAAGCGACTGCGCAGGCTCCGGACTTCACCGTGGAGCAGCACGCCCCGGTATGGATGGACAGCCTGCCGGACTTGGCGGCACGGCTTGGCATCACGCGACTCGGTTTTGAGCAGGATAATCTCAGCTATGCGCAATATAGCGGTCTCGAGCAGCGGCTGCAGCTGGAACTCGTGCCGACCGATGGTTTGGTTGGCTTGCTCCGGCAGGTGAAGGACGAAGCGGAGCTCTCGTCTATGCAACAGGCCACGGATATTGCCGAGGCGGCTTTCTCAGAGATCGTGCAGCAGATTGCTGTTGGTCGCACGGAGACGGAAATTGCCTTCGAGTTGGAGATCGCCATGCGTCGGCGGGGCGCGGAAGAAGTAGCCTTCCCGATTATCTCCGCCTCAGGGCCGCGCTCGGCTCTGCCACACGGCGCGCCCACCGACCGCACGCTGCAGAGCGGAGACTTTCTCACCCTCGACTTTGGGGCAACCGTGCATGGCTATCGCTCGGACATGACCCGCACCGTCGTGCTGGGGCAGCCGAACGAACGCCAGCTTGAAGTTTACCGCATCGTCCTTCGGGCGCAGTTGGCCGCCCAGGAGGCGGTGAGACCGGGAGTCAAAGGCAAGGATGTGGACAAGGTTGCCCGCGACCTGATCACTGCAGCCGGGTACGGCCGATATTTCGGCCACGGACTGGGTCATGGCGTTGGCCTCGAGATTCACGAGGGTCCCTCCGCCGGCGCTCGCGGCGAGACAGTGCTGCAGCCCGGCATGATCGTCACTGTGGAACCCGGCATCTACATCCCAGAATTTGGCGGAGTGCGGATTGAGGACATGGTGGTGGTCACGGATGCAGGATATAGGAACTTCAACCAATTTAGTAAGGAGCTCATTGTGATCTAGGACCATTTGGTGAGAAAAGTTTGCAATCCTGTGCGTTTTATGCTAACAGTTAATCTATAAGGGTGTAGCTGCGCAGACTAAGACAGAGTGGCAACACCGTAGCTTTTCTGCAAGTAACGAGGAGGTAGTTGGCTTGATTTCGACCAGCGAATTTAGAACCGGCCTGACAATTGAGATGGAAGGCGCCGTTTTCACCATTGTGGACTTTCAGCATGTGAAACCGGGCAAGGGCGCCGCTTTCGTGCGGGCGAAGCTGAAGAATGTGGAGACGGGGGCCGTGCAGGAGCGCACATTCCGCGCCGGCGAGAAAATGAGCCGGGCACACGTGGAGCGCAAAGAGATGCAGTATCTCTATGATGCCGGCGATTTCTTCACCTTCATGGATACTGAAACATACGACCAGGTGAACATCGCCCATGACACGCTTGGCGATGACATCAAGTTCCTGAAAGAGAACGAGAACATCACCGTGGTGATGTACCAGACCAGGATCATCGGCATCGAGTTGCCGTACTATGTCGAGTTGGTCGTTGCCGACACTGCGCCCGGAGTGAAGGGCGATACCGCTGCCGGCGGCGGCAAGCCAGCGACCATGGAGACCGGCCTGGTGGTGAACGTACCGTTTTTCATCAACGTGGGAGACAAGGTTCGGATCGACACTCGCACTCGCGAATACTTGGATAGGGTGTAAATTAGTAGCGAGGGCAGTACTTGCCCTCGCTATCTAGTTACTTGTTCCAGAATCAGTACACAGCAGTGGTTAAGCCTGGTCTGCGGACAGCAGGCTTCGATCCCTGCGACGGGAAAAATGAAGGGGGTAGGGATGAAATGTTGTTGTCAGGTAGAGAGCTTCGCGCGATCTTCACACATTTTTGCCCTTTTGACGCCGAGGGGAACCTTCTCCCCGAAGATCAGCGCGTGACACTGTTGGCGAGTAACGCCAACCTGCCGTTGGACATGGAAGCACGGGCCTTTGCCATGGCCGCGGCCAGCGGTGAACAGTCACCGATGTTGGTGCAGGTCAGCTATAACGCAGCAGAGACATTCGGAAGCGACCCGCGCCGTGTTCCGACGCCGGCCGATGTCAAACGTGCGGGTGAGGCAGCTGTGGTAGCCGGCGCCCGGCAGCTGGCAGATATGCTGGATCACTTTGCGGAAACATATGGATCGCGCTACTTGGCGTTGGCACTGGACCATTTCCAAGTTCCGAAGTATGATGAGGCCGCTCTCTCCCAAGTGAAGAAGACCAGAAAGAGCTTGGATCGTCGGGTAGCCGAGGCCAGAGTGCTGCATGCCGCTGAATACATGTATCCCGTGTTTGGGCAAGCGGCTGACCTGACTGAGAAGCTGATGGAGTTGTACGTCAATTATCTGGTAAGCCCCGCCTATGTCGCGTTCCGCAGGGATTTCCTGGCGACGGTGCAGGCGGTGCGTCCGGCCTGGGGCATGATTGACACCGAGAAACTGCCTCCCATTTTGGATTTCGTCGTCACCAGGGAGATAGTTGACTCCGTGCGCTCTCTGCTTGGCAATCAGGACATGATGATCGAAGCCGAGTTCGGCGCCACCGGCCAGAGCGGGCAAGCGCTCTCGTATCAGAAGCTGACCGGAGAGAAGTTGCAGCAATTCGCCCGGCAGGTGGCCAGCTTCGTGATGTACACAGGAGCCGACGGGATCGCCTATCCGATCGGCATGGAACACGCCGCCAAGAAAGACGAGAAGCATGCTCCTGACGAGGAACGGTTGCGGGCTGTGCAGCGCGAGCTGTTCCTGGCGGTTGGCAGATACGTTCCCTTCGCCCAGCACGGCGGCACCGGTGCGGCCTCATTGGTTAAGGGACTGGTGGGTAAGAACAACATCAACACGCATTACTTGGTTGCCGGAGCGAACGCCCTCACTGATTTTGTGGAGAAGCATGCTGCCGGCATTAGGTTGGGGGACAAAAAGTACGCCGGCACCGGCATGTTCATGCAGATGCTGACTGCGGTGACTGACGCCACCTTGGCGAAGCTCTCGGAGACAGGTAGCCGTGACACTGGCAAGGTGTTGGCTTCAGTGATTGCAGCCATACCTGAACAAGCGCCGTCGTCTGCGGACCAGCGTGAGGTGGACCCACACGCCGAGTGAGGCACGGTGAAGTCTGAGGAGGGAGGCAGGCCATGGCCAAGATGATTGTCATTCCGCGGCCGACTATCGAGCGATTGCCACTCTACCTACGCTGTTTGACTCGTCTAGATGATAACGGGGTCGACGTGGTTTCCTCGGAAGAGCTCGGTCGCATGTTGGGGATTACTTCTGTGCAGATCCGTAAGGACTTAGCCTACTTCGGGGAGTTTGGCCGACGCGGCGTTGGCTATGATGTCAGCGAGCTGACCAAGCAGATTATGGACATTCTGGGCGTGAATCGCGCCAATCGCATGGCCCTGATCGGTGCGGGACATCTGGGACAGGCGCTCGCCCGGTATGAAGGTTTCTACTCATACGGCTTTTCCATGGAGGCAATCTTTGACGCCGATCCCTCAACTGTAGGGCAGACAGTGGCGGGGCAGGTGGTGTTGCCAGCGGATCGCATCACCGACGTCTGCCGATCGCTCGGCATCAATATCGGCGTGATCTGCGTACCGGCTCAGGCTGCCCAGCGGGTGGCAGATCAGTTGGTGCGCGCGGGGGTTGAGGCAATTTGGAACTTCGCCCCGGTGCGGCTGGAAGTGCCGTCCAATGTGGAAGTTCGTCAGGAGAACTTGACGGTTGGGTTATTGGCGTTGTCATATTACTTGGCGCAACGCAATTAGGTGAGATTAGCCCAGTCGTAGACATGTGGAATACAGTATGCAATATTTCATGTTGTGATTGACATGAATTTCACAAGAGTGCTAGAATGGGTCTGAGGAATCAGACCTCTTTTTTTAGGGAGAGATGATATTTTTTTCACAAAATAAGTGACAAATTTCACAAAACTTAATTTTGCAAAAACTTGCGAGGAGGGGTTTCCATGTTGTCGATTGAGCAGTTGAACGAAATCCGCACAAGGGTGAGCCGGGAGTTGCAGGTGAGGTATCCGGCTGGTCGGTTGTTGGTCAGTGTCGGCACTGTCGGCATTGCGGCCGGCGCCCGTCAGGTGATGTCAGCAGCGCTGGACGAAATCAACAACCTGGGCTTGCAGTTGGTCGTGGCTGGAGAGCAAGCGGAGGCAGAAGCTGCACAGTTGCCGATAGTCAGGGTGCTGTTGCCGGAGCAGTCGGACCAGGTTTTTACCAGGGTGACACCGGAGCAAGTGAGGCAGATCGTGCGTAACCTCGCTACCGTCGCTGCCAGCAACTAAGAATTGGAGGTGCCCGAGATGGAGAATGTCCGTTCCCACGTGCTGGTCTGTGGAGGTACAGGTTGCACCTCCTCCGGCTGTAAGCAAACCCAAATCGCCATGCAGGAGGCACTGCGCAAGCACGGCCTGGATCAGGAAGTACAGATTGTGGAGACCGGGTGTTTCGGCTTCTGCAAGATGGGTCCGATCGCCATCGTCTACCCGGATGCCACCTTCTATTGTCAAGTGCACGCGGAAGACGCAGAGGAGATCGTGGCAGAGCATCTGCTTAAGGGGCGGGTGGTCGAACGGCTGCTCTTCCATGAGCCGAGCAACGACCATACGGTTGCCCTGTTCAACGATGTGGAGTTCTACAAGAAGCAGCATCGGGTCGCTCTGCGCAACTGCGGTTCGATCGATCCTGAGCGCATTGAGGAATACATTGCGCGAGACGGTTATCAGGCTCTGGCCAAGGCAGTGACCAGCATGACCCCGGCTGAGGTAATCACTGCGGTCAAGGCCTCAGGCCTGCGCGGTCGTGGCGGCGGGGGCTTCCCTACCGGCCGCAAATGGGAGTTTGCTGCGGCTGTCCCGGAGTCGGTGAAGTACATCGTCTGCAATGCGGACGAGGGTGACCCGGGCGCATTCATGGATCGCAGCGTGCTGGAGGGAGACCCACATTCTGTAATTGAAGCCATGGCCTTGGCCGGCTATGCGATTGGGGCCTCACAGGGCTATGTCTACGTCAGAGCTGAGTACCCGATCGCCGTTGAACGCCTGTCCATCGCCATCAAGCAGGCTCGTGAGCTAGGGGTGCTGGGCGAGGGTATCTTCGGCAGCGAGTTCGCCTTCGATGTAGGTATCCGTTTGGGTGCTGGCGCGTTCGTCTGTGGTGAGGAGACCGCCCTCCTGACCTCCATCGAAGGACATCGCGGCACTCCGCGGCCTCGCCCGCCATATCCGGCGGTGAAGGGGCTCTGGGGCAAGCCGACACTGATCAATAACGTGGAAACGTTTGCTAATATTCCACCAATCATTCAGCACGGCCCGGAGGAGTTCGCCGCGATCGGTACCGAGCGCAGCAAGGGCACTAAGGTGTTCGCCTTGGCCGGTAACATCAACAACACCGGTCTGGTGGAGGTGCCGATGGGCACCACCCTGCGCGAGATCATCTATGACATCGGCGGCGGCATTCCCGGCGGCAAGCAGTTCAAGGCTTGCCAGACGGGTGGACCTTCCGGCGGGTGCCTGCCGGCAGCATTGCTGGACACCCCGGTAGACTACGATTCTCTGATCGCGGTTGGCTCGATGATGGGTTCGGGCGGACTGATCGTCATGGACGAGGACACCTGCATGGTGGACGTGGCCCGCTTCTTCCTGGAGTTCACGCAGGACGAGTCCTGTGGCAAGTGCGCTCCCTGCCGTGAAGGCACCAAACGCATGCTGGAGATTCTGGAGAAGATCACTTCCGGTAAGGGAGAAGAGGGCGACATCGAGTTGCTGGAGGAATTGGCTGAGACCATTTCCCAGGCTTCTCTCTGTGGTCTAGGACAGACCGCCCCCAACCCGGTGCTGGCCACCTTGCGCTTCTTCCGGGATGAGTACGAGGCCCACATCAAGGAAAAGCGCTGCCCGGCCGGAGTTTGCCAGGCCCTACTGTCCTACAGTGTGTTGTCGGAGAAATGCAAGGGTTGCGGACTCTGCAAAAAGGTCTGCCCAGTCGGCGCTATCAGTGGCGATTTGCGCCAGCCGCATGTCATCGATAAGAGCAAGTGCATTAAGTGTGGCGCGTGTGTGAGCAAGTGCCCGTTCAAGGCAATTAGTCGCTAGGTAGGCATCAAGTCTCAAACCATATTGACTGGGCCTAGCCATACCGAATCAGTTGGACTGAGACTTGATGCCATACGGCAGAATCCTAGGTTGACGAATACAAGGAGGTAGGCAAATGGAACGAGTCAAGCTGACGATAGATGGCACTCCGGTAGAGGTCGAACCCGGCACTACTATTCTGGAGGCTGCTCAGAAGATCGGCGTGCATATTCCCACGCTCTGCTACCATCCTGAGTTGCGCTTGGAGGGAGCCTGCCGGATCTGTGTGGTGCAGGTTGAGGGTATGCGGAATCTACCCGCCTCCTGCGTCTACCCGGTGAGTGAGGGCATGGTGGTGCACACCAACTCCGACTTGGTGCGCCGTACGCGCAAGAATATTGTGGAGCTCCTGGTCGCGAACCATCCTGCAGACTGCTTGGTCTGCCGCCGTCACGGCGAGTGCGAGTTGCAGGATCTCTCCCGGCAGCTAGGAATTCGGCGAGTGCGCTTTGAAGGCGAGAAGCGGGACATTCCGCTCGATGAGAGCAGTCACTCCGTGATCCGTGACCCGAATAAGTGCATTCTTTGCGGACGGTGCGTGCGCGTCTGTCAGCAGACACAGGCCGTCTCCGCCATCGGCATGGCCAACCGTGGATCGAAGAGCATTGTCACCACTCCCTTCGACCGTGGGTTGGCGGAAGGACCGTGCGTGGGCTGCGGCCAGTGCATCAACGTCTGTCCGGTCGGCGCTCTGGCCGAAAAGGACGACACCGATCGCGTCTGGACTGCTCTGCATCGGGCTGAAGTGCACACCGTAGTGCAAGTGGCCCCGGCAGTGCGCGCTGCATTGGGAGAAGAGTTCGGCATGCGTCCCGGGTCGCTGGTCACCGGTAAGTTGGTGACGGCGCTCCGGAAGCTCGGATTTGACAAAGTATTTGACACCCAGTTCGCCGCGGATGTGACCATCATGGAGGAAGGTCACGAGTTCCTCGGTCGCTTGGAGCGAAACGAGCATCTACCGCTCGTCACTTCCTGTAGCCCCGGCTGGGTCAGCTACTGTGAGCATTTCTTCCCTGAGTTGTTGCCGCACGTCTCAACCTGCAAGTCTCCGCAGCAGATGTTCGGTGCTCTGGTGAAGACCTATTACGCTGAAAAGGCAGGCATCGACCCTGCTACCATCTGTTCCGTTTCCGTGATGCCCTGCACCGCCAAGAAGAGTGAGGCAGCGCGCCACGAGATGAACGACAGCGGATATCAGGATGTTGACGCCGTGATCACCACCCGAGAGCTAGCCAATATGATTCGTGAGGCCGGTATCGACTTCGCTAATCTGCCGGAAAGCGAGTTTGACTTGCAGATGGGCATGTCCACCGGGGCCGGCACCATCTTCGGCGTGACCGGCGGCGTGATGGAGGCGGCTCTTCGCACGGTGAAAGAGCTGGTCGACGGGCAGGAGTTGCCGGATGTCGAGTTCCAGCAAGTGCGCGGTTTCGCCGGCATGCGGGAAGCGACCGTGAGGATTGGCGGCAACAAGATCAACGTGGCCATCGTCAATGGGTTGGGACAGGCGAAGCAGTTGATGGAATCAATCCGTAGCGGCGAGGCGCAGTACCACTTCGTGGAGATCATGGGTTGCCCCGGCGGCTGTATCGGTGGGGGAGGTCAGCCACTTTCCACGGATCCGGAAATCAAGGCCAAACGCGCTTCCGCGTTGTACAGACAGGATATGTTGAAGAAGGTGCGCAAGTCGCACGAGAACCCGGCTGTGCAGGAGCTCTATCGCTCGTTCCTGGGCAAACCGAACGGCGAGAAGGCGCACCACCTGTTACACACGCATTTTGAAGCCCGCAACCAGTACGAGGTAGGAGGTAATGACGGTGGAAGAGAATAAGCAGTGCGGTTGCTGTAACTGTGGCCAGGACGCAGTAGAGGATCCGCGTTACGTCGAGTTGAAGCAGGCGATCGCTGAATACCGCGACATGGAAGGCTCGTTGATCATGGTCCTGCACCGCGCCCAGGAGATCTTCGGCTATCTGCCGGAAGATGTACAGCGCTTTGTGGCTCGGGAGTTGAACCTGCCGGTGTCCGAAGTCTATGGTGTGACCACCTTCTACTCCTATTTCTCACTGAAGCCGAGAGGCAAATACCGGATTGCGGTCTGTCTGGGTACAGCCTGCTATGTGCGCGGCTCGGCGGAGATCGTGTCTGCCATTGAGAAGGAGCTTGGGATCAAGGTCAATGACACGACAGCCGATGGCCGTTTTACCCTCGAGGTGTCTCGCTGCATCGGGGCTTGCGGGCTGGCGCCCGTGATGACCATCAACGATCACGTCTACGGTCGCTTGACGGCCGACAAGATTCCCGAGATTCTGGCCAAACATCAATAGGCGCATGACCAAGGCTGCACCCGCAGCCTTGGTCAGTTTTGCCAAATCAGGTTGTTGTGGCCGGTCGGGGAACGCGTTTCCTGCGTGCGGGCGCCATGCCGGTGCGGCGGGTCGCATACATGCGACCCCTACGACCCGAGCGTTCCATCGTAGGGGCGCCATGCCGGAGGCGCTTGCGCCGGTGCTTCTTTAGCGTGCAGCACCGCTTGCCGGTGCTGCGACATGCATGGCGCCCGATGCGCACAATCGCTTTATTGAGATCGCAGTACTCTACGAGTACTGCTGGGAGGGGTGGGGAGACGAGATGTTGCAGGTCACCGTCTGTGTCGGTAGTTCTTGTTACCTGAAGGGATCGTGGCAGGTGGTGCAGACGCTGCAGGATGCCATAGCCGAGCATCAGCTGCAATCAAAGGTGGAGCTTAAGGCCGGCTTTTGTCTCAATCGCTGTCAGCAGGGTGTTGCTGTGCAAATCGGCGAGCAGTTGGTTCTGGGCGTGCAGCCCGATGAAGCCCTGGAGAAGGTTTTCCTCACCCACATCCTGCCGGAGGTGAGCTCCCATGAATGTGCTCCGCATTAAGCAGGCCAACTGCAAGAACTGCTATAAGTGCGTTCGCGTCTGCCCGGTGAAGGCGATCAAGATCAAGGACGGACAGGCGACGGTTGACGAAGAGCGATGCATTCTTTGTGGCCAGTGTTGGCGAGCCTGCCCGCAACATGCGAAAGAAGTGGTCTCTGACTTCCCGGCTGTGGCCAATCTCCTGCGTGGAGCGGCTCCAGTCTATGTCAGTCTGGCCCCTTCGCTGGCCGCCGCTTGGCCCAATGCGTCTCCCGGACAAATGGTCAGCGCTCTGCAGCAGCTTGGATTCGCCGGAGCCAGTCAGACGGCTACCGGGGCGGCCATTGTCAACCGCGGCTATCAGGAACTGCTGCAAGGGGCGACCGGGAAGCCCTGGTTGTCGACCGCTTGCCCCGCATTCGTCAATCTGGTGGAAACGTATTACCTAGATCTGGTGCCGCAGCTGGCGCCGCTGCCTTCACCGCTGATTGTGCACGCCCGCATGTTGAAAGAACTGTACCCCGAGGCCAAGTTGGTCTTCATCGGACCGTGCTTGGCCAAGAAAGCCGAGGCAGCCAGACCGGAGTATGCTGGACTGATCGATGGCGTACTGCTGGCTTCAGAGCTCGCGCAGTGGCTGGAGACGGCCGCAATTCGGCCTGAACAACTGCCAGAGAGTCCCTGGTTGGAACTGGATGCTCGGGCGGCCGTACTCTATCCGCTGCATGGTGGCCTGTTGCACTATCTGCAACTTGAGGGACATACTGCGGCGGCCGTGGCTGGTACACCTGAACTGCGGGAACTGCTGGAAGGCCTGCGGCATGAGCAATTGCGCACAGAACTGGTGGAGTGCAACGTCTGTAATGGCGGGTGCCTGAACGGACCGGATATGCCCCGTGCTGAGAGCCTACTTTTGCGCCAACAGCGCCTGCAGCAGTACGCATCTGGCTCATCCTCGAGCGAACAAGCTTCTGTAGAGGAGTGTTTCCAGGTCCCAGCGGCAGCAAGCTTGTTTGCCACGGACTACCGGACGCACACGCTGGGGCAGCAGGATTACCCGGAAGAACGGATCAGAGCGGTGCTGCGCGGTATCGGCAAGCACTCGGCTGCAGATGAGCTGAACTGTGGCGCTTGTGGCTACACCAGTTGTCGCGAGAAGGCTAAGGCAGTGCTGGCCGGCATGGCGGAGCCGGAGATGTGCATGCCGTTCATGCGCTCGCAGGCTGAGTCTCTGGCCAGCTTGGTGATCCAGTCCACGCCGAATGCCCTGATCGTGGTGGATCGGAGTCTGCAGATTCGAGAGTTCAACCTGGCAGCGGAACGCCTCTGGCTACACTCGGCTGCCGCCGTCAAGGGTCAGCCTTTGGCCACTGTGATTCCGGACGATGATTTTCGTCAGGTGCAGGATTCCCGGGTACCGATTCAAGGCAAGGTAGTCACCTATCCGCACCTGAGGCTGATCACCGCCCAAACAATTCTCAACCTGGCTGATGACACTGGGCTAACCATGGGTGTGATTACGGACATCACTGTCATGCAGCGGCAGGCGGAGGAGTTGGCCACGGTCAAAGCAGAGACGGTGCGGAAAGCTCAGGAAGTGATCGACAAACAGATGCGTGTGGCGCAGGAGATAGCGGGGCTGCTAGGTGAGGTCACTGCCGACTCCAAGATGCTGCTGCTCCGCCTGATCAAGCTGGTGCAAGGCGAAGGTGGTTCGTAGTGACGCTGTTCGCAGAGACATTCGTGCGGTCCTTGAACAAGCATGGCGAAGAACTCTGTGGTGACTCAGTGGAAGTCGTGCGCACCGCTGATTCGGTGATCGTTGTGTTGGCCGACGGGCTGGGAAGTGGCGTCAAAGCCAGCATTCTATCCACATTGACCAGCAAGATTGCCGCATCCATGCTGCAACAAGGAGCGACCCTGGAGGAAGTGGTTGACACACTGGCCGGGACTTTGCCTGTATGTCAGGTGCGCCAGTTGGCTTACTCCACATTTCTGATTTTGCAGGTTCACCTCAAGCAGCAGACGGCCTATTTAGTCGAGTATGACTGCCCGGCGGCCTTCCTCTGGCGAGAGGGACGGGTGTTGGCGATGGAGAAGACGAGCAGGATTGTCAGTGGCAGGCGCATTCTGGAAGCGCGCTTTGACATTTTGGAGGGAGACGTGTTTGTGTTGGTCTCAGACGGAGTAATTCACGCCGGTGTAGGGGCGGTGCTCAATTTGGGTTGGCAATGGGAGCATGTATCCAGCTATCTAGAGAAGTTGCTGCGTTCGCCCTTGGAATTGCCGGAGCTGGTGCAGACTCTGGCAGGAGTCTGCGATAACCTCTACCTCAGCCGACCCGGAGATGATGTGACGGTAGCGGGCGTTAAGGTGCGCTCAAACGAACAGGTGACTATCTTGGCCGGTCCTCCACGGGATCCGCAGGCAGATGCAGCCGTGGTGGAGCAGTTGATGGCGCAGCCCGGTAGTAAGGTGGTCTGTGGTGGAACAACGGCTCAAGTCGTCAGCCGCTGCAGCGGCCGACCGTTATTGACCAGCTTGGAGCAACCGACGCCGGGGGTCCCCCCGGCCGCTGCCATCCCCGGGCTGGATTTGGTGACCGAAGGCGTCTTGACTCTGTCGCGCACCCTGGAGTTAATCAGGGCTGCGAATGCCGGGATTCGCCCCGGCCGCAGGGCCGAGTTGGAAGGCAGCGATGGAGCCGCCAAGTTGGCGCGGATGCTGCTCTATCACTGCACTCGGTTGCGCGTGTTTCTGGGGAGAGCGGAGAATCCGGCACACCGGGAGTTATTGGGTCAGCTTCAGCCCAGGCGTCAAGTAGTAGAGGCCATTTGCCAGGAGCTGCGTGCCATGGGCAAAGAAGTGCAGTTGGCGTATTACTAGGCGTCAAGTCTCAAGCTAGCTGAGGCAGGGCCTGTTCCCGCTAAACTGACTCGGCGCCGCTTGGCAGATTCTCGGTTGATCGGACACTAGCGGAGAACTGACAGCCGGGGCGTTACGCCCCGGCTGTCGAACTGTCTGTTGCGAAAAAACTGGCGGTGTCGGGGTGGCAGTGGTACAATTCTTCTTGTGATTAAGTCCTCCCCTTTTTGTGGAAAATACTTCAGGACCCCAGTTCGGCTGGAACATTTCTCGAGTCAAATCGTCTATATCTTAGTAGCCATTACAGTTGCTTTCGAATAAGGAGTTGGTGCAGTGCTGCAGCTTGTCTTTGCTACGAACACTCTTGTGACCTTAATCGTTACACTGGTTCTGGTTTACTGGCTGGTTCTGAGCTTCTATGGTTTGCGTACGCCGAAATCCCCGCCTCAGGTGCCCCCGGGCAAACGCTTTCTGGTCTTGGTGCCGGCGCATAACGAAGAGATAGTGATAGCTGCTTTAGTGGATAATCTGCTGCAACTCGATTATCCCAGAGAGCTGTTTGATGTCCTGGTGATTGCGGACAGCTGTGCGGATGAGACTGCGAAGATCGCTCGCGAGCATGGCGCTGTCGTTTTGGAGCATAGCTACCAGCCAGGTGAGGTGAAGGGTAAGCCCTACGCCATCGCCTGGGCCTTGCAGCATATCGATCTCGGTCAGTATGACGGGGTGGCTGTGTTCGACGCCGATAACCTGGTCGACCACAACTATCTGGCTGCGATGAACGACCATCTGTCCGCTGGCCATCGTCTGGTGCAGTGCTATCTGGACACCAAGAATCCGACAGACAATTGGATTACCATGGCCTACGCTGCTGGTTTCTACTATGTCAACCGTGCCTGGCAGGTCTCCAAGATGAACCTGGGCTTGCCTGTTTCCATCGGCGGAACCGGCTTCTGTGTCGATGCCAAACTGTTGCAGGAAATCGGCTGGAAGGCACGCACCCTCACCGAGGATCTGGAGTTTGAGATGCAGTGCCTATTGGCTGGAGTGCGAGGGGCCTGGTGCCATCAGACGCGCATTTATGACGAAAAGCCGTTGCAGTTTGGGGCCTCCGTGGTGCAACGACTGAGATGGTCTCGTGGTCACTGGCAAGTCTATTTTCGCTACTTTCTGCCCTTGATGCAGAAGTTCCTGCGTGACGGAGACTTCGGTGCACTGGACGGGGCCATGCATCTGTTGAACCCGATGCTGATTGTGATCTCCGTCTATACAGCTGCGGTGGCGGTCATCCAGGGGCTGCTTAACCTGCTGGGGTACACCGTGATTCTCTCGTCGCAGGTGATGCCAGGGTACATCGGCTACTTGTTCCTGGTCTATCAACTCGTCTACCTCGGAGTCTGTATTCGCAAGGACACCAAGTTGCGCAGCCTGAAGGCAATGGTGCCGATGATCGTCTTCAACCTGACCTACATGCCGCTTTCGGTTTGGGCGCTGTTCACGCATACCAACAGCAGTTGGAACAAGACGGAGCACGTGCGCAGCCTGCAGGTGCAGGAAGTGAGTCAGTTAGGCAGTTAGCCGGGCGTCAAGTTACAGCCGGCAACAGACCGCCTTGGTTGAAAGTGTACCGGGGGTAGATGCTTACATGCTCTTTGGGGCATGCCCGAGGCCCATGGCAATTGCTACCGGCTGGGGTATGCCCTCACCTTTTCTGCAGGAATAGCTCATCTGGAAGGCGAAGTACTTGTGCTAGGAAAGGTGGTGTACAGTGCTGATGCAGGACGACCCAGCAACAGAGAGTGTTGCGACGACACCTCGTGGTTTGGTGATGGTATATACCGGTGACGGCAAGGGCAAGACGACGGCCGCGATGGGTTTGGTGCTGAGAGCCCTTGGACATGATCGAAGAGTCCTGGTTGTGCAGTTCATGAAAGGCCAGCCGACCGGAGAGATAGCTGCCTTGGAGCGATTCTTGCCGCAGGTTGAGATTTGGCGCAGCGGTCGGGATGTCTTCGTCAATCCCGATCATCCTGATGACATAGATCTGCAACTGGCGGACGAAACAATGCGCCGGGTGAAGCATGCCGTCATTGCCGCAGATTACGATCTGATCATCTTGGATGAGATGAATGTGGCTGTGGATTACGGACTGATCAGAGAGCAGGACGTGCTCGACCTGCTCCGTCAGAAGCCCGAACCGGTGACTTTGGTCTTGACAGGCCGTGGTGCAAGCCTGCAGATTATGCAGATGGCGGATCTGGTCAGCGAAGTGCGCGAAGTGAAGCATCACTGGCGTCAGGGTATCCCGGCGCAATCGGCGATTGAGTTCTAGAAAGCGATTATAGGAGAGTGAAGCCATGAACAGACAGGAGAGGCGGCGTCAAGCCCGGGAAGGGCAGCGTAAGCCGGCATGGGATTTGATCATCACGGCAGGCGTTGGCGTAGCCATTGTGCTCATATTTGCCGCTGTCTATTTCTTCCCCAACCTTAACTTGACCAGCTACGAGAGTGCCACTCCGCGCGTGTTGGGCATGATTGTGAATCGTGGCGTCGGGTGGTTGGAAGAGGATTGGCAGAACGTCAAGCAATTTGCGTATGGGTACTATTTGAACAAGGATGAGTGGCCGAGTTATACCGTAGACAAGGGCGCTGACAAGTGGAAGTTCACCTCGATCGCTGACAAGAAAGAGACCGAGTATGCGCTGGATCAGTTGCCCGAGTTCTACCATGATCTACCCCAGCTGATTCAGAACATGAAGTCGGCTCTCGACAACAAAGAGTTCAAGCTGGCATTTCAACAGAATAGCTCCGGCTACAACGATGTATCGTTGATCCGCGTTGTTGACAGCGAGCAGGGTACCGGGGAGCAGTATGTGATGTCCTTCAACGAAAATCACAAGTTGGACCGGGTCATCTATTACAATTCCACAACCGAGACCCCGACCGGCTACTCCTTTGTTGACCTCTACAAGCAGCCGGATAGCGAGACGACCAATCCGTAAACAGACGCAACACAGCAACACTACGTGTTGCTGGTCACCGGGCCGCAGGGCCCGGTTTTTCTACTTCACCGGTGGTGCCAGGCAGGATATTTCCTTCGGCAAACGAATTTATAAGACAATGCGAATAGTTTAGGGGGTGCCTGTATGCCCGAGTTGGGCTTGGCGAAACAGACAGAAAGGAAGGCACTGCAGGTGGAGAAGATAGTGTTCACATTGTTGTTGGCGGTAATTGGCGGTTCCATCGGCCTCAAACTGAAGCTACCTGCCGGTGCCTTGCTCGGCGCGATGATCGCGGTAGCGGTGGCTAACCTCGGCTTTGGCTATGTGGGCCAGATTCCGCCGAATTTTCGCACCGCTGCGCAAATGGTTGTCGGGGGAATACTGGGACTGAGCATCACACGGCAGACAGTGGCGTCATTGCGCACCATGCTGTTGCCGGCGGTGGTCTTGGTAGTGGCAATGATCTCGCTCAGCCTCGTGGCGGGGTTCATTCTGGCCAAAGTCACCGGCATGGATTTGACGACTGCGCTGTTCAGCAGCAGCCCTGGCGGCATGACCGAAATGACGTTGACCTCGATGAGCTTCGGCGCCGATACTCCCACGGTTGCGTTGCTGCAGCTCTTGCGCATGATTTCGATAGTCTCGATCATGCCCCTGATCCTGAAAATTGTGCTCAAGAAGTAGCTGATGCTATCTTTGGTGACTGACTAGGTTTTCGATCAGTTGCCAGGAAGATAAA
The DNA here is from genome assembly GCA_023436245.1 of Bacillota bacterium. GTDB lineage: Bacteria > Bacillota > UBA994 > UBA5500 > UBA5500 > JAEZJZ01. Next base: position 32,747 of record JAEZJZ010000115.1, on the reverse strand, counting down.
GGAGGGAACGAAATGAAGTCAGAACTGAAGTCGTTGTTGGCTGAGTTGACCGCTATCCCTGGAATCTCCGGACAGGAGACCCTGGTGGTCAAGCGTTTGGTCGAGTTGTTCAAGCCGCTGGCTGATTCCGTCGAAGTTGATCGTTTCGGCAACATCTTCGCGGTGAAGAAGGGTAGTAAGCCAGGTCCTCGCCTGATGATTGCGGCCCATTCCGACGAAATTGGCGCGATGGTGAAGAGCATCGAGAAGAACGGTTATGTGCGCTTCCATAAGGTTGGTGGCACCCTAGATCCATTGCTGCTCGGTCGCCACGTCAAGGTGAACGACCATGTAGGCATCATCGGCGTCAAAGCCGGACATATGCAGACTGCGGAAGAACGCACTCGCGTGGTCAACTCCGACAACCTCTATATCGATCTTGGCGTTGGCTCAGACGAGGAAGTCAAGGCGCTGGGCATCAAGGTCGGTGACCCGATCGTCTATGTTGCTCCCCTGGAGTCTCTGGGCGGCAACCCTGATCGCGTCTTTGGTAAGGCAGTGGACGATCGTGTCGGTTGCGCGCTGCTGGTGAAGCTGTTTGAGTATCTGCAGGATCTCGACTTTGCCGGCGAGATTCACGGCGTGATCACCGTTCAGGAAGAGGTGGGTCTGCGCGGCGCCACCGTTGCTGCTCACCGTGTCAACCCCGACCTGGCCATTGCTCTGGATACAGTGCCTGCCGGCGACACCCCGGATATCAACACCAACAAGGAACTGCCGATTCTGATTGGTCGCGGACCGGCGGTACAGGTCCTGAGCGGCGGCACCGGCGGCAAGGGCTTCCTGCTCAATCCGGCTGTGAAGAAGTTCGTCGTAGAAGTCGCCGATGCGGCCAAGGTGCCCTACCAACTGGCAGTATTCAGTGGCGGCAACACCGATGCCACGGCGATGCATCTCGTGCGTGACGGCATCTTTGCTGCAGCCCTCACCATTCCTCGTCGTTACTCGCACTCTCCGGTCGAGATGCTCGATCTGAACGATGCCCTAGCGGCGCTGGACCTGCTGAAGGCTGTATGCCAGAACATTGAGCAGATCGCAACGCTCAGCTTCATCTAGCGCTGGGTCAATCTCAACTGCGCAGCCCCGTCATTGACGGGGCTGTTTAGTTGCCGTCTCTAGTGGCAAGGCAGATTTCACCTGCGCTCATCGGGCAGGAATTATCGCTCATAGTAGCGAAATTATGCAGCAGAGTAGGCGGCTGGCTGAGGGGGGTTTCCAGTGCAGAGTATCGATGTGGGTAAGTTCACGGTCCGATATCATCGGGCTGACAACGTCATACCCAGGTTTCCCCCGTTGGCCATTCTTTGCCATGAGTTGCACACATTGGTGATTAGAGCCGCCGACTCGCACGTCGCGGTCCACATCGGGATCAACGAGGACGGCATGATCCAGTGTTTCCTCTCTCACAACGGCATCACCATTCGCCACGAGGCCGACCAAGCAGACCACTTCCTGTTTGACTTCAACTTCTCCGGTCAGCATTTCATGCTGTTGCATTATCCATCCGAATTCTCATACCAGGCCGAGTCAAAGTATGAGTTGTCTGTGCTTGGCTACAGCCTGGTGTTTTCTCGCACCGCCAGCCTACACCTGCAGGAAGATGAGCCGTCGAGAGCGGTGATTTACAGCTTTCCGCAACGTGTAAACTAGCAGCAGCACTACGTAGCAGCACTGCGTGCTGCTGAGGTACAAGTCGATAGTTGCTGCGCAACCATCGCTTTGATTGAAGATCGCAGCACTGCGTGCTGCTGAAATGAGGGTATCGATTGCGCACCAGGACAGTGTTTTTTGATTTGGACGGCACTCTTTGGCCGCCGCACAGCGTCGTTCTACCCGCCTATCGGCGGGTTTTTCAGGAGCTTTCCCTGCCGTCTCCGACGGACCAGGTGTTGCTGGACACGCTAGGCTATCAGAACGAGGACATTTGGCGCCGCTTGTTGCCAGAGTCGGAACAAAGGGTATGGCAGTTGGCAGACAGCTTGATGGCGCAGGCGGAGTTGGAACTGATCAGTTCGGGTCTGGCAAGACCGTTTCCAGGAGTGGCTGACACCCTGGTTAAACTGCGCGATGCCGGTTGCGATCTACATATCCTCAGCAACTGCGGGCCTAGCTATCTGCGGGCTGTTCCAGACGCGTTGGGCATCGGTCAGTTTTTCGCGGGCCGTTTCTGCGCTGGGGACTTCCCCGGCAAGACCAAGGCGGAGATTATGGCCGTTGTGCTTCCGGGGATGGGTTTGCCAGGAGCCATGGTGGGTGACCGCTGGCACGATATTGCTGCCGGGAAAGAGAACGGTCTGCTTACGGTAGGCTGCCAGTTTGGGGTAGGGCAAGCCGGAGAGCTGTCGGAAGCAGATCACGTGATCAGTAGCTTCCCGGAGTTGCTGGCGATTTTGTCCTGAGCAACTCGCAGGGTTGCAGTCGTCGTTGTCATGCCGGCCGAGCTTCTCGGCTAAGATAAGGTGAAAGGGTGTGATTTCTTGTCCAAGACAGTGCTTGCCGCCAGTACGGCGCTATTCCCGGTCCCGGCAGTGATGATCAGTGCACAAGGCCGGAGCGGCAGACCAAACATCGTCACCGTGGCTTGGGTGGGTACAGTCTGTTCGGAACCGCCGATGGTGGCCGTCGGCCTGAGACCATCGCGCCTCTCCCATCAGCTGATCACTGAGACAGGGGAGTTTGGGCTGAACATTCCGACCAGCGAACAGGTAACTGCCATGGATTTCTGCGGCATCGTCAGCGGTCGCGACTATGACAAATTTGCGGAGTGCGGTTTCACCCCAGCTCCGGCCAGCAAGCTGAAGTTCGCCCCCTTGATTGCCGAATGCCCGGTGAGTCTAGAGTGCAAGGTGCGTCAGGTGGTCAGCCTAGGGTCGCACGATCTGTTCATCGCGGAGATAGTTGCCGTTTCGGCGGAGGAATCCTGCATCGGGCAGAACCGCATCGACCCGTTGGCAGTGAAGCCAGTGAGCTATGCCGGAGGCACTTACTTCGGACTGGGTGAAATGGTCGCCCGCGGCGGGGTTGGAAAGCAGATGAAGACAAAGTAGGGTTGTGAGTGACAACACCCTGAAGATCAAGAGAGACTATCGCAATAGCATCCCATGAATAGCGCGAGAGAGACGACGGGTGTCGTCTCTCTCGCGTTTGGGTACGCAAATGCGCTCTATAGGTTACGATGTGGCACCACACGGGTCGCATTCATGCGAGCCCTACGAACAAGCGGGGTATGCCCGTGTCTCGTAGGGGCGCCATGCCAGCAACACAAAGTGTTGCGAGCTCTTGCGACAGCCCCTTCCGCTGTTGCGCCTCGCCGCGTTTCCGTCTCGCTACTCCTGCGGCATTATCGCGAGAGCGTTCAAAAGTCCGATTTCCTTAGGGTCGTAGCACCACAGCATGCAGTGGTGCCGGGATCGGCTCGGCATGCCGAGCCTCTACGGAACATAAATTGAACAGTCTCGCATTATCGCCGTCGGTGCCATTACCGCCTCGGTCATGCCGTGAATCACGGGTTTCTGCATCGGAACAGTGGTCGCCAGCGCCCCGCTCAGACTCACGTCCTCTTGTTCCGCAAAGCTGCGCTTGTGGAGATGCAAGAAGTAGTAGGGGCAGAGCCTGGTTTTTCCCGAAAACTGCTGGATGGCTGCTGTCGGGACATCATAGAAACTGACTTGCCTTGGCAAGGAATGTGCATAGGACTGTAGCACAAACGGAGATTGATCGCTCTGGCTGAGTAATTGGGCGATGGTTTCAGCCCAGTTTCCCGTCGTGTAGTCCTTGCCGCGGCTGAAGCCGTGTCCGCCCCAGGCCAGCGCAGAGAAGCCTGACGGCTTGAGCACGAAGGGCCGTTCACGCCGACTAGTTTGTCGCAGCCGCTGCCAATCGCCCAGAGGGCTGGTTCTGTCCGGCGCCACCAGCCAGGTTGGAGGGAATAGCTGCTGCAGACCAGTCAGCACCTCCTCGCTCAACAGTTTCTGCCAGTAAGCAGACAATAGAGGATCGTGCAGAAAGGCGAACCACATCTTCTCCTCCAGGTAATGCTTGGGCGGGGGAGTGAGTGCCACTCTTCCGGAGGCGGCCAGGTGCAAGAGAGCGTGGGCCCCGTCTACGTTCTGCCAGTCAAACAGCTCAAAGAACCGATAGACTCTGGTCACCCGGACGCCATTGTAGCTGACCCCGGCCTCTGAATACTGCAGTTCCTCTGGACGCACTACCACCGGCGAGTTGTCACCCTGGTCCTGCCAACGCTCGGCTAACCAGGCAGTCTCCAGCCGATAGCTGGCGCACTCGTCGGAGATAACGATTGCTGTCATCCCATCTTCACCCGGCAGGCTTTGCAGCGCCTGTAGGAAAGCTTCGGCGGTCGGCTGTCGCCCCATCAGTGGGCAGCCCAACCGGGCGTAGGTTTCCTCCAGAAACGCCAATAAGCCCATGCTGCCGGGTACCGAATCCAGTTCGGTCGCTCGCAACCCAGTGTTGGTGAAGAGCAAGTCCGGCCGGATGATCACTGGAATTTGTTCACGGAAACTCTCTGCCCGTGCTACCCGAACCAGCCAATCTGGTTTACCGGCGTCCAAATGACCGGCCACGAAGGCAGGGGCATCACCGTTTGCGCTCAAATGGTAGAGTCGGTCTGCCGCATGATAGAAATCTCGCAACCACGGTCCGAGTGTCTCAAGCCGCTCAGCGGTTAGGCGGTCGACGAAGAACGGCTCCGGTGAAATGCGAAATGGTGACCAGCGGCCAGTCGGAACGGCCCTGGCTGTGTTGCGGGAAATATTGGCCAGAGCCATCGCTTCGTCTATGGATAGGCAGATCTCTGCATCCTGCATATGTGCTCACCCTTTGTCTTGTACTGAGTCAGTCTGCGCCCTAATATGTTATGCAGCTGGGCCGGCTGCGGTTCCACTTGCATATCATTATAGCTTATGACTGCCTCGGATGGCATAAGGACCGCTAATCGCTGGCGGGTATCTTTTGCTGGTAGCGAGAGACATTAGAAGGAGAAGCCATGTGATGAGGAGAGGCGAGCGATGAGTAGCCATGATGAACTGGTGTTGCGCTTGGAACTATTGGCCAGGAAGGCGGCCGGACTCCGCAGCAAGGCACTGCTACTTCTGGCGGATGAAGACGACGACAGTACTCTCTGGATGTCCAGTCTGGACATTATCGATGAACTGCTGAACGAGATCACCGAGCAGATCCCGACAGCAGAGCACCTACACCCGTCGGTGCTGCCAACCGCGACTCGTTGCCCCAACTGTCAGGCGGCAGTCGTGCTGACACCGGAGACGGCGCTGGCAGCCGCCGCAATCTGTTCCAACTGCGGTCAGCCCATCCTATTGGCCAATCCCACTTGATGACCAGGACGCGCGAGGCAGAGAGCATCAGCTCTCTGCCTCTTTCGTTTTGTGTTCGGCAGAACGGCCTGCGAAACAAGCTGTCTCGCCAGATGAATCCTGTCATAAAGGCCGTGGACAGGCCATAGTCTGTACAAAAGCGGCACTTTAGTGCTGCGATCTAAACAATAGCGATGGTTGCGAAGCAACTATCGTCATGTTCCAAATCAACACTCTGTGTTGCGATCTCCAGTGAAGCTATGGTTGCGAAGCAAAGGTGGAGGGGGTGGGTAGGATGGCTCATGACTTGCAGCAGGTCTGCAATGTGTTACCGAGAGAATGGCATACATCCATCCTGTCCACGCGACCAGAGCTGTTGGCTGGGCTGCAGGAAATCCGCATCAGGCAGGGACAACCTGTGCTGGCCTACGGCAGTGCGGGAGAGCTATGGCTTTCCTCATCCGGATTTGTAACGAGTACTGCGCGACCAGTGCAGGCGGAGGCCAGGGACATTCGCCACCTGTTGGCCACAGTCAGCCAGAGTTCTCTGTATGCGCTGGAGGAAGAGCTGCGGTCCGGCTACATCACCATTCCTGGTGGGCACCGGGTGGGACTGACCGGGCGGGCAGTTCTGGAACACGGCAAGGTTAAGACCCTGAAGTACATCACCGGGTTCAACCTGAGGTTGGCCAAGCAAGTGATTGGTTGTGCCGCTGCGTTGCTCCCGCGGCTCTTGCGGCCAGATGGATTGCCGCATTGTACCCTGCTTGTTTCACCGCCGCAGGCTGGTAAGACCACGCTGCTCCGCGATTTGGCCCGCTCGTTGAGCCTGGGAGCGGCGTGTCTGCCGCGTGGTTTCAAAGTGGCGTTGATCGATGAGCGTTCAGAGCTGGCTGCTTGCTACCAGGGTGTGCCGACGCTGGACGTTGGCCCGCGTTGTGACGTGCTTGACGCTTGCCCCAAGGCGGAAGGAATGGTGATGGCTCTGAGGGCACTGTCGCCAGAGGTGTTGATTACGGATGAGATTGGACGGCGTGAGGACGCGGCAGCACTGATGGAGGCCCTGCACAGCGGGGTAGCGGTGATCACCAGCGCCCATGCAGCCGACCTGCGTGAGCTGGCGCAGCGCCCGGTACTCTGTGAACTGCTGCAAAACGAGTCGTTTGGTCGGTACGTTGTGCTCAGCACACGCCGCGGGCCGGGGACGGTGGAAGCGGTACTCGATCAGATGGGAGGTAGGTTGGCGTGCCAGTCTGGTTCGTGAAGTTGATTGCAGCCGGCATGGTGGTCTTTGCAACCAGTATGGCCGGTTTCACCATTGCTCGTGGCTACGCCGAGCGACCTCGGCAACTGCGGGCACTGCAGTCGGTGTTGCAGGGCCTGGCCACTGAGATAGGTTACGGAGCGACACCGCTGCCGGAGGCCTTTCTGCGACTGTCGCAGTCAAGTCCGCCCCCGGTAGATGCGCTGTTCCGCAAGGCAGCTGCCGTTCTGAGCTGCGCCGGCACAACCGCAGATGAGGCGTGGGGAGCCGGTCTGGCGGAGTTTCGGGCGAACTCCGCGCTGCTGCAATCCGATCTGGAAATACTTGAGCAGCTGGGTGGTCTGATCGGTCTCTCTGATCGGACCGATCAGGAACGTCACCTGCTGCTGGCTGTGCAGCAACTGGCGCGGGAGGAGACCCGAGCTGAGCAATCAAGACAGAGCAATGAGCGGATGTGGCGCTATCTCGGCGTACTATCCGGAATACTGTTGGTCATAGTTCTAGTGTGAGTAGACAGGCTGCCTGACGCGGCCTACGAGGAGGGACGAGCATGGGCATCAACTACACTGTCATTCTGCAAGTAGCCGTATTTGGGTTTGTAGTCGCCATCCTGCACAAGATTCTGGACAAGTCGGGTCGTGAGGAGTACGCGCAGGTGCTGGTGTTGCTCGGAGTGGTCGTGGTCATGTTCACGGTTATCCGCTGGGTCAGTGAGTTGTTTGACGCCATCCGAACTCTCTTCCAGTTCTGAATCTACCATGGAAATCATCCCGATTGTTGCACTGGCGATCACGGCCACCGTGCTGCTGATTGTCCTCAGGCAGAGCCGTCCAGAGTTTGCGTTGGCGCTTTCCATTCTGGTGGGGGCACTGATCTTCCTCTCTGCTTTGCCTAAAATCGGTCTGGTGGTCAGTACGATGAACTCCATCGCTTCCCGCGTAGAAATCGGCTCGCTGCAGCTCTCCATGTTGCTGCGCATAGTAGGGGTAGCATACATCACCGAGTTCGGCGCCCAAGTTTGCCGTGACGCGAACGAGAGCGCCATCGCCGGCAAAGTTGAACTGGCTGGCAAGGTGATCATCATGGTGCTGGCCGTCCCCATTGTCTTGGTGATCCTGGATACTGTGTTAGGGCTATTACCTTGAGTCCTGGGAGGTGAGATGGGTGCTGCGGAAGACGATGCTCAGCCTGGCGGTCCTACTGCTGTTCCTTATGCCCATGCCTGCTGCTGCCGCCAATCCTGACGAACCAACTGGCGCGAGCATTGATCAGGTTCTGGAGCAGCAGTTGTCGGGTCTGGATATGGACAGTCTCAAACCATTTCTGGACCAACTGTCCACCGAGTATGGCGACTATCTGCCCGAACTCTCACTCCGCGGCGTCGTCTCGGCTTTGAGAGAGCAGCAGGGCCTTTCCATCGGGCAGTTGCTCAGCATGCTGATGCGCCTTGCCTTTCGGGAACTGGCTGGTCAATCCACGCTCCTCATTCGGGTGTTGGTGCTTTCCTTGCTCTGCGTGTTGCTGCAGCACCTGCACGAGGCCATGGAGGGTAAGGTGGCCAGCATTGCCTATCTGATTTGCTGGCTGGTGATCATGGGGTTTGCGCTGCAGAGTTTTGGACTGGCAATGGCTGTGACTAAGTCGGCACTGTTGACGATGGTCAACTTCGTGCAAGCGCTGTATCCGATCCTGCTCACGATTCTGCTTTCCATCGGCAATGTCAGCTCCGCTGCCCTGTTCAGTCCGATGCTGCTGGTGCTGCTGACCGGCATCACCACCCTGATCGTCAATCTGGCTGTGCCGCTGATCTTCTTTTCCGGGGTGCTGGTCCTGGCGGACAACCTTTCGGACACCATTAAGGTCTCCCGCGTGGCACACCTGTTGCGAGATATTGGCGCAGGGGTGATGGGACTCTTGTTCATGGTCTTTGTCGGGTTCAACATTGCCCAGTCCACGTTGGGTGCTGTTGCCGATGGGGTGGCTTTCCGGGCGGGGAAGTTTGCGGTGAAGGCATTCTTGCCGGTGGTGGGAAGCTTGCTCTCTGATGGTTTTGAGACAATCGCTGGCTGTTCTGGCCTGATCAGCAACTCCCTTGGGTTCATTGGCACGACCGGTGTGCTGCTCTTCTGTGCGCTACCTGCAATCAAGCTGATCGGCATGCTGGTCATCTACCGCGTCGCCGCTGCCGTAGCCCAGCCACTGGGAGGAGGCAGAATCGCAGCCGCGTTGAACGACATCGCTGGAGTTTTCACCTACTTTTTTGGCGCGCTGGCGCTGGTCGGTGTGTTGTTGTTCATGACGATCACAGTGGTGGTCAGCACCGGAAACAGCGCCCTGATGTTGCGTTGAGGGCAGGGCGTGGAGGGAGGTGAGCGGTTGGTCGAAGCAGTGAAGCAGTTTGTCCAGAATGTGCTCGTGATCATGCTGCTGGCCAGTTTCCTACAGATCATCTTGCCGGAAGGCGGGATGAGGCGCTATGCACAACTGGCGGTCGGGCTGATCATGGTGCTCACTCTGCTCGCACCGTTGCTGCAGTTATCTCGCACACCTTTTAACCTGGGGGAACTGCTGGGCCAGGCCACGGTGCGCACCTCCTGGGAAGAGTTGCAGATGAAAAGTCGGGTCTGGCAAGAGCAAAACGATCAGGTGTTGCTGGACAACTATCGCCAGGCCTTGACTGATCAGATCGAGCAGCTGGTGGAAGCGGATGACCAGGTGGAAATGGTTTCCTGTAGATTTCAATTGGTTGAGGATCGCCAGGCCGAAGATTTTGGACGCATTTTGCAGATGACGGTTGATGTCGCCTGGCGCTCCGATTCGGTTAGGCCGGTAGCCAATGTGCGACCGGTACAGGTTGGGGACGATGTTCAGGAATCCAGCCCGCCAACGCCGGCAGCGGTTGAGAAGGCGGCTGCACTCCGGGGGGTCCTGGTCGGTCACTTCGTCCTGACTGCGGATCGTGTAGCAGTGAACATCAAATAGGGGGGAAAGAGATGTCCAAAGTGAACTCACAGCAAGCTGTGCTCAGTGGAGTTTGGGAGCGCCTGGGCAAGAACCGCCTGCTGCTGATCGGCTTGATTGGCGTCACGGCCCTGTTGGCGCTGCAACTGCTGTGGCCGGGTCAGAGCCTGGAGCAGCCGTTGCCGAATGCCACCCCGGTCAATCAGAACCCGCCTACCACTGGCGCCTTGCAGACGATCAATGACTACCGCTTGGCGCTTGAGCAGCAATTGGCCAGGACTCTGGCTGCTATCGACGGAGTGGGGGAAGTGAGTGTGATGCTGTCGCTCTCCGGAACCTCCGAGGCCATTCCGGCGATGAACACTCAGACCTCTCAGAAGACAACTGAAGAGAAGGACAGCAGTGGCGGGACACGGATCACCAAGGAGGAGAGTCATCAGACGAACCTGCTCACGGATTCGGGTAATGACCTGGTGACGCTGCAGGAGAACCTGCCTCCGGTAACCGGTGTGCTGATTGTTGCTCAAGGTGCGGATGATGCAGCCGTTCGCCTGTCACTGACTAGAGTTGTGCAGACGGTGCTCGACATCGCCGCCCATCGCATTGAAGTCATATCGGGGAAGTAGAGGTGAGAGTTGTGTTAATTAAGGCCAGAGCACTCTTGGCCAGTATCGTCGTACTGCTGGTGTTGGCTGTGGGCGGAAACTACCTGGTGAACTATTACATCGACCAACAGCTGGTTTGGAATCCCGAAGCCAAGGTGACGCCTGGGGACCCCGGGCTGATGCCCGGGCAGGAGGATGTCAGTTCGGAATCCACGACGGATTTCTTCGCGGAGCATCGGCTGGAGCGCGAGAAGCAACGCAGCATGCAGGTGGAACTGTTGCGGGAGATCATCAACAACAACAACACCAGTGCCGAGGTTCGCGCTGAAGCGCAGCAGGATTGGCTCAGTCTGACTGCACTGATGGAGCAAGAACTGACGGTGGAGAAGCTGGTGATGAGCAAGGGCTTTGAGGACGCGATTCTGGTATTTAATCAGGACACTGCCAACCTGATCATCAAGTCGTCCGGCCTCACTCAATCGGAAGCGTTGCAGGTGATGGAGCTGGTGTCTACATCCCTCGGCGTGGACATGGGTAAGGTGCGCGTGATCGAGCGGGGCTAATCCAACAAACCGGGTACACACCCGGTTTTCTTTTTGTGTAGCAGTCGTGTGTGGCGGCAAGCGCCCCGACACGATATCGGGGCGACGGGTTGGGGCGCACAAACCACGACTGCGTGGCAATTTTTGGTATAAGCTCGTCGGCGAAGGAGCGGCAGCAAATCCTGCGCGGGCGAAGGGACTTACTGAACCGATAGTGTGCATCGGCAGAGTTACTGTCTACATATGTTCCGTGTGCCGGTTGCTGCCGCTGTTCCCTTCGCCTCCTCGTTCTCTTCATTGAACAGCCACCTAACGGTACAAGCCGATAGTTGCTGCGCAACTATCGCTTTCATTGGAAATCGCAGCACTGCGTGCTGCTGACTGGTCGCTTGTTTGTGGCGCCCACCCCTCTACGCGTGCTCACTGTCGGCGCTCTTGCCCATAGCTTGTACCCTCAGGGTTGCGAATCAGGATAGATTCCTTCCAGATCTCGTAATGAGACTTCCAGGCCGACGTACCAGTCTTCGATGCCTAGCAGAAGGAGCGCAGATCCGCGTCACCGTCACCAAAGCGCCGGAGGGCAGGCTTGGTTCGCGCAAGCCACGCGTTGGCTGCCCCAAATCAGATGAGCGAGTGAGGCCGGAACAGGTCCAGCAGCTGTCTGAGCCGCCTGAGCGCAAGAGCATAACCCAAGCAATGCCGGATAGCTGTGGTAATGTGCGGATCTTGTGTATAGACTGGTGGCGAGTTCTGCTGGACCCCGGGCGAGACGGGCTCATTTCATTACTCCAATTGGCAGCTAAGCGGGGCGGCGCGACCAGCCTGACAGAACGGCGCGGTGCTCAAGGCAAATCACGGCCATTGTCGACCGTCGCGCGTGGCAGAAAGGTCCGTCCCCATCGCTTCGGGGCAGCGGTGGATTATAGAACCGCCCCATGGTCGGGGGGCGGTTGCGGTCGGCGCGGAACGGAAAAGATTGTTATGAGACAGTCCCTTTAGTATAATAGAGTTGATTTTGCCCTGGGTTTTGCGTGGCCCACTGAATGCGAGGCGCCGGTCGGCGGCCTGCAGTTGAATAAGGGAGGATGCTTTCAATGAATAACGTGCATGAGGAGCACCGGGACAATGGTGCTGTGCGCATATCTGACGAGGTTGTGGGCATAATCGCCGGGTTGGCTGCCGTGGAGGTGCCGGGTGTGACCGGCATGAGCGGCAGCGGACTGGCGGGCAGTGTAGTGGAGATGCTGGGCAAGCGCAACCTGTCCAAGGGCGTGAAGGTCTCGGTTGGCGAGAAACAGGCAGCAGTGGAGCTCTCCATCGTGGTTGACTATGGGGTGCGCATTCCGGCGGTAGCTCTGGCGGTACAGGAGAACGTGCGCAAGGCTATTGAGAGCATGACCGGATTGCAGGTTGTGGAGGTTAACGTGCATGTTCAGGGAGTGGATTTCGCAGACAAGACCGAGGATAACGCTAAGGCGAAGTGATTTCCTGAGGTCACGTTTTCAATGTCGTTTGGGCGGGAATAATCATCCAGCAAGGAGTTGAACTTGCCATGAGTAACTTCGATCGCGTTCTCTTTGTGCTCTTCACTCTCGCCGTGATGGTGATCTCCGCCTATGTCTTCGGCGTGGCTAATGGATTTTTGGGCCCAGTGGCTGACCTGGTCTCAGGTTATCTGTACGGGCATGAGTTGGAGGTCTCTCTCGCTGCGCTCCTGATGTTTCTGCTGGCGATCAGGCTGCTCTACCAGGGCGTTTTGCCCGCGCAGAACAGGCAACAAGCCGGCTTCGTGCATGAAGGCGAACTCGGTCAGATCAAGATTTCTCTTTCTGCGTTGGAGCAGATCGTCCTCCAGGTGGTGCAGACCGAGCGAAGTGTGCGTCGAGCCCACGTGCAGCTGCAGGTTGCAGCCGGCGGGGGCGTGGTCGTCCGCGTGAAAGTAGCAACTAGCGGTCAGCAGAACTTGGTGGAACTGGCGCGCTCACTGCAGGCGGCGATCAGCCAACAGGTGGAGAAGGTGACCAGTGTCAGCGTCCGGGATGTGCTGGTGCTGTTCTCGGCGGTCGGCAGTGATCACCCAAGGCCGCTCTGATTCAGCCGCAAGGCTTGTGAGGTGAATCCTGATGGACAGACTGCAGATCTGGTTGGCGAGCTTTGGCGGCCGGATCCTGGGGGTAGCCCTGGGGCTGTTGTTGGCTTTGGTCATTCTGGAATACGGGTTGCTGCGCACCATTTTCATCCTCATCCTGGTTACCATCGGCTGGTTCGTCGGTTCACGTGTTGATGAGGCGGGCGGCTTGGCAGAGTTCTATCTGCGCCTGAGAGGCCGCGACTAGGGCGTTAAGTCAAACTGTAGAACGCAGAGTCAAGTTATGCTTGGGATCGCAACTCGGTTGAGTTGCTTTGGACCGAGACTTGACTTCACGCGATAGGTCTGAGGTCGACAGCGTAACAGTCTCGCATCTGCCGCAGCTGCGGCGTTTTTTTTCGAATACACACTACCGCCTTGGCTTGCCTTTCGAGCCATTTCGGGGAAGAAAATGGCTAGCTCTCAGGGTATGCTAGAATAGAAGTGTCTTCGGCCGCTGCTTTGCGGTAGGCTATGAATTTGAACGTAGAGGAATGATATGGATGAGTCGTCGTTTGGCACGGGAAGTGGCATTGCGTGCTCTCTTTCAGATGGAGAGCGGCCACGTGGATCTGGGCGAGGCGTTCCACTTTGCACTGGAGACCACGCCCATTGAGGCTGAGCTGGAGCCATTTGCCCGGCAGTTGGTGGACAACGCCCTGCAGCAGCAGGAGGCGAGCGACCAGATCATCCGCGGCAAGTCCGTTGACTGGCAAATCGATCGCTTGGCCCGGGTGGACCGGGCCATCTTGCGGTTGGCGCTGGGTGAACTCCTGTCAGCGACTGGAGTGCCAACTGGCGTGGTGATCAACGAAGCGGTGGAGCTGGCCAACAAGTACAGCACGGCTGAATCGGGCAAGTTCATCAACGGCATTTTGGGCAACGTGGTGCGTTCCGATCATGCCTGATGCCTGCTATCTGGGCATAGACACTAGCTGCTACACTACTTCACTTTGTCTTTTGGACAAGTCAGGCACAACTCTGCTGGATGAGCGGATACTATTGCCCGTGCAAGCAGGGGAGCACGGACTGCGCCAAAGCGAAGGCGTGTTTCATCATGTTCGCCAACTGCCGGAACTGCTGCGTCGCTTGCCTGCAACTCGGTTGCCGCTTCGGGCGGTTGGAGTCAGCGCCCGACCGCGGCCGGTTGACGGTTCATACATGCCGGTCTTCTTGGCGGGTGTGTTGGCAGCGGAGGCTGTTGCCCAGACGGCTGGGGTTCCGCTCTATTCTTTCTCTCATCAGGAAGGTCACTTAGCGGCGGGACTGGATGCTGCCCTGTCGGCGGATTTCCTGGCAGTGCATATCTCCGGAGGAACGTCCGAGCTGCTGCGGGTGCACCCGCACAGCACGGCAGGCTTCTCCGTCGAGCTGGTGGCCGGAACGAGTGACCTCAACGCTGGCCAGATGATCGATCGAGTGGGTGTGGCCATGGGCCTGCCTTTCCCGGCCGGTCCTGACCTTGAACGGTTGGCCAAAGCGGCCGTTGGGCGCATCTCTCTGCCCTCTTCGGTCGATGGCCTGAGTTTCAGCTTTTCCGGCCCCTGCAGCGCCGCTCTCCGCTTGGTAGAGCAGGGAGAGGATGTTGCTGAGATTGCCTTTGCGGTGCTGCGGGTGGTCGCGAATGCCTTGGAGAAGGTGCTGCGGGCGGCTCGGGGTAGTTACGCCTGCACAACCGTGCTGGCGGTTGGCGGCGTGCTCAGCAACCAGTTGATTCGCGACCGACTGCTGCATCGTCTGGGACCGGCTTTTCGTTTGATCTTTGCAGAGCCTGCACTGTCCAGTGATAATGCGGTTGGCATAGCTCGCTTGGCCAGGCAGCGACACCTTTTGGCCGAGTCTGCAGTCAGAGGGTAGAAGGAGGTAGGCGATTTGTCAGCCATCTTTTCTGTCAGCCAACTGACCAATTACCTGCGTGCACTATTGGACGGAGATGAAGTTCTGCAGCGAGTGCTGGTTCAGGGCGAAATCTCCAATTGTCGGTTGCATAGCTCCGGCCATCTCTATTTCACATTGAAGGATCAGAGCAGTTGCCTGCGGGCGGTGATGTTTCGCAGCCGGGCGCAGGCTCTGCTCTTTCGTCCAACTGACGGGCTGCAGGTGGTGGCGCAGGGCAGCATATCTGTATACGAGCGCGATGGACAGTACCAAATCGTGGTTAACAGCCTACAACCAGCCGGGTTGGGCTCTCTTTATCTGGCTTACGAGCAGCTCAAACAGAAGCTGCAAGCTGAGGGCTTGTTTGCCGCCAGCCGCAAACGGCCTCTGCCGTCGTTTCCGAAGACTATCGGCATCGCGACCTCTCCCACCGGAGCGGCGGTGCGCGACCTGCTTTCCATCATTCGCCGGCGCTATCCCAAGGTCAAGGTCTATCTGCTGCCAGTCGCTGTGCAGGGGTCTGATGCTCCTGCCAGCATCATCCGGGCGTTGCGACTGCTCGGTCGGCTACCAGAGGTTGACCTGATTATCGTGGGGCGCGGTGGTGGCTCGCAGGAGGAGCTCTGGGCATTCAACGATGAGGGCGTCGCCAGAGCGATCGCCGCCTGTGAGAAGCCGGTCATCTCGGCCGTGGGGCATGAGAATGACTACACCATAGCCGACTTTGTGGCCGATCAGCGGGCAGCAACCCCTAGCGCCGCGGCCGAATTGGCGGTGCCTGTGCTCTGGGAGGTGGAACGCAATTTGGCTGGGCTGATGCAGCGCATGGTTCTGGCGGAGCGCTCGCTGGTCAGCCGTCGACAGCGCGAACTGCGCATGCTATCGGAGCGTCGGGTGCTCAGGAGCCCGCTCGATCTACTGCGGCCATTGCAGCAGAATCTGGACAGTTTGGAATATCGGTTGAGGCAGGCGGTCGCCTCCCGGCACCGGGAACTCACCGGAGAACTGCAAGTCGCAGCTGGGAGACTGCAGGCGCTGAGTCCGCTCAGCGTGCTCGCCCGCGGCTACAGCGTTACTCGGAAGGCAGACGGACAGATCATCCTCGCCGCCCAGCAGGTGGCAGAGGGAGAGATTATAGAGACCATTTTGGCTGACGGCCGGGTTTTCAGTCGGGCGTTGGCGTCGAGGGGGAGTGAAGATGCCGAAGCAAAGTGTTGAGCAGAGGCCAAGCTTCGAGCAGTGTCTGCAGCGGGTGCAGGAGGTAGTCGCTTTGCTCGAGGGCGGCAACTTGCCGCTCAGCGAGTCACTGCGCCTGTTTGAGGAAGGAATCGGGCTGGTGCGGAGCTGCCAGGAGCACCTGCAACAGGCGGAACACCAGGTAGAGCTGCTGATTCCCGCTCCAGGCGACCAGCTCGTGCGTAAGCCCTTTGAGTTAGGCGAGGAGGACAAACGGTGAGCTTTGATCTCGACCACTATCTGTGTGAGCAGCGAGAACGCGTGAACCTGGCCCTAGGAAGGTTGATTCCACATCCGGAGACGGAGCCGGCTAGGGTTCATCAGGCGATGCGCTACAGTCTAGAGGCTGGCGGCAAGCGGCTGCGGTCGATTCTCTGCCTGGCCGCAGCGACGGCGGTGGGTGGTGACGAAGCAGCGGTGATGCCAGCAGCCTGTGCGCTGGAGTGCATACATACGTACTCCCTGATTCATGACGATCTGCCGGCCATGGATGATGACGACCTCAGGCGTGGCCGACCAACTAATCATAAGGTGTTTGGCGAAGCCATCGCCATTTTAGCCGGAGACGCATTGTTGACCGAGGCCTTCCGTCTGCTGGTCGAACCGCTAGCGGGGCAAGGTTGTCCAGAGCGCCAGTTGCGCGCCGTCGGTGAACTGTCCGCAGCCTGCGGTTCGCGGGGGTTGGTTGGTGGGCAGGTAATGGATATTCAGTGGGAGCGAGGTCAGATCAGCGGCGACGAAGTCGCGATTCTCGATTACATCCACCGGCATAAGACCGGCGATTTGCTCACGGTCAGTGTGCGCATGGGAGCCATCCTAAGCGGTGCCGACGAGGGCGAGCTGTCTGCCCTCACGGCCTACGCGCGTCGCCTCGGGCTAGCCTACCAGATTGCTGACGACCTGCTTGATCTGACCGGGGCAGAAGGCAGACTGGGCAAGCGGGTGCAGAAGGATGCCGCTCACGGCAAGCTGACTTACCCTGGCGTCCACGGGGTGGCAGAATCACGCCGGAAGAATGCAGAGTTGCTGGCAGAGGCTCTCCGCAGCTTGGAGCCATTCGGACAGCGAGCGGAGCCGCTCCGGGCGTTGGCGCCCTTTCTGGTGAACCGGGACTACTAGCTTATTACCACCAACAGGTCAATTTGACGACAGGAGTGGTATGTCTTGCTCGAGGCGTTTCTGGGGTTGTTAAGCAATCAAATCCTACAGGCGGCGATGCTGTCATGGCTGATCGCCCAGGTTCTCAAGGTAATCATCACCTGGATACAAGAGGGCTTTTTCAGTCTGGAGCGAATGATGGGAGCCGGGGGCATGCCAAGCTCTCATTCCGCCTTCGTGATCGCGCTTGCGGTAGGCGTCGGTGAGCGATCTGGCTGGGATACGCCCATCACGGCGATTACAGTCGTCTTTTCGTTAATCGTGATGTACGATGCAGCTGGCGTGCGTAGAGCTGCCGGCAAGCAAGCGAGGGCGCTTAACCGGATCATCAACGAGCTGGCCGCTGGCAGGCAAGTGAAGGAAGAACGGCTGAAGGAGTTGCTGGGGCATACACCGGTGGAAGTGTTCGCCGGGGCGTTGCTCGGACTTGGCGTGGCACTCAGTTGGCTGCGTCGATAGACCAGCAACTCTTTGAGTTGCTGAGGTACAAGCCGATTCTTGACGAGCAAGAATCGCTTTATTGAGATCGCAACTCTTTGAGTTGCTTGGGGTACAAACCGATTCTTGGCAAGCAAGAATCGCTTTATTGAGATCGCAACACTGCGTGTTGCTGGGAAGGCTGGTGACGGACTTGGATAGGCTACTGCAGAAGATTAGTTCACCGGAACAGCTGGCAGGTCTATCGGCAACAGAGCTGAGACGCCTAGCCAGGGAACTGCGTGAGGAAATAGTGCTGACGGTGGCTCGCAATGGGGGGCATTTGGCATCCAATCTAGGCGTGGTCGAGCTGACGTTGGCTTTACATACTACTTTTGACTTCCTGACAGACCGCCTGGTCTGGGACGTTGGTCACCAATCCTATGTGCACAAACTGCTCACCGGACGGCGGCACCGCTTCTCCACCCTGCGTGAGTTCGGGGGGTTGTCCGGCTTTCCCAAACCGGAGGAGAGCGATTATGACCATTTTGCGGCCGGGCACAGCAGCACCTCGGTGTCAGCTGCCTTGGGGATGGCGCTGGTGCGCGATCTGCATGGCTTGGGCCACCAGGTTGTGGCCGTGATTGGAGACGGGGCGCTCACCGGGGGAATGGCTTGGGAAGCGCTCAATCACGCCGGCGATCTGGGGACGCACTTAATCGTGGTCCTGAATGATAACGAAATGTCCATCGCCAAGAATGTCGGTGCCATGGCCACTTATCTGGCTAGAGCCCGCACTGCGCCCACCTATCTGCGGACCAAAGCGGATGTGGGCGGGATGATCAAGCGTATTCCGCTGATCGGATCCCGCCTGGCGGATACAAGCGAGCGGCTGAAAGATAGTCTGAAGTATTTCTTGGTGCCGGGAATGATCTTTGAAGAACTCGGCTTCACCTACCTTGGTCCAGTGGACGGGCACAACTTGCCCGCTCTGCAATCGATGCTGGAATATGCCAAGGGACTGAACGGTCCGGTGCTGGTGCACTGTCTGACCACCAAAGGCAAAGGTTATTACCCGGCGGAAATGAACCCGGGACGCTTCCATGGCACCGGGCCGTTTGACCCGGTGAACGGCAATTCGCGTGGTGGCAACGGCGTTCGCACTTACACTGATGTGTTCTCAGAGACGCTGCTTGATCTCGCGGAAGCCGACCCCAGCATCGTGGCGATCACGGCGGCCATGCCGGATAGCACTGGGCTGCAGTCGTTCCACGATCGGTTTCCGGAGCGTTTCTATGACGTGGGCATCGCCGAGCAGCATGCAGTTACTCTCGCCGCCGGTATGGCGTCCGTCGGCATGAGACCGGTGTTTGCCGTTTACTCCACCTTCCTGCAGCGTGCTTATGATCAAATACTGCATGACGTCTGCCTGCAGAAGCTGCCGGTTGTGTTTGCCATCGACCGGGCCGGCTTGGTCGGGGCTGACGGAGAAACGCATCAAGGCGCCTTTGACCTGGCCATGCTCAGGCAAATGCCAAACATGACCGTGATCGCTCCGCGCGATCCGCAGGAACTGGTAGACTTGTTTACTTGGGCTTGCCAGCAGTCGTCTGGGCCGGTAGCTGTCCGCTATCCGCGGGGCGCTGCCAGCGGCGAGCAATTGTTGCCTGCAAGGCCGGTCGAATGCGGTCGGGCTGTCTGCGTGGCAGAGGGCAAGGACGTGCTGATCATCAACTGTGGCACAATCTGGGATATAACCGCTGAGACTGTGGCCCTCTTGGGCGAGGCAGGGATCAACCCGACTGTCTATGACGCCCGCTTCGTCAAGCCTCTCGATCCGGCTTTGATTGAACAAGCCGGTCAGCATCGCTGCACAGCCATCTTGGAAGAAGGGACTATTGCGGGCGGGTTCGGGTCCGCCATCCTTGAGCAATTGTCGAAGGCGTCAGGTATGCACAAAGATGTGTTGTTGTTTGGATTGCCTGACCAGTTCATGCCCCACGGCTCGCGCAAGGAACTGCTCAATTTGGTCGGGCTGACGGGCGCGCATGTTGCCGCAGAGATTCTGCGCAGACTGCGAGGTTAGGGCGATGGCACAAGCAAAGGAAAGACTCGACCTGATTCTCGTACAGCAGGGATGGTTCACCTCGCGTGAGCGGGCAAGAGGGGCAATCATGGCCGGACAGGTATTTGTGGAAGGCAAGCGCGAAGACAAGCCGGGAAGCAGATTTTCGCCTGAGGCAGCAGTTGAGGTTCACGGTAACGACTTGCGCTATGTCAGCCGCGGCGGTCTGAAGCTGGAGCGCGCCATTGCGGAGCTGGGTTTTGACCCGGCGGGCAAAGTCATCCTGGACGTGGGTGCATCCACCGGAGGCTTCACCGATTGTGCATTGCAGCATGGGGCGGAGCTCGTCTATGCGGTGGACGTCGGCTATGCTCAGTTGGCCTGGAGCTTGCGCCAGGATGAGCGAGTGGTCGTGCTCGAACGGACAAATGTGCGCTATCTGACCGAGGAGCAAGTGCCGCAGCCTGTTGATGCCGTGACCATTGACGTTTCTTTCATCTCTTTGGGCCTGGTCCTGCCGCCTGTAGTGCAGCTACTTCGCACAGGTGGTGACTTGGTGGCACTGATCAAGCCCCAGTTTGAAGCTGGCCGTGAGCAGGTTGGCAAGCGCGGGGTTGTGCGCGACCCGGAAGTGCATCAGTCAGTGATTGACCGGGTGCGAAGACAAGCTGCGGAGCTCGGGCTCTCCCTGCAAGGGCTGACTTATTCGCCGATCACCGGCCCAGAAGGGAACATAGAGTTTTTGGGATTCTGGCGCAAGCTAGGCGACGCTTCTCAAACTGCGACGGACAGCGCAGTGCTCGTGCAGCGAGCGCATGAGGAGCTTGCTTTGGGTAAGCGTTCCCACTGAAGGAACGGGCCGGAAAGAACGCGAACTTAGTAGTTGTAAGATTTCAAACCAGATGATGCGGGGCTGGTTGACGTCAGCTACCAATTGGACTGAGATTTGATGCCGCACGACAGTTTTGAGGTTGCCAGCTAGTATTTGGGCGAGGTGATGCAGTATGGTGATCGGTTTGGTTCCCAATCAGCAGAAGGCGGGTGCGATCGTGATCTGTGGCCAGGTTTTGTCTTGGCTGGAAGAGCAGGGTGTCACCGTGCTGCTGCCTAAACAGAGTGCAGTCTGCCTGGATAGAAGCGAGTTGGCGGCGGAGGACGAAGAGCTGGCCAAACGCTGCGACCTGATCGCTGTCATGGGCGGTGATGGCACTCTGCTCAACTTAGTTCGTCGCTGGCCTTTTTGGGGCGTGCCGGTGCTCGGCATCAATCTGGGCAACTTGGGTTTCCTGACCGAGATTGAACTGCCTGACCTCTATCAGGGAATGCAGCGGGTCTTGAACGGAGATTACTTCGTCCAGGAGCGCATGATGCTCCGGGCTCAGGTCTACCGAGACGGGCGCGTGGTCAATGAGCTGTACGCCCTCAATGATGTGGTCGTGACCAAGGGCGCTTTCAGTCGCATGCTGCATTTGGAGCTGTTCATCGAGGATCAGTTCGTGGACATGCTGCCGGCTGATGGGTTGGTGGTGGCTACTCCCACCGGCTCGACTGCCTACAGCCTCTCTGCCGGTGGTCCGATCGTGGATCCGAACATCAGCGCTCTGGTGCTGACCCCAATCTGCGCTCACAGCCTGCATTCACGGCCGATGGTAATCGCCCCGGAGAACAGGCTGACGGTGAAGGTAAATGCTCAACACGACGATATTGTCTTGACCATGGACGGACAGGAGGTATTCCGCTTGCTGCCCAACGATCGCGTGCAGATTGCTCGTGCGTCCATGGTTGGCCGGTTAGTCAAGCTCCCGCCGCGCAGTTTCTATGAAGTAGTGCGTCGCAAATTCTCTAGTCGCAAGCCGATCGAGGGGCAGCAGGAGGGAGAATAATGCTGGTTAAGTTAGTTGTGGAAAACTTGGCCTTGATCGACCACCTGGATCTAGACTTTCGCTCCGGTCTGGTGGTGCTGACTGGCGAAACTGGCGCCGGCAAGTCTCTCGTGCTGGACGCGCTTTCTTTGCTCCTCGGTTATCGTGCAACTACGGACTTGATCCGTATCGGCGCCGACAAGGCGATGGTGCAGGCGGTCTTTGAGGGTGTGCAACTGGCAGATGAGTTTGCTTCTCTGGTAGATGATGGGCAGTTGATCATCTCGCGAGAGGTGATGGAAAATGGCCGCAGCGTGGCCAGAGTGAATGGGCAGTTGGTGACAGTTGGCCTATTGCGCCAACTGGGACCTGCCCTGGTTGATTTGCACGGCCAGCATGAACACCAGTCGCTGCTCTCTGTGGATAGACACCGGGACCTGCTGGACAAGTTCGCTGGAGCGCCAGCGCAGTCATTACTAGCTCAGATGGAACAATGCGTTGACCGGTTCTCAAGCCTCAACAAGGAGTTGACATCGCTCATGGGCGATGATCGAGAGCGGGAACGGCGACTGGATATGCTGCGCTTTCAGCAGGAGGAGCTTGCCGCTGCCCGGCTGCAAGCGGGTGAGGAAGAGCGCCTCTACACCGAGCGCAGGTTGCTGGCCAATTTTGAGAAGCTTTTTTCAGCCAGTGGTCGCGCCTATCAGCTGCTCTATCAAGGCGGAGAAGGTCAGCCTTCGGCTCTGGAACAACTGGGCGATGCGCTGGCAGAACTGCAGACGGCAGCTCGTTATGATGACCAGCTCGGGGCGATGGCTGAGACGCTGCAGTCGTCTCTTTTTGGCATCGAGGACGCCGCTCTCAGTCTGCGAGACTATTTGGAACAACTAGCGCATGATCCAGCCAAGCTGGAACAGATTGAACGGCGATTGGATCTGCTCTCCAGACTGAAGCGCAAATATGGGGAAACCGTGGAGCAAGTGATCGCCTATTCCGAGCAGGTGGCCGGTGAGATCGCTCGCATCACCGGCAGCGAACAGCGCATTATCACCCTGCGGGACCAGTTGTCAGAGGTGGAGCAGTCATACAGCCTATTTGCATCCGAGCTGTCCCAGTTGCGGCAGCACGCCGGTCGGCAGTTGGAAGGCAGAGTATCAGAGCAGTTGGCTGACCTCGGTTTGCCGGATGCGCGCTTTGCTGTCAGTCTACTGGACAAGTCAGAAAAGGCTTTGTCTCGTTACGGGGTTGATCACGTGGAGTTTCTGTTCACAGCCAACCCGGGCGATGTGTTGCGGCCGCTGGTCAAGGTCATTTCCGGGGGTGAAATGTCCCGCGTGATGCTTGCCTTGAAGTCCGTTCTGGCTGCGGATGATGCCATTGACACACTGGTGTTTGACGAAATAGACGTGGGACTAGGCGGCAGAGTAGCTCTCAGAGTTGGGGAGAAGCTCCGCCAATTGGCGCGGAATCACCAAGTGATCTGCATTTCACATCTGGCCAGCATCGCCTGCATGGCGGATCAGCACCTGCTGATTCGCAAGCACTCGCATGATGGCGCCACCTACACCAGAGTGGGCACGCTGCAGGACGAAGAGCGAGTGCAGGAAATTGCCAGACTGCTGGATGGAGAAACCAGTCAGATCGCCTATCAACATGCTCGCGAGTTGCTGCAACAAGTCAATCGGGTCTAGTCGAAGAAGTTCAAGCCGCTGCCAAGGCAGCGGCTTCATTATTGCCTGTCAACTCTATTTATGTAAACTAAAAAACTACAATTGGCTCGCGGATGGCCGATCTATCCATAAGTTGCGCCTTGTGCGAGAATTGCTGCCACTGAACCCAGATAACGCTCATGCGTTATGTCAACTGCGCAGTATAGCGCTTTTCCGCTGCGGACATCTTAAGCACAGGAACTCGACTCGCTAGAACTTTGCGCAGTTCTTATTTTTTTCGCCGGGCAGCTCCCTGTCTGTTACCCAAATTGTAGCAACAGCGCTGTCAGATAGACAAACCTGTCAAGGGAGGTATGAGTGACATGAACAGGCGTCAGATGACAGGCGTAGCGCTAGCGTGTGCCATTCTGGCATTTTGCTTCACGCCTTGGTTTCAGCATTGGGTGACCTTCCCGAACGAGCTCCGTTTGATGGTGGGTACCCCGCACCAACTGCAGTTACCGTTGCCAATTGGCCTGAGTGTGACCGTCGACCAACCAGGACTGATGCTGAACGACCAGGCGTTGCAGCCGGAGCACTCACTGGTGGAGCGTGGCAACTGCGCTCTCTACTCGGAACAGCCTGGCAACATGCAGGTGCAGTTGAAGCTTTTTGGGTTGATGCCGCTGCGCAGGCTGGCAGTGGAAGTGGTTCCGCCGATCGAAGTGGTTCCGGCTGGCCAATCAATTGGCGTGACAGTTAGGGCCACCACAATGGTTGTGGGGCACGCCGCTGTACAGACGGCCTCCGGTGCGAGACAGCCCGCCAAAGAGGCCGGCCTGAAGATGGGGGATCTCATTTTGTCCGTGAACGAAGTACGGGACCCAGGCGTAGTTGAAGTCGCCCGAGAGATAGACCGCGCTGGCCAAGCCGGTCAACCGGTTTCGTTTCTGGTGCAGCGCGAACAGAATCAGGTGAGATTGGAAGTCGTTCCAGTACGGTGTCAGGAAAGCCGGCGGTTCAGAATAGGTCTTTACGTGCGCGATGATGCAGCGGGAGTGGGTACGCTCACATTTGTGGACAGGGAGAGCAAAACCTTTGCGGCTTTGGGTCACATCATCGCTGACATCGATACCAACCAAGCCTTGCAGGTGAAAGATGGCTGCATTCTGCGCTCACGGGTGACGGCGATAGATCAGGGGCGTAGCGGCCACCCAGGCGAAAAGCGCAGCATCATGGTGGATGAACAGACGGTGATTGGTAAGTTTCAGAGCAATACGGGAATTGGCATTTTTGGCGAAATCATGCAAGACATCACCTCAGGGGTCAGCACCCTGCCGGTAGCCTTGGTCGACCAGGTGAAGGAGGGTCCAGCCGAAATCTGGACAGTGATTGACGGGGAGAAAGTGGAACGTTTTGGCATCGAAATTGTGCGAGTGAACAAACAGTTCTCGCCGACAGGCAAGGGACTGGTGATCAGGGTGACTGACCCGGAACTGCTGCAGAAGACGGGAGGAATCGTGCAAGGCATGTCCGGCAGTCCGATAGTGCAGTCCGGTCGGTTGGTGGGGGCTGTGACTCACGTGTTCGTGAACAAGCCTGATACGGGTTATGGCGTGTTCGCGGAATGGATGGTCCGGGAGTCAGGAATGCTGGAGAAGCGAGAACAGTTGGCGCCCACCTTCTTCTACCGCAGGTATCTTCCGAACGCAGGCTTATAGCCTGCGTTTTCGTTATTCTCCAAATTTCAGAAATAAACGGCAGAGAGGGAAGGAAGGGTTGGCCCGGTTGTCGAAAAGGAAGAAAGCAACAGTCGAACAACAGAAAAGAGGGGATCGTTAAGTGAGCGAACGGATTAAGGTATTGGTCATTGATGATAATCGCGACTTCACCAAGATGGTGGAAGAATTTCTTTCAAAGAAGCCTGATCTGCAGGTAGTGGGAGTAGGCCACAATGGTCCCGAAGCGCTTGATCTCTTGGCCACCACCAAACCTGATATCATGCTGCTTGATATCATCATGCCCCATTTGGACGGCATCGCTGTGCTCGAGCGTTTGGTGCAGAGCAGTGAGCCGCGTCCCAAGGTGATCGTCCTGACGGCACTGGGACAGGAGCAGATCACTAAGCGCGTAATTGAGCTCGGCGCTAATTACTATGTCTTGAAGCCGTTTAATCTGGAGACCCTGGCCACGCGCATTCGCCAGTTGGCCAACAATGAGCCGGTCAACGTCAGCGCAATGCACACTGGGGAACACAAGGTGCCCAACCTGGAGGCACGCATCAGCAACTTCTTGCACGAACTGGGCATTCCCGCCAACATCCGGGGCTACCTCTACCTGCGGGAAGCTATCTCCCTGGTGACTGAGGAGAACGAGCTGATCAATGGAGTCACCAAGATTCTCTATCCGATGATTGCAAAGCAGCACAAGACCACGCCTAGCCGCGTGGAACGGGCGATTAGGCACGCCATTGAGGTGGCTTGGGGTAGAGGCAATCTCGAGGCGATCAACCGCATTTTTGGCTTCACCGTGGATACCAGAAGAGGGAAGCCGACCAACTCAGAGTTCATTGCCATGGTGGCCGACCGTATGCGTCTGGAGCGTACGTCGTAAGCATCCATCAAGGCGGTTATCTCGATAAGCTCCTGGCTAACGGGGGCTTATTGTTTTGTGCTCGAAAAGACAGAAGATTTGGGCGATGCTGCCGGTATCTGTTTGAATTATTCTACTGTTTGGCAACCATTGTTAAGAAGGATATAATGAAAATTGGAACGCTAGTAAGGCGCAAGGTCTTGATGCCAGAGACAAATTGGATTGAGACTTGATGCCGCCGAAGGGTTTTCAGCCTACGAAGCAGTAGTCCTCGAAAGGAGAAATGTGGCAGTGAGCGATCTGATGCTGATCATCAACCCAGGTTCCACTTCGACCAGACTGGCGCTCTACGAAGCAACGTCCCCTCGACAGGTGACCAACCTCTCACATAGTTCTGTGGAGTTACAGCAGTTCGCTACGATAGCCGATCAGTTCCAGTTTCGCTTGGCCGCGGTAGAGGGCTTTCTCGCGGAGAACGGCAATCCCGAACTCCGGGCGGTAGTGGGGCGCGGCGGCATGCTGAAACCGCTAGCTAGCGGCTGTTATGCGGTGAATGAGGTCATGGCGGCAGATCTGCAGCGGGGGGTGCAGGGGCAGCACGCTTCCAACCTGGGAGGACTGCTGGCCCGAGGCATAGCCGAGCGCAGGCAGATTCCGGCCTTCATCGTTGACCCCGTTTCGGTAGATGAGTTTTCTTCCGTGGCCAGGATTTCCGGATTGCCCCAGATTCCGCGCCGCTCGTTGGGTCATGCGCTGAACATCCGAGCAGTGGCTCGTAGAGTTGCAACCAGCATGGGACGGACACTTGCCGACAGCAACTTCGTGGTAGCCCATCTTGGAGGGGGCATTTCCATAGCCCCGCTCAGCGGCGGCCGCATCCTGGATTATAACAACGCGAACGAAGCCGGCCCCTTTTCTCCAGAGCGAGCCGGCAGCCTGCCGGCGGGGGAAGTGGTCACTTTGGCCTTTTCCGGCGAATACACGGAGCGAGCCCTAATCAAGCAGCTTAACGGTCAAGCTGGCTTGGTTGCCCACTTGGGAAGTAACGACGCACGTGAGGCCATTAGGCGGGCAGAAACGGGCGACAAACAGGCCGCTCTGGTGCTCAAGGGCATGGCATATCAGATTGCCAAGGAGATCGGCGCAATGGCCACCGTTCTTTGCGGTCAGGTGACGGCGGTGATCTTGACCGGCGGGTTGGCCCATGCGACCTATTTGACCGATCTTGTTTCCGGGTATGTCGGCTTCATTGGCCCGGTGCAGGTTGAGCCCGGTGAAGACGAGATGCTGGCCTTGGCCGAAGGTGCTTGGTTAGGACTCACCGGTCAGGAACCAGTCAAGAGCTATTAGCCACGCAGATTGTTGCGAGAGTTGATTTGGAGGAGGATGCGAAGATGCTGAGGAGTCTGGGCGAAGTTCTAGAAGCGGCCAAGGCGAAGGGCGGCAGCAAAGTGATTGCGGTGGCCATGGCTGAGGACCGCGAGGTGCTGTCGGCGATCAAAGATGCGATTGAACTCGGGCTGGCGACTGCCATCCTGGTCGGCAACCAGCAGAAAATCGTTGCCACCGCTGCTGAGGTCGGCCTGGACTTGCAAGGGATAGAGATCATCCACGCCGAGAACCCGACTACGATAGCTCGCCATGCAGTACAGTTGGTCAGCAGTGGCCGGGCGCAGATGTTGATGAAGGGCTTGGTTAGTACAGCGGAGATCATGCGAGCAGCCCTGGACAAGGAGATCGGCCTGCGTACAGGTCGGGTGATCAGCCATGTGGCACTGATTGAACCGAAAGGTTATGGCCGGTTGCTGTTGATGACCGATGGTGGCATGGTGATTGCTCCGGACCTGAAACAGAAGGCGCAAATGATTGAGAACGCCGTGATGATTGCCCAGAAGCTCGGTAACGATAGACCTAAGGTGGCCGTGATTGCCGCCTTTGAGCAAGTCAATCCGGACATGCCGGCGACCGTTGACGCCGCCTTGCTAGCCAAGATGGCGGACCGCGGGCAGATTAAGAACTGCATTGTCGACGGTCCGATTGCACTAGATGGCGCTGTCTCCAAAGAAGCGGCAGACCACAAGGGCATGACCAGCCCAGTTGCAGGAGAGGCTGACATTCTGTTGATGCCGATGATCGAGCCGGGTAACGTGATGTACAAGACTTTGGTCTACCTCGGCGGAGGTCAGGTGGCTGGGGTGATCGCGGGGGCAGCCGCGCCAATCATTCTCACCTCCCGGTCTGACACGCACCAGGCTAAGCTGTACTCGATTGCCACAGCCGTGGTGATGTCGTAGGGAGGGGGAGTTTGCATGCGTCTCTTGGTGATCAATCCTGGCTCAACTAGTACCAAAATTGCCATCTTCGATGACACAATCCCGGTCTTGGAGCGGACGCTACGCCACTCCAGCGCAGAAATTGCCCGCTTTGACCGCTTGATCGATCAATACCAATTCCGCAAGGAAGCAGTGGAGGCGGCATTGCAGGAAGCTGGAGTTAGGCCGGAAGACTTGCAGGCAGTGGTTGGGCGCGGCGGACTGCTCAAGCCCATCCCGGGCGGCACCTATGCTGTCAATGAGGTGATGCAGGATGACCTCCGCCAAGCCAAGTATGGAGAGCATGCCTCCAACTTGGGTGGCCTACTCGCGGCCGATCTTGCCGCTGCGTCTGGGATTCCTGCCTTTATTGTGGACCCGGTGGTGGTGGACGAACTGCAACCGGTGGCCAGGCTGACCGGTCTTCCCCAGATCTCTCGGCGCAGCATCTGGCACGCCCTCAATCAGAAGGCTGTTGCCAGGCGGGCCGCCGCTGATCTGGGCAAGCAATACTCTGAGCTGAACTTAATTGTTGTGCATTTGGGCGGGGGCATATCCGTCGGCGCTCACCAAGCTGGCAACACCATTGACGTCAACAACGCGCTAGACGGGGACGGACCATTCTCGCCGGAACGCTCTGGCGGGCTGCCGGCTGGGGATTTGGTGCGACTCTGCTTCAGTGGACAGTACCAACAGGCCGAGATCCGCAAGCTCCTGGTTGGCCGTGGCGGGTTGGTGGCGTATCTCGGCACAAATGACGGCCGGGATGTGGTCAAGCGCCTTCTGGCCGGGGATGAGCAAGCAGAGACAGTCTACCGCGCTTTGGCTTATCAGGTGGCCAAAGAAATTGGTGCCGCGGCAGCGGTGCTGTCCGGTAAGGTTGATGCCATCGTGATCACTGGTGGTCTGGCGTATGACCAAGACTATCTGGTCAACTGGATCAAGGAGCGGGTGGCATTCATCAGCCAGGTGCTGGTTTACCCTGGCGAGGACGA
This sequence comes from Bacillota bacterium, assembly GCA_023436245.1. Classification (GTDB taxonomy): domain Bacteria; phylum Bacillota; class UBA994; order UBA5500; family UBA5500; genus JAEZJZ01. Next base: position 3,708 of record JAEZJZ010000115.1, on the reverse strand, counting down.
ACTGTTGGCACTGGCGGAGGGTGCCTTGCGCGTGCTGACTGGCGCTGAATCGGCGAAACAATACGTATAGACAGCAGTCAACTTGAGGGAGGCTTTGCCGATGCTCTTCTCTGACCGGCGTCTGGTCATCTTTGTCGGTGGCTATGGCAGCGGAAAAACGGAAGTGGCAGTGAATTACACTATGGCCAGTCGGACGCTGGTTCCGAACCTCGGCATCGTGGATCTGGATGTGGTCAACCCATATTTCCGATCGCGAGAGCGCATCGAGGAGCTGAACAGGCACGGCGTGCAGGTGATTGCGCCCGCCGGTGAGTGGGCGACAGCCGACTTGCCTGCGCTGCCGCCGGAGATCAGCGGCGGTATCTTGGACAGAGAGCGGTACTTGGTCCTGGATGTGGGGGGCGACGACGTTGGGGCACGCGCCCTGGGCAGATACCAGCGCGAACTTCAACAGGCCGAATACGACATGTGGGTGGTCGTGAATGCCTGCCGTCCTTTTTCGCAAACTGCAGAACTGGCGTTGTCCATGCTGCAGTCCATCGAACACACTTCCCGCATGCAAGTTACAGGTCTGGTCAACAATACCAACTTAATGCAGTATACTGACCTGGCATTAGTTGAGCGGGGCGAGCAGATGGTCCAGAGACTAGCCAGCATGACCGGCTTGCCAGTCATCTGCAATGCAGTCGTGGAAGGTTTGGTGGAGGCAGCCAGGGAGAAGCTGCATTCACCTGTGCTGCCGCTTCATCTCTATATGAAGCGCCCTTGGGAGTAGTCGCTAGAGCAAGTTCATAGAAAGAGGAGGTATTGACGGAAGTATGCCAAAAGTCACATTCCAGGAGGACCGCTGCAAGGGCTGTGAGCTCTGCACCACAGTCTGTCCTCGCAAGATCATCGTCATGTCTGAGCGAATCAACAAGAAGGGCTTTCATTTCGCTACCGTCACTGACCAGGACAAGTGCATTGCCTGCGCTTTCTGCGCCCGCATGTGTCCTGACACAGTGATCGAGGTCGAGAAATAGGCCAGAAGGAGGGAAAGCTTATGGGCGAGAAAATTCTCATGAAGGGCAATGAGGCGATTGGCGAGGCCGCGATTAAGGCCGGATGCCACCATTTCTTCGGTTACCCAATCACTCCCCAGAACGAACTGCCGGAGTACATGGCCCGTCGCTTGCCCCAGGTGGGCGGTGCGATGGTTCAGGCCGAGAGCGAAGTCGCGGCCATCAACATGGTTTATGGCGCCGCCGGCGCTGGTGCGCGGGTAATGACTTCTTCTTCAAGTCCTGGCATCAGTCTCAAGCAGGAAGGCATCTCCTACATTGCCGGAGCAGAGTTGCCCTGCGTGATCGTGAACATGGTGCGCGGGGGCCCAGGTCTGGGCAGCATTCAGCCGGCGCAGAGCGACTACTTCCAGTCCGTCAAGGGCGGCGGACATGGCGATTATCATCTGCTTGTACTGGCTCCGGCTAGTCTGCAGGAGATGGTTGATCTGGTGCAGGAGGCGTTTGATCTGGCCGACCAATATCGCAATCCTGTGCTCATCCTTGGTGATGGCATGCTTGGTCAGATGATGGAGCCGGTGGAGTTCAAGGAGCGTGTGGCCAAGTCGTTTGACAAGAGCTGGGCTTCGACTGGCACCAAGAATCATCCGGGGCGCAATGTGATCAACTCCTTGTTCCTGCAGTCGGACAAATTGGAACAACACAACTACCATCTGCAGGCCAAGTATAAGACAATGGCCGCCGAACAGGTACGCTATGAGGCCGTGGACGTAGAGAATGCCGACATCGTGGTCACCGCCTACGGCTCCACCGCCCGCATTGTCAAGAGTGCGATGGATGCCGGCAAGAAGGAAGGATTGCGCATTGGCATGATCCGTCCGATCTCCCTCTGGCCATTCCCGGCTGAAGCTTATGCCAATGCTGCCAAGACAGCCAAGGCATTCCTCACCGTCGAGATGAGCGCTGGTCAGATGGTGGAGGATGTTCGCCTGGCCGTCAACGGTCAGAAACCGGTGCATTTCTACGGGCGCTTCGGCGGCATGATTCCGACGCCGGAGGACGTCCTGGCTGAGATCAAGCAGATTCTGGGAGGGAATGTTTAATGGCCAAAGTCTTTGAGCGGCCAAAGGCCCTTGCTGACGTCGTTACACATTACTGCCCCGGTTGCACCCACGGCATCATCCATCGGCTGGTGGCGGAAGCTATCGACGAACTGGGTGTGCTGGACCGCACAGTCGGGGTGGCGCCAGTCGGGTGTTCTGTGCTGGCGTACGACTACTTCAATTGCGACATGCAGGAGGCTGCCCACGGTCGTGCACCGGCGGTGGCTACCGGCATCAAGCGCGTTCAGCCTGACTGCATCGTCTTCAGCTATCAGGGTGACGGCGATCTAGCCTCGATTGGTACAGCTGAAATCGTGCATGCTGCTGCCCGCGGCGAGAATATCACCGTCATTTTCGTGAACAATGGCATTTATGGCATGACCGGTGGACAGATGGCTCCGACCACACTCGCTGGCAGCAAGACGACGACCTCTCCGTATGGTCGCGACACCAAGCTGCAGGGCAATCCGATCCGTGTGTCCGAGATGTTGGCCACACTGGATGGCCCGGCCTACATTGAGCGGGTGTCGGTGCATACGCCGCAGCAGATTCTGAAGGCAAAGCGCGCCATCAAGAAAGCCTTCGAGTGTCAGGTGCAAGGAAAAGGCTTCTCCCTGGTGGAGGTGCTGTCCACTTGCCCGACCAACTGGGGCATGCCGCCCGTGGAGGCTTTGAAGCGGGTGGAGCAAGAGATGATGCCGCACTATCCTCTGGGTGTATGCAAAGACATCACGGCAGAGGAGGAGAGCAAATGACACATGAGATCATTCTAGCTGGCTTTGGCGGTCAGGGAGTGATGCTGATGGGACAGATCCTCACTTACGCCGGCATGCTGGAGAACAAGCACGTTTCCTGGATGCCGTCGTACGGTCCGGAGATGCGTGGCGGTACGGCCAACTGCACGGTAGTCATTTCGGACGAGCCGGTCGGTAGCCCGCTGGTGACCAATCCCGGCATTGTGGTGGCCATGAACTTGCCCTCTATGGACAAGTTTGAGCCAGCCGTCAAACCCGGCGGTGTCCTGCTCTATAACAGCTCCTTGATTGAACAGCAGCCTGGGCGCACAGACATCAGCCCAGTTGCAGTGCCTGCCAATGCCATTGCGGACGAGTTGGGCAGTGGGCGCATTGCCAACATGGTCGTGTTGGGCGCGCTGCTGGCGAAGGCTCCGGTCGTGTCCATGGACGCTGTGCGCAAGGCGTTGCGTAAGGCTTTGCCCGTCCATCGCCATAACTTGCTCCCGCTGAACGAGCAAGCTCTGGCCCGCGGATTCGAGTCTGCAAAGTAGGATCACGCACAAGGCACTGGCCGGAATTTCGGCCAGTGCCTTTTCCCTTCATGTTTCTTGTCTGGAACTCTATTGCTGTAGGAGGCGCAGCACGTCAGCCACAGTTGTCTCCCTTCCGTAGGCATCGATCAATGACCGCAGACGTTCCTGCACATCTGTCCAGTTGCCCAATATCCACAAGGATTGGCGATCGACTAGGGTCTGCATTCCTTCACCTCCGCACTATTTGAGTACTGCCTCGCACTGCAATACTGCGCAGCAGCAGAGACTGTGCGTTTGTCCTCCGTAGCGGCGGGGCCTGGCGCGCCGGGGCCGG
>JAEZJZ010000083.1 GCA_023436245.1 Bacillota bacterium | reverse complement strand
CCCACCCGTTCCCATCTCGAACACGGAAGTTAAGCCCTCCTGCGCCGATGGTACTTGGGTTCGCCCTGGGAGAGTAGGTCGCTGCCAGAATACCTTTACAAAAGCCCCGAGCAATGTGCTCGGGGCTCTTGCATTTGTCGAAAATGAATAATTGGGGACGGTTCCAGATTATTCACTTCGAATAATTCGGGACAGACTTCGGGCGCTAGCGCAAGCGCCGCACATGGTTCGCGCATCGTTACGAATGGCGGAGAGTGGTCCCACCAGTTCCCATCTGACCCACACACCAAAAGAAGCTAAGGGCACAAAGCAAGATCGGTCCTCCCGCCCGCTGGCCTGACGGGAGAGCGGGCCGAAGGCATCTGGAACGCGGCCCGCGCCGCGCTCCAGCGCCGATGGTACTTGGGTTCGCCCTGGGAGAGTAGGTCGTTGCCAGAATACCTTTGCGAAAGCCCCGAGCAATGCGCTCGGGGCTTTCGCATTTGTCGAAAATGAATAATTGGGGACGGTTCTGAATTATTCACTTTGGATAATTGGGGACGGACTTCGAGGTGGGTAGCGATGCATGGTGGTGGGAGTTAACTAGCGGTCAACTTCTTTAACTAAAGTTAACCATGGCTCCATTGCCGGACAGGCTCTGGGTGAAATACAATGCTGGCGAGGAGGGATTGCCATGAAGACGATCACCATAGGCGCCAACATCGCTGCCAGAAGGCGCGAGAAGGGTGTGACGCAGGAGGAGCTGGCGGCTCATCTGGGCGTATCCAAGCCGGCCGTCTCCAAATGGGAATCTGGGCAGTGCTATCCAGACATTGCGCTCTTGCCTGTGTTGGCTGCGTACTTCGACATCAGCGTGGATGAGTTGATCGGCTATCAGCCACAAATGTCGGCTGACGCCATCAAGCGGCTCTATCTACAGCTAGCTGGGAAATTCGCTTCGGCGCCGTTTGAGACTGTGTATGCCGACTGTCAGCAATACATTAAGAACTATTTCTCATGTTGGCACCTGCTCTTCCTGATGGGGACTCTGCTGCTCAATCATGCATCCCTGGCAGGTGGCCCCGAAGCAGTCAGCAAGGTGACGCAAGAGGCACTGGCGCTGTTCCTGCGGGTTGAACAGGAAAGCAACGACGCCGCCTTGGCCAAACAGGCCTTGCAGATGCGCGCAGGTTGTTATCTGGCCTTACAGCAGCCGGAGAAGGCCATTGAACTTCTGGAAGGGACGGTCGAATTGCCTGTGTCTCCGCAGATACTGCTGGCCAAGGCTTACCAAATGGCAGGTAAGGTAGATAAGGCGGACGGTATGATTCAGACTTTCATCTTTGGGAACATCGTCGGCGTACTCGGTGCGGCTCCAGACCTGTTGATGCTGGCTGCGGGCAACTCCGAGCGGCTGCGTTTATGCCTGCAAGCGGTGCTACGAACCGGGGAGGCTTTTGATATGGAGCGCGTGCACCCTGGCCTCTACTACCAAATCCATCTCTCTGCTGCGCAACTCTTTCTGACCGATGGTGACGAAGAGCAGGCACTGGCCTCCCTTGAAGACTATGTGAACCTGCTTTCCAGCCGGGGCATCTCCATCCGTCCGCGTGGCAGTGTTCTTTTCAATCGACTCGAGGACCTCTTCTCCTCGCTCGACCTGGGTCTGGCTGCTCCGCGCGATGAGCACGTGATCATCGAGAGCGCGAAGAACTGTGTCCTGGAGAATCCGGTCTTTCAGCAGCTTGCGGCTAACGAGAGGTATCAGCGACTCGCCGCAAGGCTGGAGCAACTATAGGGAGGGGTGCTTGTGGAAACGTTCATAGCGTATCTTCCGTTCCTGATTCCGATCATCCTGCTGCAAGTCGTGCTGGCGATAACAGCGCTACTGCATGTACTCAAACACCAGCACTATCGCTGGGGTAATCGTGGCCTGTGGATCGTGCTGGTGCTGTTCCTGCAGATACTGGGGCCAGTGTTGTACTTCACAACTGGCAGGGGTGAAGAGTAGTGCACGTTCTACAGCTGGACCATTTGAGCAAACGATTTGGGGATGTGGTGGCCGTTCACGACCTGAGTCTACGCATCCCCGAACACTCGGTTTTCGGCTTTATTGGCAAGAATGGCGCCGGCAAGACGACGACCATGAAGATGGTGCTCGGTTTTCTGAGGCCTACCGGTGGTCAGATTTCCGTCTGCGGTGAACGAGTAACCTATGGCAACAGCAGAACCAATCGCCTGATTGGCTATCTGCCGGACGTGCCTGAGTTCTACGGTTATATGACAGCCAGGGAGTATCTCCAGTTTTGTGGCCGCATTGGCGGGTTGACGGCGGCAAACCTAGACAAGAGAATTAGCGAGTTGCTTGAGTTGGTTGGACTGACTGTGTCGGGAAGGAGAGTTCACGGCTTTTCGCGCGGAATGCGGCAGCGGCTGGGCATTGCCCAAGCGTTGCTGAATGAGCCAAGGCTGCTGATCTGCGATGAGCCCACGTCAGCCCTTGATCCGGTCGGGAGAAAAGAGATTCTGGAGATTATCTCGACTGTGCGGGAGAGGACCACTGTGCTCTTCTCCACGCACATCCTCACCGATGTGGAGCGCGTCTGCGACCAGATTGCAGTGTTGGATCAAGGTAGACTGCTCCTGCAAAGTAGCCTGTCTGACATCCGAGGTACTTACAGGCAGGATGCCTTGCACATTGAGTTGGCCGATGCGTCACAGGCGGAGCGTCTGACAGAGCGTCTCCAGACGCTGGCTGGTGTGACTGGCGTTTTTGTTGAAGGTTGTTCGTTCACCGTTCATTGTGCGCGTCTGCCGCATCCGGAAAGGGCGCTGATGGAACTGCTGCTGCAAGAGCAGATAGTCATCCGCAAACTGGAAGTACTTGAGCCATCTTTGGAACATGTGTTTATGGAGTTGGTAAAATGAACGTCTTCCTGGTTTTAGTACGCAAGGAACTGATGGAGCAGGCCAGAACGTACAAGGCGGCAATCATGCTGTCCGTGTTTGCCATGTTTGGCATGCTCAGCCCGCTCTTGGCCAAGATCATGCCTGATGTTCTGGCCAGCGCCGGACTGGCTATCTCCCTGCCCGAGCCCAGCTGGCTTGACGCCTATGCGCAGTTGTTCAAGAACACGACCCAGATGGGGCTGATCGTGATGCTGCTCGTGTTCAGCGGCACCGTCTCGCTGGAAGTGAGCAAGGGTACCCTGATCAACGTTCTCTCCAAGGGCGTCTCTCGCGGTACTGTGATCATCGCCAAGTACGTTGCCGCCCTGCTGCTCTGGACGGCCAGCTATTTCGCCTCGCTTTCGCTCTGTCGGGTCTATACAGGCTACTTGTTTGGCGACTATCCCACAGCCCAACTCGGCTTCTCCTTGGCCTGTCTCTGGCTCTTTGGCGCATTTGTCCTCGGTTTGCTGTTGGCGGCGTCTACTCTGGTCAACGGCCACTACGCCGGACTGCTGCTGACTGGCAGTGTGCTGTTGGCGCTGCTCATCCTGGACTTCTTTCCTTGGTTTACGAGGCTTAGCCCGATCGCTCTGGCCGCTCAGAATGTCGCTCTGCTGCAAAGGCTGGTTGAAGCGAAGGCGCTCTTGCCCAATATCGTCAGCACGCTGGGGTTGACCTGCCTGCTGCTATTGCTTGCCTTGCGCTCCTTCGCACAAAAGCAGCTTTAGTTCCCCTCCGTTAGCTCGCCTGCCTGGATCCTGAGCGGAAGGTATATCCAAACTGCCTTGCGGCAAGGTATGATAGTAAGGAACGCGCTGCGCCCAGGTGGCGCCAAAGCAATGCAGCAGCATTTGTTGTGACACGTTCCACGCAGGGATCAGGAGGCAAACTAGATGAGAGAATATGTTCCAGTAGTTCAGGTTGACGGCAAGGCCTACGAACGCATCATGATTAAGACTCACGTGATCATGAAGGGCGAGGATATCGGGGAGTTGTTGGTGCGCTATGTGCAGCCGAAGCTCAAGCCGGGCGATATCGTCTTCATGGGAGAAAAGGCCACCGCTGCCAGCCAGGGTCGGGCCATCCATGTGGATGACATCAAGCCAAGCCCCTTGGCTCGTTTTCTGGTACGCTTTGTGAAGAAGGCCTCGTACGGAATCGGACTCGGCATGCCCGAGACGATGGAGATGGCTATCCGCGAGGTAGGTGCCCCCCGCATCCTCCTGGCAGCCATCATCGGCGGCTTTTTCAAGATCTTCGGCATCAGCGGCATGTTCTACAACATCGCCGGTCACAAGGCCCGCTCAATTGACGGACCGGCTCACTACAACATCCCTCCGTATAACCGTCATGTGGTGCTTGGCCTGGAAAATGCAGATGCCATTTGTCGCCAAGCGAGCGACAAGGTGGGTGCGCCGGTAGCGGTGGTTGACGCCAATGACATCGGGTGCAATGTGATCGGTGTCTCCAGTCCCGATCTGAAGAGTTTTCCCTTCAAGCAGGTGCTGAAGGATAACCCGGCGGGGCAGACTACCGAGAGCACTCCCTTCGGCATCATCCGCGTGCTTCCACAGGAAGCCGTCGGCTATGTTCCGGCAAAATAGGGAACCGTCGTTCCAAGCTGGCGTTTGACGAACTAATTAGCGTGTGCTATGCTCCAACAAACGAGTGGCCTTTAAGGTAGTCCTGTGAGACTAGGAAGGCAGCATAGGATTGTATTCCTGCCTTTCTGCCGCTATTGGCCGAAAGGCATTTTCCATTCATACACACTGTGGGGAGGTAAGTTTAGTGAGCATTGTCGGCAGGAGTTTGGTTTCGCTGGACGATTTTTCACTGGGAGACATCGACCATCTGCTGCGGGTTGCGCAGGAGATGGTGCGGCGGCCGCAGGACTTCCGAAACACCTGTAGCGGCAGGATTTTGGCCACGTTGTTCTACGAACCGAGTACGCGCACTAAGCTGAGCTTCGAGTCAGCGATGTTGCGCATGGGCGGGAGCACCCTTGGGTTCAGCGATGCCAGATCCAGTTCAGCCGCCAAGGGTGAGAGTATCGCTGACACGATTCGGGTGATGTCCAGCTACGCGGATGTGCTGGTGATGCGCCACCCCATGGAGGGCGCCGCCAAGCTGGCGGCGGAGTATGCGTCCGTCCCGGTGGTCAACGCAGGTGATGGCGGGCACCAACATCCGACTCAGACGCTAACCGACCTCTTGACCATAGTGGAAACGAAAGGGGGTGTCCGCGGGCACCGCGTCGCTTTTTGCGGCGACCTCAAGTATGGCCGCACGGTACACTCGCTAATTCACACGCTCGCCAGGTACCAGACGCGCGATTTCGTGCTCATTTCCCCGGAAGAGCTCAGTCTGCCCAAGGCGCTGAAAGACGAGTTGCAACAACAACAAGTCACGCTGCATGAGTACCGCCGATTAGAGGACGCAATCGCTCACGTCGATATCCTGTACATGACGCGCATTCAGCGCGAGCGCTTTCCGCAAGAGGCAGACTACCAGCGTCTGAAGGACTCGTATGTCTTGGATGTTGACAAGTTGGGGCTGGCCAAGCCTGATCTGATGGTGATGCATCCCCTGCCGCGCGTGAACGAGATTGCTTATCAAGTAGACGCCGACCCGCGTTCCACCTACTTCCGCCAAGCGGCATACGGCGTATTCGCACGCATGGCATTGATCACACTGCAGCTCGGGTTGATCGAGAATGCCCCCGGCGGGGTGGAGCAAGCCGCCACTGAACCGGCAGGTTTCCGCAATGACCTGCTTTGCCCCAACCCGCGCTGCGTCACCAACGGGGAGCGGTCCGCGCAGCCTAGCTTCCGTGCTCACGGGTCGCACCCGCAGACTTACGTTTGCGACTACTGTGAGGAGAGGATCCAGGCGAAGGCATAGCCGATTGCCAGGTCGCAGCAGCTAGTGCGCGCGAGCCAGACTCACGCCATTCGATGGCACGCACCTTGTATTCTTTGCTGGAAGCAGGCTCGGGGTGCTATAATGGTCGAGTTTGACTGGGCCTTGACTGAGAAGGAGGTTCCGTATGGCAACTGCTGCGCCGAACTTATCGCAACCGGAAGTGAGCCAGGCCGAAATCCGCCAGAGAATTCTGGGCATGGTTTGGCCTGCGACAATTGAAAACGTGCTGCAGATGCTGGTCGGCATTGTGGCTACAGGCATGGTTGGACGGATCGGGGCTGAGGCCGTGGCAGCCGTTGGCCTTAGCAGCCGCCTGACCCAGATTCTGTGGGCCATCTTCAGTGCAATTGGTACGGGAGCGACTGTACTCATCGCCCGTTCGGTGGGAGCCAACAACCCGCAGGCCGCGAATCGCACGGCCAAACAGGCGTTGGCTCTGGCCGTTGGTTTGGTTCTTGTTCTCGCTACAGCCATTTGGGCTAATGCTGAGAACCTCTTGGTGCTGCTTTTTCATCCGGACCCCGAGCTGCTGCGTAGCGCTCACGGTTTTCTCCAGCTAGCCATCTGGGGTGCGCCTTTCATGGCGGTGATGCAGGTGATCGGTTCCATTTTGCGGGGAGCCGGTAACACCAAGACCCCGATGCAAGTCGCTTTTGTCGTGAATGTGATCAACGTCATTCTCAACGCCGTCTTCATCTACGGACCCTTTGGACTGCCAGCCATGGGCATGATTGGTGCGGCGTGGGCGATGCTGCTTTCGCAGTTCCTAGGCTCCATCTTAGCTCTGTTCGCCATCACGCGGCCGCTGTCCGTCGTCTCGTTGAGCCTGCGGCAGGGCTTTCGTCTCGACACGAGCGAAATGCGCAGGATTCTCGGCATCGGTGTTCCGGCTGCGTTTGAATCTCTCTTCTGGCAGGGTGCTACTATCGTGATGATGGGACTGATCGTCAGCTTCGGAACGGCATCCTTGGCCGCTCATCAGCTGGGCCTAAATGCAGAATCCCTATCCTACATGCCCTCAGCTGGCTTCGGCATCGCTGCAACGGCCTTCGTCGGGCAAAGTCTGGGTGCGAGACGCAAGGATTTGGCTGTGCGTTATGTTAAGGAAATTTCCAAATGGGGAATCATCCTGACCATTCTCACCGGTGGGGCGCTGATTATTCTGCCTACGCAGATCCTAGGCCTGCTTTCGAAGGATGCTGAGGTAATCAGGCTGGGAGCCATCTATCTGCGCATGATGGGCCTGGTGCAACTGCCTTCGTTGATGTCAGGCGTCTGGAATGGCGCGTTGCGCGGCGCCGGCGACACCAGGGCGCCGATGTACATTGGCGGCATCGGCATTTGGGGTATCCGTCTGCCGTTGTCCTTCGTCTTTGGCAAGTGGATGGGTATGGGGGTCACCGGGGTTTGGCTGGCGATGACCATTGACTTGGTTGTCCGCTTTTTGCTCAGCCTGATCCGTTATCGGGCCGGTCGCTGGCAGGAGATTCGCTTGCTTGATACCTCTGAGGCACAGCCCAGCGAAGCCGTAAGCTAAGCATCGCGCAGCGATGCGATCTTCAACAAAAGCGCTTCTTGCCTGCAAGAAGCGGCTTGTACCTACAGCATCGCGCAGATGCGATCTTCAATAGAAGCGCTTCTTGCCTACAAGAAGCGGCTTGTACCCTAAGCATCATGTCATGATGCGATCTCCAATAAAAGCGCTTCTCGCTTGCAAGAAGCGGCTTGTACCCTAAGCATCATGTCATGATGCGATCTCCAATAAAAGTGCTTCTCGCTCTCGAGGAGCGCTTTGCTCATATTTGGGACCCTCGCAGTTTGGGGCAGGATATTCGCATTTGATCTGCCAATTAAGCATCCGAGTACTCAAAGAGGGGGTCATTAGATGGATTGGAAGCAAGTTCTCACGGAGCACCTGCAGAACCTGATTCGCCTTGATACCACCAATCCGCCCGGACAGGAAACGAAGGCCGTTGATTACCTCGCGCAGCATCTCGCGGCCTCGGGCATCTGGCATCAGACATTTGAACCAGCTCCCGGCCGGGGCAGCGTGGTCGCACGCTTGCCGGGCGATGGCAGCGAGCGGCCCCTCCTGCTGCTTGCACATCTGGATGTGGTCATGGCCCATGCCGCGGAATGGACTGTGCCACCCTTCTCCGGCCAGGAGGCCGAGCAGATGATTTGGGGGCGGGGTGCCATTGACACCAAGAATCTGGTGGCGACCTGGTTGACCCTCATGCAGATGTTTGCAGCAGAACAAGTGCTGCTACGGCGCGACATTGTCTTTGCTGCGACGGCGGATGAAGAAGCTGGCGGTCGCATGGGACTTGGCTGGCTGGTGGAGCATCATCCCGAGCTGGTTGATTGCGAGTACTGTCTGAATGAAGGCGGGGGGAATGCCATGCAGATCGGCAGTCACACCTACTTCACTTTGCAGTCTGGCGAAAAGGCTAGTGCGGAGGTGAAGCTGACGGCCAGTGGTACTGCCGGCCATGCCTCCATTCCTCTGCCTGATAATGCAGTGGCCAAGCTGGCAGCGGCAATTGGGCAGATTTCGGCTGCCAAGCTGCCAGTTCATCTGACTAGGACAGTGGAGTCCTTCATCGGCGTTCTGGCGCGGGATGCGGGATTGCCGGCCAGTATTGCTCCAGAGCAAACGCTCGATTTGATGGGGCAGTACATCTCCAGTCCGTTTGAAAGAGCGGCCATCAGCGCCATGTTGCAGAACACCGCCTGCCCCACCATCCTCGAGGCCGGTCAGAAGCTGAACGTGGCCCCTAGCCGGGCGACCGCGTATCTTGACGGGCGGGTGCTGCCTGGGCAAAGCGGTGCTGACTTGGAGCGGGAGCTTGCTCCCCTGGTTGCCGGCTTGGCTGACCTGGCGGTCGGGCCGCATTTGCCGGCTACTGAATCGGAACCAGAGACGGCGCTGACGCAGGTCATCCGTGACGTCATCTCCAGACAACAGCCGGGTGCAAAGCTGATTCCGTTCCTCTCCCCAGGCGCAACTGATGCCCGCTACTTGCGGCCGCGCGGGGCGGTGGTCTACGGCTTCGCGCCAATGCTGCCGGGAGAGTTGGTGCAGTTGGCTCACGGGGTGGACGAGCGCATCAGCCTGCGCAGCCTGCATTTTGGTCTGGATGTGCTTGAGGAAGTCGTGCGTAGAATCGCTGCCAAGTGAAGAGGTACAAGCCGATTCTTGACAAGCAAGAATCGCTCTATTTAGATCGCAACTTTACGAGTTGCTGAGGTACAAGCCGATTCTTGACAAGCAAGAATCGCTCTATTTAGATCGCAACTCTACGAGTTGCTGAGGTACAAGCCGATTCTTGACAAGCAAGAATCGCTGAATTTAGACCGCAACTCTACGAGTTGCTGATGACAAACGGGTCCCGAGCGAATCGGGACCCGTTTGTCCTTCTACTCGAATGTTCCCTTGACCAACGCGTTGCCGGCTTCGACCATCAGGCGCCCCCGGGCGAACACGCGGTCAACCTGCAAATCCTCGGTCAGCACAAGCAGATCGGCGTCTGCTCCCACCGCGATGCATCCCTTGCGCCCGAGCAACTGCAAGTTCCGGGCAACATTCGTGGTCAGAATCTTCAAGGCAGAGGCAAGTGGCACATTGCCCTTCTGAATCAGGTCCCGCATGGTGCCTAAGTCAGTCTCCACTGAACCGACGCCCAGCCCAATCAATCTGCCGTTCGCGTCGAACTTGGGCATGCTGCCGTTGCCGTCGGAGCTGATGGTAATCTGGTCGATGCCGACTCCCAGATCATTCAGCAGAGCAAGCACGCCCTGATAAGCGTCTGGCCCGGCCGTGATATCGATCATGCCGCCCTGTTTGGCGAAGCGCGCACCCTGCTCCAGCAGCTTCCGGTTGCGGTTCATGTGGGTCGGGGTGAACATATGAATCGGCAACTCGGTCGTCTCCAAGATGTCGAAGATCGGTTGAATGCCCTTCGGGCCGGCCCCAACATGGAAATGGAACAGCCCCGGCTTGCCCCCCAGCATGCCACCAACTCGTGCCTCAGCCGCCAGTTTGCGTAGATCCATCGTCTCTGGCTGCGCCGAGCGGTGGTCCGAGATGGCAATCTCGCCCACGCCCACCACCTTGTCGATCAAAACTAGGTCATTGCGGACATTGTCGGTGACGGTGCGAGTGGGCACCTCGTAAGCGCCCGTGTAGATGAAAGTAGTGATGCCCTCCAGCTCCAAGGCCCGCGCCTTGGCCAACAGCGAGTTCATGTGCCGGGTGGTGGCGTCGGTGCCAAGGCAACCGACGACTGTGGTCACACCTGCTTTTGTCAGTTGTGAGAGCTGAATCTCCGGAGTGCGTGTCGCCGGCCCGCCTTCTCCTCCGCCGCCGATCATGTGCACATGCTGGTCAATGAGCCCCGGCACCACCGTGGCGCCGTGCAGGTCGAAGACCTCCACCGGGCCAAGTCCTGTGGGCGGCGTGATGCTGTCCGCGATCAGTGCAATCTTGTCGACCAGGATGAGGATATCGTGCTTGCCTATGTGTTCAGGTGCATAGATATCCGCATTCCGTAGAATCTTAATCATCTGTCTACCTCCCATTTCTGTCGTCAATGCAGATCCTTTCGTACCAAGGTCAGCCGTTTCCTGCTTAGCTTTAACGAAACTCAGCCTTTTACCCCGGAATGGACCGAACTGCTTCTGCAGCTGGCATCGAAAGTGCTACAATAAATGCACAAGGGGGGATGACGATGCAAGCTGGAAAACTATCTCCCTCGGCTTTGCAGCAGCTTATTTTCAACCAGATTGGCGCCCGCCGGCCGGAAGCCGTGCTGACAGCTGCTTTGGGTGAGGACTCCGCTGCTCTGGACTTGGCTGGCGATCTGGTTGTTGTTTCGACCGATCCGATCACCGGAGCCGCTCGAAATGCCGGCTGGCTGGCCGTGCATGTTTCATGCAACGATGTTGCTTCTAATGGGGCAGAGCCAGTGGCCATACTGCTCACCGTGCTCTTGCCCCTCGGCTCAGATCCGCTGTTGGTGCAGACAATTGTGCTGGACGCTGAGCGTGCTGCCCGTGAGGTGAATGCACAGATCGTCGGCGGTCATACGGAATTCACAGCGGCTGTCAATCAACCGATCATCTCCACGACAGTGATCGGGCGCGTGGCTGCGGGGAAATTGGCACGCAGCAGCGAAATCAAGCCGGGTGATACGCTGGTCGTCAGCAAGTACATTGGGCTGGAGGGGACAGCGATCATCGCCTGGGATCACGCTCACCTGGTGAGCGACCTACTCGATGATCAACTGCTATCAGCTGCCAGGGAGTTGGCCAACCAGATCAGCATTGTCCCAGAAGCGATGATCGCCGCCCGTTTGGGAGTGCGTGCCATGCACGATGCGACCGAGGGAGGCGTGCTCGGCGCCACCTATGAGATGGCCTCGGCCGCTGGCCTCGGGTTTTCGCTGTACGCAGAGCGATTGCCGATTCATGGCGCCACCATGCTGCTCGCGGAACGCTTTGGCCTGGACCCGCTGCGTCTCATTTCCAGCGGAACGTTATTGATGGCCAGTTCGGCACCTGCCAAACTGTTGGCCTCATTGGCAGCAGCCGGTATCCCAGCAGCAGCCATTGGACAGTTCACCTCCCAAAGTGAGCGATTGCTCTGGCGAGACGGACGGGCACACTCCGTCTTCGCACCTGAAAGCGATGAACTCTGGCGATTTCTGCAGCAATTTGGTCAGGACACCTCGCGGCCCTGAATTGGATATACTATCACAATGAGAGGCGATCCTTTCTGGGAAGAGGTGTGAAATATGCCCGAGGAGGTTCAACATTGCATCATCTGCGGTCGTCCTGACAACAGTGGCCTCATTGTCCGCGGTCGTGCAATTTGTGCAGACTGCGAGCAGCAGATTGTCACCGTCGACGCAGATGACCCAGCGTACACTGGGATTGTCCACAAGCTCCGCCAACTGTGGCAGGAACTGCCGGTCCCTGCCACCAGGGCTTGATTGTCCCCGCAAGTCACCCATGGTATAATTAGGATATAGCATAATCGAGAGGTAAACGTATGCAAACTCCAGCTGGCAATGAGGCGCCCATCTACAGGCGGCTGTGCGAACTGCGTGGCAGCCTCTCTCTGCATACACCCGGACATAAGCAGGGCCAACGTGGCTCTGATTTGCTGGCGAACTGGTTACCCGATGCCGTCACCTTTGACCTGACCGAGATCGCTGATCTGGACAGTATTCAGCGGCCAGACGGTCCGTTACTGCAGGCAGAAAGGCTGGCAGCAGAGCTCTACGGCGTGAAGGGCACCTTTTTCACCACCAATGGCGCGACGGCTGGCCTAATCGCTAGTCTGCTCAGCTTGACGGCGCCCGGGTCAGAATTGCTGTTGCCGCGCAACGCTCATCTGTCGATACTTTCCGCTATCGTTTTGGGTGATCTGCTTCCGCGTTTTGTGCAACCCGAGTATCGCCACGGCTACGTGCTGGGGCCGGACGAGGAACAGTTGCGGCTGGCACTGGAGCGCCACCCTTCCGTACGCACAGTACTCTTGGTGTCACCGTCCTACGAGGGTGTAGTTCCTGATCTAGCCCAGCTAATTGCCACAGCCAAGGCCGCTGGTTGCTCGGTGGTCGTGGATGAAGCACATGGCGCTCATTTGCCGTTTCATCGGACATTGCCACCTTCTGCGATTGAGCACGGGGCGGATCTGGTGGTGCAGAGTGCACACAAGACGCTCTCTGCTCTCACCGGAGGGGCATGGGTACACCGGGTTACAGACAGGCTGACTGATGACGCTTTTCGCAGTTGCCTTAACCTCGTGCAATCCACCAGTCCATCCTGGCTGGTGCTAGGTTCGCTCGATCTAGCCCGCTTGGAGCTGGCCCGGTCAGGCGAGTGCAGATTGTCGCGTGTGCTCGGGAACGCCCGCCACCTCCGCGACGAGATCCGCGGCGTAGGTTGGCCCATCTGGTCAGCGCCGAATGACATCGGTTACCAGCAGGACCCGCTGAAAATCAATCTGGAATGCCGATCCAAGGGCTTTACCGGGCCGGAACTGGCTGCAGAACTGCAGTTGCACAACATCTATCCAGAGATGGTGCATTCCAACGGCATCTTGCTGATGCTTGGTTTGGGAGATGTCCTGCCAAAGTATGGCCAATTGCTCACCTGCTTGCGACAGTTGCCGGTGCGGAATCCTCAGAGCCCTGAACTGGTGACAGCTCCGCCCCTGGCCAGACTGGCCATTCGACCTCGCGAGGCCTACTTTGCCAGAAGTCGCTGGATTGAGTTCGCGGGCGCGGTCGGAAGGGTTGCTGCACGCCCCCTATTCCTCTATCCTCCAGGCGTGCCCCTTGTTTATCCTGGTGAGTTGTTCGACGCTGATCTAATCGCCTACGCCCAGAGCATCTTGGTACGCGGCGGTGATTTGGTGGGCATGAAAGGTAATCTAATTGCAGTAGTCGAATGAATAAGTTAATAGCAGCGAGGTTTTAGCGATGTTCATCACATTTGAAGGACCGGATGGATCTGGAAAGAGCACACAGATCAGGTTGCTGGCAGATCAGTTGCGTCAGGCCGGCAGAATAGTTTTGCTGACGCGAGAGATAGGCGGCACCCCTTTGGGCGAGAACATTCGCGCCCTGGTGCAGCATCAGGATCAGGTGGCGATCGATCCATTGGCCGAAATGCTGTTGATAGCGGCTGCTCGGGCTCAGCATGTGGAGCAGGTGATTAGGCCCAGTCTGCAGCAGTCTCAGTTGGTGCTCTCTGACCGCTATGTCGATTCCAGCTTGGTCTATCAGGGTTACGCGCTGGGCGTTGGGTGGGAGAAGGTGCGTCAAGTTAATGAGGCGGCCATCTCTGGTCTTTGGCCTGATCTCACCATCCTACTGATGCTTGAACCGGAGGAAGCATATCGCCGCAGTACGGCGGGACAGCTGGCCGATCGGATCGAAAGCCGAGGATTGGCATATTACCGACAGGTGTGCGCAGGATATGCACTCTTGGCAGAGCGATTTCCGGAACGGGTTCATGCAGTTGATGCCAGTCGTGGAGTCTCAGTGATTCAGCATGAGATCAGCGCAATTGTGGCAGCGCACTTGCGCTAGGGGCGTGCGGGAGCGTTTGGGGAAGCCCTAGCTCCATTGGTTTGTAGCACCACAGCATGCGAGAGCGTTTAGAAAGCCGCCCTTTTCCCACCGTAGATCCCGCAGCATGCTGCGGACAGGGAGCGGCTCGGCAT
>JAEZJZ010000068.1 GCA_023436245.1 Bacillota bacterium | reverse complement strand
ATCCACTGCCTGCCAATTGTTGGCAGGCAGTGGATCCGTCCCGGTGGTCTGTTTTGGGGCCGGGAAACATTGGCTAGTGTTGGACGTAAATGCTGGCAGAAGTGTGTTGAAGGGGTGGATGTGGTTTGGAGCTTAACGATCGCTTGGCGAGTATCGCACGAGAACTTGAGCAACTGCGACGGCAGGAGCGACTGATGGTCGAGGTGCAGGCGCAGTTGACAAGGGAGCGGGAGCGTCTGGCCAGCCTGAAGCGCACGCTGGACGCCGAGGAAAAGGACGTCACCAGCCTGGAGGGGGTCAGCCTCAGCAATCTTTTTCATACTGTGCTGGGAGACAAGGAGGCCCGACTGGAACAGGAGCGTCAGGAATTTTTGCGCGCGAAGCTGAAGCACGACGAAGCCGCCTATGCGGTGGCGCAACTAGCATCGGAACTAGCTGGGTTGCAGGCAAAGGTTCAGCGGCTACCGGCGCTGGAGGCCGACTACGCTGCTCTGGTCAGCCAGAAGGAAGCGAGCATGCTGCAATCTGAAGACTCTGGCGAACTCAAGGCCTTGCGCGATCGCCTGACTGGGCTCAACCGCGAGCAGACCGAACTGAGGGAGGCTCTCGCAGCCGGTCAGAGTGCAGCCAGGTCTTTAGAGGCGGTGCGCAAATCGTTGGAGAGCGCTGCTGGTTGGGGAGTGTGGGACATGATGGGCGGAGGGCTGCTCTCCACCATGGCCAAGCACTCGCACATGGACCAAGCCAAAGAGCACGCCCATCAGGCTGAGCAGGCCTTGCGCCGCTTTCATCGCGAACTGCAAGATGTGCAGGCACAGCTTGAGGTACATCTGCAGTTGGACGGCTTCTTGCGCTTTGCGGACTACTTCTTTGACGGTCTGATCGTGGACTGGTCGGTGCAGAGTCGGATCAACAGCTCTCGTGATGCAGTTGGGCAAGCCCAGCAGCGCGTCTCAGAGATGCTCGCCAGGCTCGAAGCGCGCCTGCGCGCGACAGAACAGTCTCTGGAGGAGGCCAACCGGGAGCGGGAGAGTTTGGTAGCGCGCCGGTGAAGCTGAATGGGTAATCACCGGTAGGGGCCGCATGCATGCGGCCCACTGGCAGAGGAGTATCCCGATCCAATGGGATAACCCGTCGCATCGTCAACACGTAAGGGCGCCATGGCATGGCGCCCGTTTTGCTGCCCGATCCTACGGCACCAGCCTCGTCCTGTCCCGGGGGAAGAGGGTGGCTTGGCGTACGTTGTCCAGGCCCAACAGGCGCGCGGTGAGGCGCTCCAAGCCGATGGCAAACCCGCCGTGGGGCGGCGCCGCCAGCCGAAATGCTTCCAGGTAGAACTCATATCCGCTCGGGTCCAAGCCGCGGTCATGCATGGCCGACATCAGTTCCGGTAGGCGATGAATGCGCAGGCCGCCCGTCGTCACCTCCATGCCATTCAGCAGCAGGTCAAACGAACTGGTCAGTTCGGGAGCGTCCGCACAGGCCAAGGCGTAGAAGGGCCTTACCTCCCGGGGGTAGCGGGTGACAAAGACGGCCGGGACTCCGGTTTCCTCTGCGGCATACTGGCAGAGCAAACGCTCTCCCTGGGGGTCGAGGTTGCCCTCCGGCGAAGGATGCTGGTAGCGTACCAGCAGCACCCGCTGGGCCTCAGTCAGCGGCAAGCGGGGAATGGACGATAGCCTTGGCAACTCGCTGCCCAGTGCCTCCAGCTCTGCGTCGCAAGTCTCACTCACGCGAGCCAACACTGCCAGCAGCAACTCGTTTTCCAGGTCCATCAACACATGCTCGTCACTGACGAAGCCCATCTCCAGGTCGAGGCTGATGAACTCATTTGTATGGCGGCTGGTGTTATGCTCCTCTGCTCTGAACGCCGGGGCAACCTCAAACACCCGTTCTAAGCCGGAGGCGACCAGCATTTGCTTGTAGAACTGCGGACTCTGGGCCAGGAAAGCTGATTGCTCGAAGTACTGCAGGGGAAAGAGCTCGGCTCCGCCCTCCGTGCCAGTGGCGACAATCTTTGGTGTGTGCACCTCAGTGAAGTGACGGCTACTCAGGAACTCTCGGAAGGCCTCTGCAATCACCGCCTTCACTCGGAAGGCAGCCTGCACCTTGGGATGACGCAGGCTGAGCACACGGTGGTCGAGCTGCAGATCCAGTCCTGCCCTTACCTCCGGCTGGTTGATCTCAAAGGGCAGCTCTGTCGGTGCTTCAGTTAGCACTTTCACCTGCTCGGCCTGAACCTCGTAGCCCTGGGCCGAGCGACTGCTCACCACCCGCCCCTTGACCATGACCACGCTTTCCAGTGGGGGGGTGACTGCGGCCAACTCACCGCTGAGCACTACCTGCACCTGCCCGCTGCGATCGCGCACCATCCAGAAGGTCAGCTTGCGCCCTACCTGTCGGCTGCGCTCCAGCCAGCCAGCAATCTGCACCACCTCGCCCGTCCGTCTAGCCAGTTCCTGACAAAAACACCTTTTCTTAAACAAAAATAGCACCCCCAAGACAAAATTACCCCTCCTCGTACAGGGACGAGGAGGGGTTTGCCCGCGGTGCCACCCTGGTTGATGCCGCGGCTAGCGGCATCCAACTTGGCTTTCTGTAACGGGAAAGGCCCGGCCTGCTTTGACACAGGCTGCTCCTTCGGTGTCCTTCGCTGCCGCACCGGTTCTGGGCTCACACCGTCCCCAGATCGCTTTGTCCATAGTGCTGAGCTACTCTCCGAGATCATCGCCAGTAGGAGGAACTTGACTCTCTACTTGTTGCCATCATACAATGCCGGCTTCAGTACGTCAAATGGATTCAGCTACTTCTTGAGTCTAGCGCCAGTCAGGATTGTTTGAGCAGCATATTGGCAACGCGATTGACATCGCCAGCGCCCATGGTGATCAGCAGGTCGCCCGGCTGTAGTTCCTGTCGCAGGTACTCTGCTGCTTGACCTAGAGAGCCGATGTGCCGAGCGTCGCGGTGCACGGTTTGCATCTGCTCTGCCAGTTGCGCGCTGTTCACTCCATATGTATCCTTTTCTCTAGCGGCATAAATGTCCGCGATAATTACGCGATCCGCCTCCGCAAATGCTTCCGCAAATTCTCGCATCAAGGCTTTGGTGCGGGTATAGGTGTGCGGTTGGAAGACGCAGAGCAACCTCCTCGGGTTGTAGGTCTTGGCTGCAGCCAGAGTCGCTTTGATCTCGGTCGGGTGGTGAGCGTAGTCGTCATAGATGTCTGCCCCATTGAACTCGCCTTGGTAGTCGAAGCGGCGATGGGTGCCCCGATAGGACTCCAGATGCTCTGCAATGGTGTGCATCGGGAGACCCAGCATGTCCCCGACGGCAATCGCTGCCAATGCATTCTGCACGTTGTGCTTGCCGGGCACGTGGAGGACAGCACGGCCTAGCGGCTTCCCTTCATGGACGACGGTGAACTCGCTGCCGCCTGCCCGCAACTTCAAATCGGAGGCTGTCCAATCCGCAGAGGAATCTAGACCATAACTGATCACCGGACAGGACAGCCCTGGCAGGATACTGCGCACGTTGGCGTCATCCAAACAGGCAATCAGGGCGCCGTCAGCCGGGATCAACTCCGCGAAGCGCCGGAATGTGCGTTTGATGTGTTCCAAGTCCTTGAAGTAGTCCAGATGATCGGCGTCTATGTTCAGGATGATGCCGACATTTGGCTTCAGGGCCAGGAAATTATCGAAGTACTCGCATGCCTCGGCGACCAGGTATTTACCGTTGCCCACCTTCACGTTACCGTGAATCGATTCCAACTCGCCGCCTACCAGGACGGTTGGCTCGCACCCGGCGAGATCCAACATCAGCCCCAGCATGGCTGTGGTGGTTGTCTTTCCATGGGAGCCGGCGATAGCAATTCCCTGGGCGGCTTCAGCCATTAGGTCGCCGAGCAACTCGGCCCGGGCATAGATCGGAATGCCCAGTTCCTTGGCTCGCACCAGCTCTGGATTGTCCGGCTTAACAGCCGAGGTGAACACGATCACGTCAGCGCCATGTACATTCTCGGCTGAATGGGCATAGACGATCTTTGCACCGGCTGCCTGCAGTCTATCCGTGAGAGTGGAATCGCGCAGATCAGATCCGCTGACCGTCCAGCCCCTGTCCAGCATGATCATGGCCAAGGCACTCATGCTGATGCCGCCGATGCCGATAAAATGGATATGTTTTGGTTTACTTAGATCCAGCATGGAAGGCATTATTCTAATTACCTCCTAACTCACCAGCAACTTATATGCTCCCAAGGAAAACCACAGAATATACTATGTTCACCCTCAGGGTGCGGTTACTATCCTGCTATTCGTCATCACATCGCCAGTCCCTGCTTGCTCCGGCCGGCTGCAGGAGAGTATAGTCCAAGTCACGAACCTTATCTCGAGGTGATTCCTTTGTCGGTGGATATGCGGCAGCGTCTCAGCGCTCTCACCAAGCTAGTCCCGACGCAACAATCAGCCCCGCCCAAACTGGCTCCGCTCTATCCTGAGCAGGGGTTTGCTTTGCCGATGGCCGCAGAGCGGAGGGAGGAGAGACTGGAGGGGTTGTCCAGCTTGGCCGACTCCTGCCTGCTGCCCGCTCTCAAGTCTTATGCTTGGGAACAGGCCGCCTTCGTTGACACAGAGACTACGGGGCTCTCCACCGGAGTGGGTACCTATGTCATCCTGCTCGGTGTCGGCTCTTTCCGGGACGGGCAGTTCAGCGTTCGTCAGTACTTCCTGCCTGATCCGGCCGATGAGGCGGCGTTTTGGCAGCAGGCGTTGGCTGACTTGCGGCAATATCCATTGCTCTGCACCTTCAATGGCAGAAGTTACGATCTGCCGCTGATCAACAATCGCCTGACGATGACAGGACTGCCCAGTCTGGAGCCGGCCGCACATCTGGATCTGCTTTACCCGGCTCGGCGACTCTGGCGCAGGGTCTTGCCCAGCTGCGCCTTGCAGTCGCTAGAGGAACATCGCTTGGCGCACAAGCGGGTGGACGACGTGCCAGGCGCCCTCATTCCGGGCATTTATCGAGACTACCTGCAAAGCGGCGACAGCGGCCCGCTGCAGCCGATCTTCGAACACAACCGCCGGGATATCATCAGCCTGTTTGAGCTGACAGCTCAGTTGGCCACGAGCTGCGCCATGCCGGGGGAGCGTTTTGCGCGAGCGGAGGAGTTCTTTGGGCTGGCGGAAGCTTATCTGCGCACAGATCAGTCTGATCTGGCTGAAGAGCTGATCAACTCCGGGCTGGCGCGTCCGGGGGACGAGCGAGTGAAGCGCCAGTACTTGCACAAGCTGGCACGATTACAGGCACGTGCTGGGCGCTATGAACAGGCTGTGGACACGTGGCATGAGCTTGCTCTGGTGGAACCGTTATCGCTGCTGCCGCGGGTAGAGCTGTCCAAGCTCTACGAGCATCGCTTGCGCAATCCGATCTCAGCTTGGCAGGCGGCTCAGCAGGCGCTGGCCATCTGCCGGAGAAGATCCAGTTTAGGCGTGCCTGTGTCCAGCTCCGAGGAAGCAGACCTGAACAAGCGGCTGAGTCGGCTCGCGCGGCGAGTGAATAGCCAGGCAGTTGGGTATAAGGGAGGAATTGTTTGATGGTAGAGGATCTATTACAGGCAAAGGATGTACAGCAACTAGTGAAGGCGCTGCTCTGTCTGGAGAACTATGATCAGTCGGCGAGGCTGCTCACGGACATTTGCACTGCGGGTGAGCTGAAGTCTCTTGCTCAGCGCCTGGAGGTCGCCGGATTGCTGCGATCCGGCTATACCTATAACCAAGTGGAGGAGATGACTGGTGCAAGCACTGCCACCATCAGCCGAGTGAAGCGTTTCTTGCAGTATGGAGCTGGTGGCTACGACTTAGTGCTGCAGCGGCTTGAGGAAATGGAAAGTGGGGGCGAGCAGTCTCCCAAAGGTGCCAAGAGATAATTTGTCCCGGCGATGAAACTTCGCCCCCAAAGCGGCGTATAGACTATTGATGCTGGGAGGAGATGATGATGAACTTGAGAGAACCGTGGGCTGTGAAGCCCATTCGTCTTGCTTGGTTGCTGGCTGCCTGCCTGTTGGTACTGGTTTTGTGCCTGCCGGCAATGGCGCAAGCGGCCACCCCGGAGGTTGTTTTCCCGAAGGCAGAAGGGTTAGTCAATGACTTTGCCGGAGTGATCGATGAAGAGTCCGAGGAAGCAATTTGGCAGGTAGCTGCCGACCTCTGGCAGTCCAAGGGCATCGAGCTGGCGGTTGTCACTGTTGACAGCACAGCGCCGCTGGACATCAACACCTATTCCTATCGGCTGTTCCGAGAGTGGGGTATCGGCGACCAGGAAGAGAACAACGGTCTGCTGGTGCTGCTTTCCACCACCGAGCGCGAGATCAAGATCGAGGTCGGCCTCGGGCTGGAAGGCGACCTGAACGACGCCAAAGCTGGCCGCATTCTGGACGCCGCCTTGTCCGATCTCAAAGCCAACCGGTATGGACCAGGATTGTTGGTAGTCAGCCAACAGCTGAACTCCGCACTGACCAATGTGGAAGGGGAGGGGAAATCCCTTTTCTCCGATTTCTCAGAGGTCAGTGGGGTCGCGATTTTCGGTGGCGGGTACATCTTGGCGATTATCCTGGCGATCATCTTCCGCCAAAACTGGCTGCTCTACCTCTTGATCCGTCTGCCGGCTTCCTTGATGCGGAACAGCGGCAGGGGCGGTAGAGGCGGAGGAGGAGGCGGCGGCGGCTTCGGTGGTTTCGGCGGAGGCCGAAGCGGGGGCGGCGGCGCCGGTCGAGGTTTCTAGCTCGACGGCAGGCGTGTCGATAAACTGATAGACAATTAGGAGGGGAAGACTAGATGAAAAAGTTTACCTGGCTGATCGTGATTGCCATTGTGGCAGTCCTCGGCCTCAGCATGATCGGGAGTTACAATCGGATGGTCAGCTTGTCTCAAGGTGTGGATAGTTCCTGGGCGCAGGTTAACACACAACTGCAGCGCCGTTACGACCTAATCCCGAACCTGGTGGAAACAGTGAAGGGCTATGCCGCTCATGAGCAGGAAGCTATTTCGGCCGTGACCGAAGCGCGCGCTGCCATGATGGGAGCCAGCACTCCTGCTGAACAACAGGCCGCCGCTAACCAACTCGAGTCGTCGCTCGGACGCTTGTTCGTGATTGTGGAGAACTACCCGCAGTTGAAGGCAGATACCGTCTTCATCGGTCTGCAGGACGAACTGGCCGGCACTGAAAACCGCATTTCCGTGCGGCGCGAGGAGTTCAACGAGCAGGTTAAGGGTTACAACACCTATGTCTCCCGCTTCCCGGCTGTTTTGATGGCCAATTTGTTCGGGTTTGACCAGAGAGCTTACTTCGAAACCAGCAGCGGCGCGGAGACTCCGCCCCAAGTTGACTTCGGTAAGTAAGCGACAGAGTAACCAATGGTGAGATCCCATCGGAGATCGGCTGAGGCCCACTGCCTCGGTCGGTCTCCTTTTTGCGCCGGGGCGACAGCAGGCGAGTTCCATTACCCGGCCGGATTGTCATCCTGAGTGTAACGAAGGATCTGGTACCTGAGCGTCCAGCTGCCATCTGCGTGTGCCGGGGTGGCGCCCACCCCTTTCGCGTGCGCAGGTCTGGGGCTCTGCGCTTTGCTTGACCCCTTGGCAGGGCCAGGGCAGATTCTTCGCTACGCTTAGAATGACTCTGTTTCCCAGTCGGGGCTGGCCTCCGTCGCGGGCTGAGGGCATCAGGATTACCGTCAATAAGAGCGCCGAACGGCAGGCTTGGTTCGCGCGAGCCACGCACTGCCCCAAATCAGATGAGTGAGCGAGGCCGGAACAGGCCCAGCAACTGTCAATAGCATTTTGCGTCCTCCTAAGCCAGCCTCGTGAGGACGCGTTGTAGCACACAATTTCCGCAGAACCGAAGAGTATGAGCGCCGAAGGCATACGGGACGGCGCCCGCGCGCCGTTGCTGGGCCCCGGCCGAGGTGAGCTCATTACATCACTCCACAATGGCAGACAAGAGTGGCGGCACGACCACCCTGACAGAACGGCGCGGAGAAATGAGCCCCATTCCTCGCAGCGGACCGCCGGAGGCGCGCTGAGTTGTGACCTGTTACCGGGTTACGGAAAAGAGCTCCTGCTTTATGGAGCGGCGTGGCGAGTGTGGCAAAAAGGTCCGTCCCCACCGCCTCCGTCCCACTGCTTCATCGGCAAGGGGTAGGCAAGCTGTCATCAGAGCCCAGGTTGTGGAATAGGCTGTAAGGGAACAGGGGGACTGGGGCAAGCTAGAGGGACGCCAATGCTCCGTAGCTTGATTGAGGGAGGGTCTCGTATGTTTTGGAAGACAGTGTTGACCACTTTTGGCCTGGTATTCTTGGCCGAACTGGGCGATAAGACGCAGTTGGCCACAATGCTTTTGGTTGCGCAGAATAAATCTCCGTTGGGCGTATTCCTGGGATCAGCCGGGGCGCTGGTGATGAGTTCGCTGGTCGGTGTATTGGCTGGGGCCGCCATTACGCGGGTTGTTCCGCCCAGCTACATTCAGTTTGGAGCCGGGCTAGCCTTTGTGGTCATTGGCATTCTGTTGGTTCTCGGCAAATTCTAGACTGACGATTCCTGTCTGTGTCCTTGACGGAACCGGGTGCTCTGCTATACAATATTCCCCAAAGCGATGAACGGAAGAGTAGCAGAGCCCACTTTGGAGCAGCGAGCCGGGAAGGTGAGAGCCGGCCCAAAGCGTACTGTGAAGCGCATCCGGGAGCCAACTGCCGACTGCCTCGGGCGGTGGGTAGTTCGGTAGCGACCGTTATCCGCCAAAAGCCGGGCGCAAGCCAAAAAGAGTGGCACCGCGGGAAACCTCTCGTCTCTTGATAGATGAGCAGGTTTTTTTCTTTTTCCCGGTGAGCCGTGAAAAATGGCCACCCAGCCAGCTGCCAAACAGACCGCGGCAGGGTGGCTGGCGTCGGGCGGTCACGGGAGCAAACTTGACATTAGGGAGGACTTACTATGTTGATGTTCAAGCAACAGATTGCAGCCAGTTTGGCACCTCTGCTCGGGTGGGAAGAGCAGCGGGTGACTGCCGCGTTGGAGATTCCACCCGACAGCCAGTTGGGAGACTTGGCTTTCCCCTGTTTCCCTTTGGCGCGCGAGTTAAGAAAGGCGCCGCCTGCCATCGCAGCCGATTTGGCCGCCCGCATCAGCCTGCCGAGCGTAGTCTTGGAGGCTCGCCCAATCGGAGGCTACCTCAATTTCTTTCTGTCGAAAGAGCAGTTGGCGGAGCAGGTGCTGCAGGCAGTGCAGACAGAAGGCATCGCGTTCGGCAACAGTGCACAGGGAACGGGCAAGAACGTGGTGATCGACTTCTCTTCGCCGAACATCGCTAAACCCTTCGGAGTAGGCCACCTGCCCACTACCATGATCGGAAACTCCATCAGCAAGCTCTATCAGGCCTTGGGCTATAACGTCATCCGCGTCAACCACCTGGGCGATTGGGGTACCCAGTTCGGCACATTGATCGTCGCCTATCTCAACTGGGGCGAGGGCGACCCCCTGCTGGAGGACGCGGTGCAGAAACTCTACAGACTGTACGTGCGGTTTCACCAGGAAGAGGAGCATAACCCGGCACTCAGAGACGAGGCCAGAGCCTGGTTCAAGCGGTTGGAGGAGGGCGATGCGGAAGCTCATCGCCTCTGGAACCTCTTCTGCAGCACTAGTCTGCGTACCCTGCAGGAGCTCTATCAGCGTCTCGGGGTGGAGTTCGACCACTATACCGGAGAAAGCTTCTATGTAGACCAGCTCCCGGCAGCCATCGAACGGGTGAAAGCAGCAGGCATAACCGAAATCAGCGACGGCGCGCTGATCGTGCCGCTCGGCGACGACTTGCCGCCCTGCCTGTTGCAGAAGTCGGACGGGGCAACTCTCTATGCCACGCGCGATCTGGCCGCCCTGTTCTACCGCCATGACCACTTCCAGCCGGATCGGCTGATCTACGTCGTGGCCATGGACCAATCGCTGCATTTCCAGCAATTGAAGCTGGTGCTGGGAAGAATGGGGTTGGCCTGGTCGGATGATGTGGTGCACATCCCCTTCGGTTTGGTTCGCCTTCCGGAAGGCAAGATGTCCACCCGTCGTGGGCAGATGGTGCTGTTCGAAGACTTGCTGCAGGAAGCCACGCAGCGCATCGATGCGATCATCGCCGAAAAGAACCCAGCCTTGCCCGATCGGGAGCAGGTGGCCAATGACGTGGCGATGGGGGCAATCGCCTTCAATAACCTGAAGAATAGTCGCATCAAAGACATCATCTTTGATTGGAATGAGATGCTCAACTTCGACGGCGAGACCGGTCCGTATTTACAGTACACCCACGCCCGCGCGATGTCGGTCCTCCGCAAGGCAAAGAGCGGTGGATCGCTTGCCGCTGACCTCGCCGGCGTCACCGACGAGTCGTCCCAAGGCGTGCTGAAACTGATCAGCCAGTTCCCGGAGGTGATTCAGCGGGCTGCCTATGCCTATGAACCGTCGACCGTGTCTCGCTTTGTGCTGGACTTGGCTCAGGCGTTCAATCGGTTCTATCATAACTGCCGCATCTTGGGCGAAGAGCCGGCTGTTGAACAGAGTCGATTGGCTCTGGTGGCGGCCACCGCAACGGTGCTCAGGCGCGGGTTGCAGTTGCTCGGGCTGAAAGCTCCCGAGCAGATGTAGTAGCCAATGCGCATCACTTCCACTGGCGTTCATCCGGAACTGCGCTTAGGAGACGGGCAGCCTAACGTCCGCCCCGGGTGGGCTGCCGGACAGACCGTCCAGGCTACCGTGCTGCCCGGCCAAGGCAACAACCTGGTGCGACTCTCGGTTGGCGGTCTGGAGCTTTGGGCGAGTTGGCCAGGCACGCTGCCGAGTACAGGGGAACTGCTGGAGCTCAAGGTCATCGGTCAGCAGCAAGGAGTCTGGCAAATGGAAGTGCTGACAACAGCGAATCAGCCGACGCTCTTCCTGCCGCAGCTGCTTGCAGACCTAGGCCTTGACTTCTCCTTTGGCAATCTGCAGCAGTTGCGCAGGCACTTGCAAGGTAAGGTGGGTGGGACTCTCGGCAATGCCACTGAACAGACCGGCATCTGCCCTTTGGATCAGCCGGCCTGGCAGCAGATCTTTGGGTTCATTCCTAGCCTAACCCCGTTGCTACTGTCAACCGAGCCTTTTCCCTGCGGGTTACTGGTTGGAGAGCGTGAACCTGAATCTGAGCAAGCGTCAGCAGGAGGGAGGCCCTTCTGCTTTGTGCTGGCTGCCGATTTCCGTCGACTGGGGCCAGTGCGCGTGGTTGGTATCGGTACGTGGCCGAGGTTTGACTTGCAGATGCTGGCCGGCGAGGATTGTCTGGGTTGGCTGCAGAAGACAGAGAGGGAGTTTAGGCAGGTGCTGGGCTCGGTTGGCCTTGAGGCAGGTGAACTGACCTATCGCGCTGCCGCCGATCCCATTTTGCTGTTGCCGACCGCAGAAGACTTGTTTGTGCGGGGAATCGATCTCAAGCTATAGATGGGCGGGAAAAGCATGCAAGAGAAGCCGCAATTGGCGGTGGCACTGGAATACGACGCAGGAGATGTGGCGCCTCAAGTCACCGCACAAGGCAGAGGCGAAATGGCCCGCCGCATTATCGCTCTGGCCAAGGAACATGGTGTTCCGTTGGTGCAGGATGAAGCGCTGGCTAAGGCCCTGCTCAAGGTGCCTTTAGGTACTCATATCCCGGAGGAGCTCTATCCCGCTGTGGCCGCCATTCTGGCGTATCTTTATCGGTTGGAACTCGGCGTAAAGCGGTAACCTATGCTGGAAGGAGACCACTGACAAGGGTGCTGTGTCGGTCGAGCAGGGCTGTGGGCGGGACAAAGAACGTACTCCTGTCCCGTCTGTGCCTCGCGTCAGTCTTTTCAGTGGTCCTCCTGTAAGAATGCATAGGGGAGGTAATCCAAGTTGGCTCGACGAATGAAATGCCGTCCATTGCCGTTGCCCGAGTTGTTCCATTGGGGAGACACCACAGCCAGTTGGGGTGAGGCAGTTGACCAGTACATGGCCTTGCGGCCGGCCAATCGCTTGTGCGACCATATCAATCATCAGAGACAGCGAAGTGGTTTCAACCCTTCATAAACGCAATCAGATGGCTGTCTGTTAATTGGCCTGGAAGGCCGGTTGGGGGTGAGTTGGTGGAAGAAGAGAGAAGTGCTGGAGGAATCATCTTCTGTAGCAGTGACGTGTTGGTGCTCCGCAACTACCGGGGGGAATACATATTCCCCAAGGGGCATCTGGAGCCCGGGGAAAGCCAGCTGGAGGCGGCTCTGCGAGAGGTGGCCGAGGAAGCCGGGATTCAGCCCAGGGTGCTGAAGTCTTTGCGGGATACGTCCTATCAATACCGCTTGCCGGGTGGCAGCTGGCGCCAGAAGCGCGTTTCCTGGTACCTGATGGAGGCGGAGGACGAACAGGTGAAAGTCGACGGACACGAGATCAGCTGGGGTAGCTTCGTTCCGGTGGAGGAAGCCAGTTCACTGCTGACCCACGATCTGGATCGCGAGTTGCTGGCTGAGGTGGTCGCCCTGCGCGCGAAGCCCGAGTGAGCCCACATGATTACGCAGGAGGCATTATGCTGGAGGGCGAACTGATAGGGGTGGGCAATCGTGGATCGCGGCCTTCTGATCAAGCCGTTTCCAGCCTGCGGATCAATCAGGGGCCGAGGCATAGCCCAAGCCCCAAGGGGAGGGGTAGATTTGCTTAACCAAGCGAGAGTGACCAAGTTGCAGCAGCTAGCGCAGCGCGAACAGATAGCTGCCTTCGTGGTTGCCCCCAGTGCCAGCCTGTTCTATTTGGCGGAGTTCAGCATGGGTCTGAGTGAGCGGCCAGCCTTTCTGGTGGTGCCGGCTACCGGGGACAGCTTCTTCTGCTGCCCGGCATTTGAGGCTGATCGGGTCAGGCGTTCCAGTGGGATCACTGATCTGCTCACCTACACCGACGAAGTTGGCCCAGCCGGATTGGTGCCGGGGCTCAAGCAGCGTTTGACTCCCGGCCGGATAGCCTTTGAGTTTCGTTCCTGCCGTCTGCTGGAGTATGATGTTGTGCTGCAGGCCGCTCAGCCGATCGAGTTGGTTGATGCGCGGCCTTACCTGGCTGAACTGCGGATGGCCAAGGATGCGGTTGAACGCCGGGCAATGCAGCGGGCTGCAGACGCCGTCAATGCCATGCTGGACGGGCTGAAGACAGCAATCGCTCCCGGTCGGACCGAAGAAGAACTGCTGACGGCGGCTGTGGCCAACATGAAGCAATTGTATCCAGAGGCGAAGGTGGCCTTTGCCACCATCGTCTGTGGAGAACGCACGGCCCTGCCGCACGCTTCGATCAGTGATCGGGCCATGCAGCCTGGCGATTTGGTTATGGCTGACATCGGGGCGATGATTGATGGCTATGTTTCGGACATCACCCGCACCTTCGCCACCGGACCGCTGGATGAGGAGCTGAATCGGGCCTATGAATTGGTGCTAGAGGCCAATGCAGCGGCCAGAGCGGCGGTGAAGCCAGGCATGATGGCTAGCGAGTTGGATGAGATCGCTCGGCAGGTGATTCGAGATGGCGGGTTTGGGCAATACTTCACCCACCGGCTTGGGCACGGTTTAGGGCTGGAAGTGCACGAGGAGCCCTATATTGTTGCCGGAAATGACCTGGTTCTGAAGCCCGGTCACGCCTTCACTATCGAGCCGGGTATCTATCTGCCCGGCAAGGGTGGCATCCGGGTAGAGGACGATGTGATTTTGACAGAAGATGGAGTGCACACTCTGACCAGTTATCAACGAGATCTGCGCTCCTAGCAGGTCTTGCGCAAGAGGGGGGCTCGACGCTTGTCAGACAAGAGGCTGGAGC
The DNA here is from genome assembly GCA_023436245.1 of Bacillota bacterium. GTDB lineage: Bacteria > Bacillota > UBA994 > UBA5500 > UBA5500 > JAEZJZ01. The sequence continues at coordinate 13,714 of JAEZJZ010000068.1, read as the reverse complement.
AACTAGCGGATGCTTTTCCCGGGATAGTTGAACTAAGTGTGCCGATGAGTCGGCACACAACCTTTCGCATCGGCGGGCCGGCGGATGCGCTGGCCGTTCCCAGCACAGTCTCCGAACTGCAGCAGTTGCTGGCTTTCTGTCACGAGCAGCAGTTGCCGATCCTGGTGATCGGCAGAGGCAGTAACCTGCTGGTGCGGGACAAGGGATTGCGGGCTGTGGTGATCAAGATAGCCGATGCGCTTTCCGTGGTCACGCTCAACGAAGATGGTCTGTCCGCCGAAGCAGGGATCTCCCTAGCCGCCCTAGCCAGAACGGCGGTGGAAGCCGGATTCGGCGGCTTCGAGTTCGCATCCGGGATTCCGGGCACGTTGGGCGGGGCGGTGATGATGAATGCAGGCGCCTATGGCGGGACAATGCAGGATGTCACAGAGCAAGTGACAGTGCTCGATGTCCTGGGCAGAGAGCATCTGCTCTCTGCCGCGGAACTCGATTTCGGGTACCGCCATTCGGCTTTGCTCGACCGCAACTTGATCGCAGTCGCAGCTAAGTTACGCCTGCCTGCTCAGGCTCCCGAGCTGGGCAAGCAGTTGATGGCCGATTTGGCAGCCCGTCGCCGGGAAAAGCAGCCGCTGCAACTGCCAAGCGCCGGAAGCGTCTTCAAACGCCCTCCTGGTCACTATGCCGGTGCGTTGATCCAGCAAGCGGGGTTGATGGGCAAACGCATTGGCGGGGCAGAGGTCAGTACCCTGCACGCGGGATTCATTGTCAATGTGGGCGGTGCCACGGCTGCGGATGTAGAGGCGTTGATTCAGCACGTGCAGGCCACTGTGCAGGAGAAGTTCGGGGTTACGCTGGAGACAGAAGTGCGCATCATCGGTGAATAAAGCAAAGTACCCGGCCTAGCGAGGGCCGGGTTCCTTCTTCTCTGGAGCGAGCCAATAGATTGTACTCTCTTGCTGTTCGACTATCCCCGTCAGCTTGGCCTCGAGCGGCAGTCGGACTCTCAGATGGAACAGCCCCTTTGTCCTGGCTGCTGCCTTCGCAGTCTCCAGCAGAGCGGCCAGGCCTGTTTCATGTAGCACCCAGTTTCCCGGGTAATGGACCAGGATCTCTTGATCCGCTAGGCTCAACCAGGCGGCAGCCACTGGCGCGCCGTCGTCATCCAGCAAGACCCAGCCCGGAGTAGTCCCGTCTGTTGATGCTTGGGTCAGCAAAATGGGCGGCTGGGTTGGGAACAGGGCGCGCAAGAAGTTGACCTGCAGCGGCTGAACGTTTGCGCTGCCCGCAATCCTGGCTTGGGCCGTGGAAATCAGGCAGTCGTGTCCCCGCCAGGCCACCTGGAATCCGGTTGGCAGCCAGTCGTTGGCGGCGAGTGCGTCCTCATGCAGCGCGATCTGCAGGCTGCTTAGCCCAAGGGCTTGCGCTCGCGATCTTGCTTGCGACATCAGGGTCTCTGCTACGCCCAGAGCTGCGTACTCCGGTTCCACCAGCGGGCCATAGACCATGCCTGCAGACTGCAGGCGCAAAGGCCATGGTCGCTGCAGACCGAGGCAGCCCACTGGTCGTCGCTGACAGCGCACCAGCCAGAAGTTCTCTAGGGCCCAATCGTTGCGACCCTGCAGCCAGGTGCGCACCTGGATCAGCGTGCGACGTCTGTCGTCGTTTGTGGTTCTGGCCAGGAGTTCCGTCAGTTCGGGGAGTTCCCAGAAATTCAGTTGACTGACTTGCAGCGAGCCGTCGGGGATAAGCAATAGGCGATTGGCTGTTTCCCCGTTTGGCGCAATCAGAGACAACCGTACTTGTTGCAGGGACGTGGCTACCGGTGGCAGCCCGACCGCGCAGAGCATTTCCACCAGGTGACGGCGTAGTTCGTCCCCTAGTTGGGGTAGCAACTCATAGAGCAGCGGCAAATGGCCTGTCTCGGCGATCTGCTTCCTCCACGTGCCAATCGTCTCTGCCTGTCCATCAGCTGCGGCCATGATGTGTTCGATCGCATCCTTGATCTGCTGCAGATTCAGGCCATGCGCCTGCAGTTGCGAAACAATCGCAACACAGTCCGCGGTGGATTCCGGATAGTAGCCACGGCTATGTCCGTCAGCGCCCTTCTGCATTGCCGGATTTCGAATCAAGCCCAGGGAAGAATAATAACGCAGGGTACGATAGCTGATGTGAATGCCCTGGGCATCCAGGCATGCAAGCAGCTCTTCTCGAGTCAACATCACTTCAGGCACTCCGCTCACTCCCCCCGATAGGCTTTTATGGCACACCAAGAAAGGCAGGGCCGGCTAAACAGTCGAAGACGGTTGGGCTGAGACTTGACGCGCGTGGCAAGCCTTCAATAGAAACTGCATTAGTATAGATTGTGCTTTGCCAAGCGAAAATCCTCTTGATGGCAGGAAAGAGTCGTCTGATCAAGAATATGCTATTAGCGGCACCGACGGATTGAACAGGGCGATGTTGCCCTTCCGACCCGGTGATGATTGCGCGGAAGGAGAGGTTGTCATGAAGGAAGTAGAACTGGCCAAGAAACTCTACGAGTCTGGCTACAGCTGCGCTGAGTCTGCCTGGCTGGCCATGGCTAATGACCTGTCGGAAGAGGAAAAGGACTTCGGGCTGAAGCTTTCCGGCGGGTTCGGCGGTGGAGTCAGTTGCGGTAGCGTCTGCGGCGCGCTTGCGGGGGCAGTGATGGGTTTAGGCGCATTCCTTGGTCGCAAACAGGGAGAGCCAAAGCCGGAACAGCTCCGTACGGTAACCAAGCAGCTGATGGACTCTTTCGCAGCCAAGTTTGGGTCGATCGATTGTCGGGCGATCAAGCCTGAGGGCCCGGATTATCGGGTGCGCTGTGGAGAATTTGTGGCTTTCGCTGTCGAGGAAGCGTTGCGGTTGATCGACCAATCGCTCGAGTCTGACGACTGCGGCTGACAGTAGAAGTTACTGCCTGCGGCGCAGGCAGTATAAAACCACCCTGTTCCTGCAGACTAAGCTTGAGGAGGGTGGTCTTGATGAATAAAAGGAATCACTTACAGCCGGATGAACACTATGGCCAAAGAAGCAGGCGACTGATGGCTGAGCGCCGCGGTGAGTTGCATCTCGGTCAGCCTAGCGAGGCCTCGCATGAAGAATACGTCACGCGTGATGTGCCAGTTCCGGAAATGGCGGGGCAACAGTCCACTAAGCATCCACTCAAGGGTAACACCAAGGGTTAAGCGAAAAACCTCGCTGCGGCGAGGTTTTTCGCTGCGGGTTAGCAATGACTTTGTGGCAACGAAAAAAGCAGGTGACCTACTGGCCACCTGCCTAATCTCAGGAATGGTCGGGGCGAAAGGATTTGAACCTTCGACCTCACGGTCCCGAACCGTGCGCTCTACCAAGCTGAGCCACGCCCCGAAGCAACTGCAAGAGTCATTATAGCACAAAGGTAAGCCGACAAGCAATCTTCTGTTTTCGCCAATCTATCCCATGAGTCAAAAGCCCGTCCCTCTGACTCAAACAGAACAAGGCGGTGAGTTTATGAGAATCGGAACGGTGGAGTTGCCGAATGCAGTGTTTGCCGCACCAATGGCCGGGTTCACTGACCAGGCGTATCGGCTGATCAGCAGAGAATGCGGTGCCGGCTTGGTTTACAGCGAGATGGTCAGTGACCTCGGCCTGGTCTATGATCAGCAGGCCACCAAACGTATGCTAGCTGTGACAAGCGCAGAGCGGCCGATCAGCGTGCAGATTTTCGGCAGCGATCCTGGCGAAATGGCGAAGGCGGCGCAGTTGGCCTGGTCCATCAGTCAGTGTGAGATTCTGGACATCAACATGGGTTGCCCGACCCCTAAGATTGTCAAGAACGGAGAAGGGTCAGCCCTGATGCGGGATATCCCCAAAGCAGCTGCAATCGTCAGAGCAGTGGTCGGGGCGGTGCCGGTTCCGGTGACAGTTAAGATACGCAAAGGCTGGGATGACGAGCATATCACTGCCGTGCCGCTGGCTGTGGCCTTGGAGGCGGCAGGTGCGGCCGCGATCGCAGTCCATGGGCGCACTCGTGAACAGTTCTACAGTGGTCAGGCTGATTGGGAGATCATTCGCCAAGTTCGGGAGGCAGTTTCTGTTCCCGTGATCGGCAACGGGGATATCTGGCAGCCGGAAGACGCAGACAGGATGGTCAAGCAGACTGGTTGTGCCGCAGTCATGCTGGGCCGTGGCGCGCTCGGTCGACCATGGTTGTTTGGACAAGTGGCAGCGCTCTTGGGTGGCGGCGGCTATCAGAGTGACCCCGATGCGCCGGAACGTCTGCAGGTCGCGACTCGCCACCTTGACTTGGCAGTTTCGTTCAAGGGCGAGTACGCAGCCATTCGGGAGATGCGAAAGACGTTGGCCGCTTACGTGAAGGGGTTACCCCAGGCTGCGAGAGCGCGTGAGGCGATCAATCGAGCCAATGACGTGGCAGAGCTCAGGGCTATACTGGCAGCTACCCTAATCTAACGGCTGGGAGGTGTTCACCCGATGTCGCAATCGCTTCTGGCGTTGCCCGTGAGCAATGGGCTACTTCCCCGCCCTGGCGGCAGTGTGGCGGCAGTCTTCCTTAGTCCCGGGCTGATTCCTGCTCTGATTAAGGCTGGGGTAGGGTCAGATGTTTTTCTGATGCTGGCCTCGGCTGGTCGCGACCCTTATCCGGTTGGCGTGGTCGCGCAGGTCACGGAAATCTGGATGCAGGACGTATTTGCTTTGAGTGGGGGCGGACTCGAGAGGGTGTCAGCCGTCTTTCTGCGGCTCTTCGGTCGCCAGCAGGCCAAGGCCAAGCACTTTCGCCTGACAGGCAAAGCCATTCTCGCTCTGGAGGTTGAGCCGCTTGACTTGGTAAACTTGCGGCCGGAGTACCCTTGCATCTCGGGGGCGGGCTACGTACTACAAGGCGGTAATACAGAGTCGCGAGGCAGCGGTGATGTGCAGATCACCCTGATGGGGACTGACAGCGAGCGCGAGTTGCCTGTCCTGTTGCAAGCGTCCGTCGGCGACCTGATCTCGTACCAGCAGGCGCACACTGTAGAGCACGCGCTCATTCGCTCATTGCAGGTCCATGCCTTCTGCTCTCCGCTGACCTTGCGCCAGTCGATGGGAGAAGAGGGCGAGGAACTGCTGGCCTCCATTGAAGCTGGTATTGCCTCTGGCCTGCCGGAGCTGTTCGGAGTCACCCAAAGTGGTGCCTGTGGGAACCCATTGACCAGCCTGGCCAAGGTATATCTGGCGGAAGAGTATATCGCTAATCTGCAAGCCGGAACCCCCTATTTGCCCGCAATCGAGCAGGCAAGGCGCAAGACGCTCTCCCGATTGACTAGTGACCTCTCTCTGACTACTCAGGCCGGCTTACGCACTCTGCAAGGGCTGCACAAGGGGATGATGCACGATCACACTCCGCTATCAGATCAGCTGGCGCGACGTATACTCAGCCGATTTCCAGTCTCGCCTTGGGCATAATCAGGCACACCCGCTGCTTGCAGGTGTGCTTTTTGTTAGCGCAACTGCCTTTAGGTTGCATTCAAATGTCGGTTTCTGTAGGATACTACTCGTGCACAAACTATTGCACAGCAGGGTACCCCGTGCTATAATCTGTTCACAAGTGTGTGCACAAAGGAGGTCGCAATGGTGCAGCAGGCAGGAATCCTTGGCTGGGGCCATTATCTACCTGGACAGGTGTTGACCAACCAGGAGTTGGAACAGATGGTTGACACTAATGACGAGTGGATTAGGACGCGTACCGGCATTCTGGAACGTCACATAGCTGATAGCACTGAGGCAACCTCTGATTTGGCGGTCAACGCAGCGCGTGCTGCCTTGGCGAAAGCCGGCCTTGATCCGATCGATCTGGATTTGATCATCGTTGCAACCATCACCCCCGACACCACCTTTCCTGCCACCGCCTGCCTGGTGCAAGCGGTGCTTGGGGCAACGCGGGCGGCTGCCTTTGATCTTTCTGCCGCATGTTCCGGGTTCATCTATGGACTTTCCATGGCCAAGAGCCTGATCAGTACCCGGGCCGCGCGCTATTGTTTGGTAATTGGCGCGGAGACACTTAGCCGCATTACCGATTATCAGGATCGCAACACTTGCGTGATCTTCGGTGACGGCGCCGGAGCAGTGGTGCTGGGGCCGAGTGAGTCGCATTTACTGCAAGCGGTGGAAATCGGTGCCGACGGCACCGGCGGTCACTTGTTGCAGCTACCTGCAGGTGGCTCCCGCAAACCGGCTAGCGCGGAGACCGTTGCCGGCAGGGAACACTTTATTCGCATGGAAGGCCAGGAGGTCTTCCGCTTCGCGATCTCTAAGGTGCCCGAAGCCAGCCTGCAGTTATTGGCGAACTCAGGCCTGCAGGTGGCGGATGTGGATTGGTTTGTGCCACATCAGGCGAATAAGCGGATTATCGATTCGGTGGCCAAGAGATTGGGCATTTCGCCGGACAAGGTGATCGTCAATTTGCATAACTACGGAAACATGTCGGCCGCGTCTGTGCCAATTGCCTTGGCGGAGGCTGCGGAGGCCGGCTCATTCCGACCGGGACAACGTATTTTGCTGGCTGGTTTCGGGGGTGGTCTCACTTGGGGAACGGCCTTAATCGAATGGTAGGAGGAAAGCCCATGCTGTCAACAGCGGTCACTCATTTGCTTGGCATCAAGTACCCCATTCTTCAGGGCGGCATGGCTTGGGTGGCTCAGGCGGAACTGGCGGCTGCCGTTTCCGAGGCAGGTGGTCTCGGCATAATTGGCGCCGGCAACATGACTGCAGAAGATGTGCGGGGAGAGATTATGCGCGCCCGCGCCCTGACTGATCAGCCCTTTGGTGTAAACGTGATGCTGCTTTCGCCTCATGCTGAGCAAGTACTGCAGTTGATCATGGAATTGCAGGTGCCAGTGGTGACCACAGGTGCCGGCAATCCTGGGCCATATGTCGCCGACCTGCGGGCAAGAGGCATCAAGGTCTTGCCTGTTGTTTCCTCGGTGGCGCTCGGCAAGCGTCTAGCGCGCTTGGGTGTGGATGGATTGATCGCGGAAGGCTGGGAGGCCGGCGGGCACATCGGAGATATCAGCACGATTGCCTTGGTGCCCCAGCTCGTCGATGCAGTGCAGGTGCCGGTGATTGCGGCCGGGGGCATTGCTGACGCGCGCGGGGTAGTAGCCGCTTTCGCTTTAGGAGCAGAAGGAGTACAACTCGGTACTCGTTTCGTCTGCAGCACCGAGTGTTCGGTACACGAGGCGTATAAGCAGGCAATCGTTGAGGCTGCCGACCGTGATGCGGTGGTCACTGGCTATTCCACGGGGCATCCGGTACGGGCCTTGCGCAATCGCTTCACCAGGCAATACCGGGAAATGGAAGCAAGCGGTGCAGGCCTGCAGGAACTGGGAGAGTTCGGCTCCGGGCGATTGCGCCAGGCAGCTCGGGAAGGCGATGTCACCTTTGGTTCGGTGATGGCTGGACAATCGGCCGGTCTGGTGAAGAAGGTCATGCCGGCCAGTGAGATCATGCAAGAGTTGGTCGCTGAGGTGCAGACAATTGCAGCGCGTCTGGAGGGGTTGTTTTGCCAAAACTAGCATTGCTCTTCCCTGGGCAGGGAGTCCAGGCGGTGGGAATGGTGCGGCAACTGTCCGAGCACTATCCAGAGACACAGGAGTTACTCAGCAGAGCCGATCGGGCGCTTGGTTGGTCGCTTACCGACCTGCTGGCCAACGGGCCGGCTGAGCAACTGAATCTCACACCCTACACTCAGCCGGCGATTCTGACTGCTTCTCTCGCTTACTACCGGGCTTGGGCAGCCGGCGGGGTGAAGGCAAACGGCGCAATTGGGTTGAGTCTGGGCGAGTACAGCGCTCTCGCGGCGGCTGGCGCCATCGACTTTGACACCGCCGTACGGCTGGTGCATGAGCGGGGCAAGGCAATGGACGCGGCTTATCCGCCAGATGCCGGGGCCGTGGTGGTTGTGCTGGGGCTGAATCGGGAGACGGTGGTCTCCATCTGCGCATCCGCGTCGAGCGAGGATGCATTGGTGCAGGCATCCAATTTCAACGCCCCGGATCAGGTAGTGATTGCAGGGGACAAGGCGGCAGTGGAGCGCGCTTGCGCTGCACTCACCTCCGCCGGAGCCAAGCGTCTGGTGCCACTGCCAGTCAGCGCCCCCTTTCACACTCGCCTGCTCCGACGTGCCGCGGAAACCTTTGCGCCACACCTCCAGGCTGCGACTTGGCGAGCCCCACAGATGTCTGTGATCAGCAATGTCAATGCCAGCGTCTATCGGTCGGTTGAAGAAGTTCGGCAACTGCTCTGCAGACAGGTGAGCGAGCCAATTGAGTTCGCCGCTGGCATCGCCCGTCTGCTGGAGCTTGGGTTCACGCATTTCTTGGAGGTTGGGCCAGGCAGCACGGTGGGTGGTATGGTCAAAAAGATCAACCGCCAAGTAACGATCTACAAAGCTGATTCCCCTGCAGCTATCGCTGCAGTTGCGGCGCAAATTCGCGAAGAGATTGGAGACTTGTCAGATGAGTGAACGTCCGGTTGCGTTGGTTACCGGCTCAACTGGGGCCTTGGGATCAGCGATTTGTCGCCGCTTGGCCAAGAACGGGTTCGATCTTGCGCTGCACAGCCGCGGCCGCAGCGGAGAGCAGGTGGCTCAGGAACTGGCTAATGAGCTGTCCGCTGCAGGCGTGACCTGCTTGTTGGTCTCTGCAGATCTGCCCGATGCCGGACAAATCTCCGAGATGTTCTCAGCAGTTAAGAATGAGTTTGGGCGATTGGATGTTCTCGTCAATAATGCTGGTGTCAACAAGGACCAATTGCTGATCAGGATGAGCGAAGCCGAATTTGACCAGGTGCTGGCTGTCAACTTGAAGGCTGCTTTCCTCTGTCTGCAGTCAGCGGCCAAACTGATGATTAGGCAGCGTTATGGCAGAATCATCAACATCGCTTCGGTGGCGGGGCAGATAGGGACGTATGGCCAGGCAAACTATGCTGCGTCCAAAGCGGGCTTGATTGCGCTGACCAAGACGGCTGCCCGGGAGCTGGCTTCCAGGAAGATTACCGTCAATGCGGTTGCCCCTGGCTTCATTGATGCCGGGCTAACCAGTTCCCTCACAGAAGAACAGCGGCAGGCATTTGTGGCCCAGGTTCCGCTGCAGCGGGCGGGAACACCGGCTGAGGTCGCGCACGTTGTCGGCTTTTTAGCCGAGGAAGAATCAGGGTATATTACTGGTCAGGTGATTGGGGTCAATGGCGGGTTGGCCATGTAATGAAAGGAGGTGACAGTGATGAACACTATCGATCAGGTTAAGGCGATTATTGCCGATCAGCTGGGAATGGCTATAGATGAAATCAATGCCGAGTCCAAGGTAAAGGATGATCTCGGCGCTGATTCTCTGGACATGGTAGAGCTGGTCATGAAGCTGGAGGAAGAGTTTTCCTTGAAGATTGCAGAGGAAGACTTGAAGCAGATCATTACCGTTATGGATATCGCTAATTATCTTCAGGCCAGGGCCTAGGAAGGGGCAGGCAAATGCAGAGGGTTTTCATTACCGGTATAGGCATGGTCACACCCCTGGGCCTGGGCAATTCCGTTGTCTGGGCGAAGATGAAGGCCGGGGAATCGGCCGTTGGCCCAATCACCCGCTTTGACGCCAGTGAGTATTCCACCAGAATTGCGGCCGAGGTCCCCGACTTTCAGCCGGGCGACTTCATGGACAAGAAAGAAGCGCGTCGCACGGATCGCTTTGTGCAGTTTGCCTTGGCTGCGGCTGAGTTAGCTGTCCAGGACGGGGGGCTGTGCTTGGAGCAAGTCGACCGGGAGCGGGCTGCGGTTTACATCAGCTCCGGGATAGGCGGTCTGGAAACGTTGGCCACGCAGCACGAGACGCTGCTCTCCAAAGGGCCGGCAAAGGTCAGTCCGTTTCTCATTCCAATGATGATTGGCAACATGGCTGCTGGTCAAGTCGCCATCCGCTACGGATTCACCGGTGCAGCAAACAACATCGTGTCCGCTTGCGCTAGTGGTGGTCAGGCGATTGGAGAAGCTTTCCGCAGCTTGCAGCGCGGTGAGGCTGATCTCGTGCTTGCCGGCGGAGCCGAAGCAAGTATTCACCCGATTGGCCTGGCCGGGTTCTGTGCACTGCGGGCCTTGAGTACTCGCAATGACGACCCGGCAACAGCTTCCCGGCCATTCGATCTGGAGCGGGATGGATTCGTCATGGGCGAAGGAGCGGCCGTGCTGGTTTTGGAGACTGAAGAGCATTTGGTGCGAAGGGGCGGCAAGGCTTATGCCGAATTGGTCGGCTATGCAGCCACCAACGATGCCAGTCACATGACGGCCCCTCACCCAGAGGCAAAGGGTGCCACGCGCGCCATTCAACTGGCGTTGGCTGATGCTGACCTGCAGCCAAATGAAGTTCAGTACATCAACGCACACGGTACATCTACGGACATGAACGATCGCTTGGAGACGCTGGCGATCAAGAATGTGTTTGCTGAGCATGCTGGGCTGTTAGCTGTGAATTCCACCAAGTCCATGATCGGCCACCTCCTGGGTGCAGCCGGTGCGGTGGAGTTGGCGGTGACTGCGTTGTCAGTGCAAGCCGGATACGTACACCCAACCATTAACCTGAAGAACCCTGATCCGGACTGTGATCTTGACTACGTCGCAAACGTCGGCCGGGATTTGCCGATTTATGCGGCACTCTCCAACTCCCTTGGCTTTGGCGGGCATAACTGCACCCTTGCGGTCAAGCGAGCTATCTAGTAGGGAGTCAGATCCCAGACTAAGCAATGCAGGGGCTATTGATGCCCAAACCAGTTTAGCGAGACTTGGCGCCCCATGGCAGAGTGCTAGTTGCATCCGATGCGAGTTGCAATCAGATCTGCAGTCGCGCATGTGTGCATCCGCTGAGCGTCAGAGAATGGTCTTCTACGGAGGCATTTTGTCGGGGTTGCACCTTTCGACAAGATGCTTCTTGTCTTCCGTTAGGCGAATTAGTTAGAATGATAACAAGCAGCGAATCAGAAACGAGGTATGGTCAAATGGATTTCATCCGAATTGGCGAGAAGTTGGTTAGTCGCGAACGCATAATCCATATGATCGATAAGATACTGGAGAAGCGGATGGCCGGGGCCTCGCAGCAGGAAGCCGCAAACGATTTGGGTGTCGACCGTAGCTTTGTCTCGCGCTTGGAGACACTCGGCGAAATTCGCAAAGGCGGGAAGATCTGCTTGATCGGATTCCCTGTTTCCAACAAGCCTGAGTTGGAGGCAGTAGCTGACGAGTATGGCGTCGATTATTGTTTGCTAATGACCGATAAAGAACGCTGGCAACTGGCGAACGAGTCGACCGGCACTGATCTGATCAACGAGTTGATGCGCTTGATGGCGCTCATTCGCAGCTATGAGACGGTTGTCTTCATCGGCTCAAACATGCGCATCAACTTGGCAGAAGCTCTGACCGATCGGCAACTGATTTCGATCAATATTGGAGAGTCTCCCATTCAGGGAGATCGCTACGTCGACCCTGAGATGCTCAGGCGTATTCTCCAAGGGTTGCGCGGACTATCTGATCATTAAGAGACGGTTCATTCACACCTCCCAGCCGGCATACAGCTAGCTAGGAGGTGTTTTCATGCCGGCCGTTCCGGTGATCTATCGACAGGCCCTAACTGGAGACCGCTTGCGTCATTACGGCCCTTGGGCCAAATACGTGCCGCTACCCCTTTTGCAGCGGGTGGGCAATCGCCTTCCGGAGAAAGCGTTATGGCAAGCCGCAATTCCATGCGGGGAACTGACGGCGGAGCTGTCAGTGGTGGGTGTCCCCCGTGGGGGGGCACTTCTGCAGGCTGGCCCAGAGCGAGAACAGCTCCCTACTGTCCTGTCCCACAACCTGATGGTCGAGCGCCGGAACAGAGTCGCCGGTAGGTCTCTGGCTTTGGGCATGTTGCGCCGGATGCTACCTGGCCTGGCTAAGCAATTGGAGTTATTTGGCGATAGACTGTCCATTGGTCTTGCCGTCGCAGAATGGGAACGTGCCTTCTGGGTGCTTGGCCTTGAGCCATACGCGCGCTCTATCACCGTGTTGCTCAAGGAAAATGAAAAGGTGAGGACACTCGGGCAAACCGGCATAGCCGTACGTCCCGCCAGTTACGGCTCAGGCAAAGCCGACGCCCATCTACTGATCGTATCGCCGGAATGCGTGCCTGAGGTCAGCCGACTAGCCTTGCGCCAAGGAACGTTGCTGATCTCCGCCAATGGACTTGCTGTGGAGCCGTTCCTCGGGTGCCTCAGCCTTGACCTCGGTCTGCCGGAGCAGCTCGGACTACCGCCCGTGATCTGGGCTGACAGTAGTGATCAGTTTCCGGTTCTGGAAACCGTGCTGATCGCGGCGTTCTTGACCGGCAAGTTGACTGATTGGCCGGTGAACATGTCCAGAAGAATCAACCTGATGGATCGCATCTTTGCATGGAGCCAGTGGCCGATTGCTTATCATCTGGTGTCTGAAGGGAATGCTAGGGCGGGCGGCGAATTAGATTGATGGAGTTCTGACCGAGTGTGATTGGAAATTTACATTGACACCCAAAGTACCCGTTCGTATAATATCTTAGCGCATGAGCCTCGGCGGCTTGAACGGCGACGACCCGTCCATTCGACCGCATAGTTTGAAATGAAAGCACATATCATAAAGCACGCACCGACCGCTGCTTCAACTCTGCTTGGTTGGTGCCTTACGCATGAGGCTTTTTTCATTGGACAAGGATCTGTAAACGTAAAGGAGAGAGAAACATGGCGGAGAAAGAAATCCTGCTTACCGCGGAAGGCTTGAGCAAGCTGGAGCAGGAACTAGACTACCTGAAGACCGTCAGGCGTAAAGAGGTGGCGGAGCGGATCAAGGCAGCCATAGAGTTCGGCGATCTCAGCGAGAATTCCGAATACGATGATGCCAAGAACGAACAGGCATTCATCGAGGGCCGCATTGTGGCAATGGAGAAGAGCCTGCGCAATGTGAGGCTGATAGACGAGAGTGACATAGCTGTTGATCATATCAGTGTTGGCACGGTTGTGAAGCTGAAGGACCTTGAGTTCGGCGATGAACTGGAATACACCATCGTCGGGTCTCCTGAGGCTAATCCGATGCAGGGGCGCATCTCTGACGAGTCTCCGGTTGGCAAGGCGCTTCTGGGCAAGAAGGTTGGGGACACTGTCGAAGTAGTTGTTCCAGCCGGAATGATCAAGTATGAGGTTATGGACATCGGGAGCAAGGCGGGCGCGGTTTAAGCCGCGCCTTTCCCTTGGCCAGCAATTGCCACTTGCCTGCGAGCGGTCAGGCTGGTATATTAGTCAAGCGGCCAGTTGCAGTTCGACGGGAGTGTTCGAATCCCTTGACAAGCTGCGAAAGCCTGTGCTAACATTACTACTGCGCTAACGAGCATGCCGACCACGGCTGCTCCGATGGGGACATATCCCAAGCCCACGAAACGGACATCATGTTGGGATGTGTCGCCTGACCGCAACAGAACCTTGAAAACTGAACAATGATGGACCAGATGAAGAATCTGGGTCAGAGGAAGACGAGCCTCGAGAGAGGCGAGTTGGAGACTGACACCAAAAACCCGTTAGTTTCTGTTAACACGGAAACGCACAGGGAAGGGAGCATTTCCGGCAAGAGACGGATGCATACGTTGGGGACATTCCTCAGCATGCAGATGGACATCTT
>JAEZJZ010000062.1 GCA_023436245.1 Bacillota bacterium | reverse complement strand
AAGATGTCCATCTGCATGCTGAGGAATGTCCCCAACGTATGCATCCGTCTCTTGCCGGAAATGCTCCCTTCCCTGTGCGTTTCCGTGTTAACAGAAACTAACGGGTTTTTGGTGTCAGTCTCCAACTTGCCTCTCTCGAGGCTCGTCTTCCTCTGACCCAGATTCTTCATCTGGTCCATCATTGTTCAGTTTTCAAGGTTCTCGCTCACCGGCGGACTCTTAGCTTACCATCTCACCCGGCGTTACGTCAACCGGGTAATTGCTGGTATCGCAGCCGCTCCGTCATTATTGGGGCGACATGAGTTAGTTTATCACTAGTCAAAACTGCTGTCAATTGTAAATATATAGGATAAGGCACAGTCTTACCCTGACTGTGCCTGACAGAATACTCTGCTATTCTTCGCCCAATGCGACTCGGGCAATTGCGACCACGCTATCCTTCTCTTCCAACCTGATGAGAGTGACACCCTGAGTCGAGCGCCCCATGCTGGAGATATCCTTGACCTCCATCCGAATGATTATTCCTTCAGCGGTGATGATCATCACATCATCTTCGCTGTGCACCATCTTGATGCCTACGACCTTGCCATTTCTCTTGATTGACCTGATCGACTGAATCCCTTTGCCTCCGCGGTGTTGAGCTCGGTACTCATTGATCGGCGTACGTTTGCCAAATCCGCGTTCGGTGACGATCAGCAATTCCGCATTCTCCTGGATTACATCCATGTCAATCACCTGATCCTGGCCAAGTGCAATTCCCTTCACACCCTGCGCCGTTCGTCCCATTGCTCTCACGTCAGTGGTGGCAAATCGAATTGCCATTCCGTTCTGTGTACTGAGGATCACTTCGTCCTCAGGACCAACCAGTTTGGCCCCGATCAGTTGATCGTCTTCCTGCAGCGAAATGGCGATCAAACCATTGCTCTTGACTGAATGATACTCAGAGAGAGTTGTCTTCTTGACTATGCCGGCTTGCGTGGCCAATAAGAGACAGCGTTCTTCATCGAATTCTCGCACCGGTATAACTGCGCTAATCCGTTCATGAGGCTGTAGTGGCACTAGATTCACAACCGGTGTTCCTCTGGATTGACGGCTAGCCTCTGGGATCTCATGCACTTTGATCCGATAGACCAAGCCCATGTTGGTCAGGAAGAGAATGTGGTGGTGGGTGGTCGTAATAAACAACTGCTCCACAAAATCCTCTTCCTTGGTACCCATGGCCGTAATACCCCGTCCGCCACGTCGTTGACTGCGGTAGGTATCAACTGGCAGACGCTTGATATAACCTTGATGTGTGAGCGTGATCACCACGTCTTCTTCGGCAATCAGGTCTTCATCCTCGAGTGCACCCACGGCAGCCATAATCTCTGTCCGTCTCGGATCCGCGTACTTCTCCCTGATCACTCGCAACTCGTCTTTGATTATCTCGAGCAGCAGGTGTTGGTCACCAAGAATCTCCAGGAGGTGCGCGATCAAAGCCAGCAGTTCGTTGTACTCCTCTTCGATCTTCTCGCGCTCCAAACCAGTCAAACGCTGGAGACGCATGTCCAGGATAGCTTGCGCCTGCTTGTCACTGAGGCCAAAGTTCTCCATCAATCCCTGCTTGGCAATCTCGGTTGTACGCGAGCTACGAATCAAGGCGATCACTGCATCAATGTGATCGAGAGCGATCCGCAGACCTTCAAGGATATGGGCTCTAGCTTGCGCTTTGTCCAACTCAAACTGTGTCCGGCGAGTGACTACGTCCTTCTGGTGCTCCAGGTAATAATGGAGTACTTGCTTGAGGTTGAGTACTTTGGGTTCGCCGTTGACCAGTGCCAACATGATTACTCCGAAGGTCAACTCCATTTGGCTATGCTTATAGAGTTGATTCAGAACCACGTTAGGATTGGCATCCCTTTTCAACTCTATCACTATACGCACGGCCTCATCGCGATCGCTTTCGTCGCGCAGATCGGAAATGCCTTCGATCTTCTTGTCCTTCACGGCCAGTTCAGCGATCTTCTCGATCAGCTTTGCTTTGTTCACCTGATAGGGCAGCTCGCTGACCACAATTCTGTGTCTGCCGCTATTCATCTTCTCGATGCGAGCTCGTGCTCTGATCTTGACCGAGCCTCTGCCGGAATGGTAGGCAGATTTGATGCCTTCTCTCCCCATGATAAAGGCAGCTGTCGGGAAGTCAGGGCCCTTAATTTTCTGCATCAACTGATCGATATTGACGTCCGGATTGTCGATCAGCATGGTCACTCCATCAATCACCTCGCCCAGGTTATGTGGAGGGATATTTGTGGCCATGCCGACCGCAATTCCAGAAGAACCGTTGACCAGCAAGTTGGGGAAACGTGAGGGCAGAACTAGTGGTTCCTCCAGGGTTTCATCGAAGTTCGGTCCAAAATCTACTGTCTTCTTGTCTATGTCCGCGAGCATCTCCATGGCCAATGGCGCCAATCTGGCTTCGGTATAACGCATAGCAGCTGGTGAATCACCGTCAACTGATCCGAAGTTGCCGTGTCCGTCGATCAGGGGATAACGGCTGGCAAAGTCTTGAGCCATACGCACCATGGTATCATAGACAGCTACGTCGCCATGCGGATGGAACTTGCCCAACACATCTCCGACAATACGTGCCGATTTCCGGTATGGCTTGTCATGAGTAAAACCGAGATCACCCATTGCATAGAGAATGCGCCGGTGAACAGGCTTAAGACCATCCCTGACGTCAGGCAGGGCTCTGCCGACGATGACTGTCATGGCGTAGGTGATATACGACTTCTTCATCTCGTCTTCTATATCCACTGGCATGATTCTGCCATGATTGAACTCCAAGCTACCTCACCTCATCTTCCTCGGAAATATGTCTGCATCCATATGGCTAGACGTCAAGGTTCTTCACATACTTGGCGTTCCGCTCGATGAATTCTTTGCGCGGCTCAACTTTTTCGCCCATGAGCACGGTAAAGATCTCTTCAGCCGCCGCAGCATCATCCATGTTCACCTTGAGCAAGATGCGATTCTCCGGGTTCATCGTTGTCTCCCACAGTTGCTCCGGGTTCATCTCACCCAGACCTTTGTAGCGCTGAATTGTCGCGCCCTTACCTACTTCAGCTAAAACAGTCTCGAGTTGCTCGTCGTCATATGCGTACCGTTCCAGCTTGCCGCGTTTCACCAGATAGAGAGGCGGCTGAGCGATGTACAGGTAACCCATCTTCAACAAAGGCTGCATGTATCGGTAGAAGAAGGTCAAAAGCAAAGTTCTGATATGGGAGCCGTCAATGTCAGCATCAGCCATGATGATCACTTTGTGGTACCTGGCTTTCGCCGGGTTGAGGTCTTCGCCAATGCCTGTGCCCATGGCAGTAATGATCGTGCGTATCTCCTCGTTGCCCAGAATTCTATCCAGTCTTGCCTTTTCCACATTCAGTATCTTTCCGCGGAACGGCAAAATGGCTTGATATTGCCTGCTTCTGCCCTGTTTGGCGGAACCAGCTGCCGAATCTCCCTCCACCAGATAAAGCTCACAGAGAGCTGGATCAGTAATTGAGCAGTCAGCCAGCTTGCCAGGCAACGGACTGACCTCAAGTGCACTCTTGCGGCGGGTCAGTTCCCTTGCTCGACGTGCAGCTTCTCGCGCCTGGGACGCAGTAGTCGCCTTATCCACAATCTTTTTCGCCGTGGCCGGATTCTCTTTCAGATAATCCGACAACTGATCAGAGATGATGGACTCGGTCAGACCGCGCACATCGGTGTTTCCTAGCTTTGTCTTGGTCTGTCCCTCAAACTGGGGGTTAAGCAACTTGACGCTAATCACTGCGGTCAAGCCCTCCCGGATATCTTCCCCCGAGAAGCCACTGTCCTGGTTCTTGGCCAGGCCGTATTGCTTGACATAGTCATTCACCGTACGAGTGAGAGCTGACTTGAAGCCAGCCTCATGAGTGCCACCCTCTGAGGTATTGATGTTGTTAGCGAAAGAGACTATGGTCTCGCTGTAGCCCGTGTTCCACTGCAGCGCAGCTTCTATTACCGTACCATCCTTTTCCCCGCTAACGTAGATCGGCGTGCTGTGAATGGAATCTTTGTTACGATTGATCCACTGCACAAAGGAAGAAATGCCTCCTTCGTAGTGGAACATCTGCGTTTCGCCGGAACGCTCATCCGTCAACTCGATACGGATGTCTCTGTTGAGAAAGGCCATTTCCCGAAAACGGGTGCTCAGCACCTCGTTGTCAAAACTACCGGTTTCGAAAATTGTCCTATCCGGGAAGAAATGCGTGGTAGTCCCGTGTTCAGATGACTTACCGATCTGTTCCACAGGGCTGACCGGCACTCCCCTGCGATATTCCTGACGATACAAGCCTCCATCCGTGCGCACCGTGACGATCATCCAGTCCGACAAGGCGTTAACTACGGAAGCGCCCACGCCATGCAGACCTCCTGAAACCTTGTATCCACTACCACCGAACTTACCGCCGGCGTGCAGGGTAGTATGGACCACCTCAAGGGCGCTCTTTCCTACCTGTTTTTGGATGCCGACTGGAATACCACGTCCATTGTCTTCTACACTGACACTTTCATCACGGTGGATAGTGATTGTGATTCGATCACAATAACCAGCCAGTGCTTCATCAATGCTATTGTCGACTATCTCATAAACCAAATGGTGCAATCCCTTTTGGCCTGTATCACCAATGTACATGCCAGGACGCTTTCGAACGGCCTCCAGTCCTTCCAGAACTTGAATCTGAGAGGCATCATAATTCTGATTGTTTTTGCTCATGGAACTCCCCCCATTCTGTCGCACGTCCTACTCTAAATTGTCCAAACAAAGTTCTCTGCGCCCTGTTTCCCAGCGCTTGCGTAAGGTACCAGAGGCAATGGGAGACAGATAGATGCGCTCGTTGACCAAGATGAAAGATTTTTTCTCTCCGTCAATTTTGTCCACAATGAAGCCTTCTTCTTTGGCCACCTTCAGAAAATCACTTGTGGCCGATTCAGGCCCAAAAGAAAGATCAAAGATACCGATGATATCTTTGACTGGAATGATCATATCTCCACCTATGTGCAGGAACATCCCTATCCCCCCTGAGTTCAAGTGGAACTGATTACGGACAATTGTCCATCTTCTATTTCGCCAATCAGAGCAGATTTGTCCTGCAAACCGGTGAACAAGCTGGCCTCAGTCCCAGTGATGAATGTCTGCACCCCTCTGTCCACTCGGGAAAGCAGTGACTGACGTCGCCGCTCATCCAACTCTGAAAGAACGTCATCTAAGAGCAGAATCGGGTAGTCTCCAGTCATGTCACGCATGTACTCCAACTCAGCTAACTTGAGTGCCAAGACTGATGACCTTTGCTGCCCCTGCGAGCCAAAGCCTCTCACATCTATCTCATTGACCAGGCAAGTGAAGTCATCTCGATGCGGGCCGAGCAGGGATTGTCGGCGCAAATACTCCTGCGATTTCTCCTTCTTGAGCATATCCCAGAACTGTTGTCTAATTGTATCTTCTTGGAATGAAATCGTCAAATTGCGCCCAAACGGGTGGTATTGCAGCCGAATCCGTTCTCTTCCCTCGGAAATATCTGCCAGGTTGTTCGAGGCATGTCCTTCCAGAATCTGTAGTGCCTGTAGCCTCATCGCCACAATCCTGGCTCCGTAACCGACTAGCTGTTCATCCCAGATGTCGACGCTCTCTTTTTCTGCCCGGTTGTCCAGAGTCTTCAGAGCCTGATTTCTCTGCCTGAGCACCCGGCTGTACTGCTGCAGAGCGAAGAGATAACGTTGACTGACCTGAGATATCTCCACGTCCAGAAAGCGTCGTCTGAGAGCAGGCGAGCCCTTGAGCAGCTGCAGGTCGTCAGGGTCAAAGATCACTGAGTTCATGATGCCAAGCAGGGAACTCAACTTGTTCTCGGGAATGCCGTTGACCTTCAGCATACGCTCACCGTTTCTAGCCAAACTGAAGTCAATGGTTGCTGAGACAAGTCTCTTCTGCACGGTTGCGTGCAAAAAGAATCCGGCAGCATCCCAACGAATCAGATCAGCTTGATTGCTGGTTCGATGAGACCTCCCGGTTGACAGAAACTGAATGCTCTCCAGTAGATTAGTCTTGCCTTGCGCATTCCTTCCGACCAAGATATTCAGTCCCTGATGCAGGGCCAAATCGCAACACCGAAAGTTGCGCCAGTTCTCAACCACCAATCGCTCAATCACCATGCTGTCTACACCAGTTCAAATAATCGCCCACTGACGACAATCTGGTCTCCGCTGCGAAGTTTTCTGCCACGCCTGTTCTCGTTCATGTCATTGACCATAATCGATTCGGTGAGCAAGAAACTCTTCACTTCTCCACCCGATGAGACCAAATTGACCTTCTTCAGAAACTGTGCCAAGGTGATGAACTCACCCTCAAATGATACACGCTGCAGGGAACACACCTCCTAGTTGAGCCGTAGCGGCATCAACAGACCGAAATAATTCTCCTGGTTTGCTGGACGTAGAATGGCTGGTCCGAAGCTGCCGTGGAAATCAATGCTCACGTCATCGCTTTCGGCACTCCGCAGCAGTTCCCCCAGGGCCTTAATATTGAACATGATCTGTAGATCCTCTCCGCCTTGATCGACTTCCATCTCCTCATAGTGTTTCCCAATATCCATCGATTGAGCAGAGACAGACAACTTGTTGCCGTCGATGACCAGTTTAACTGAGCCTTCTGTTCCTTCTTTGCTCACCAGGGCCGCTCTCTCCACCGCAGAAATAAGCACATCCGCGCGCAACAGCACCCTGGTTTGATGAGCCTTGGGCAAAAACTGTTCCGTTCTGGGGAACTGCCCCTCCAAGAGGCGACTGACCAAATGGATACCGTTGAAGTCAAAGGAAATGGCGCTCCCACCTACTTTGACAGAGAGATCATCCCCCAGGTCCGATAAGAGCCGGAGCAACTCACGCAATGCCTTCCCCGGAACCACAACATTGGCGTCATCCGCTAGACCAGAGATGGGTGACCACCGACTGGCCAAACGATAGCCATCCAGTGCAGTCATGCGGAGTTGTCCATCAGTGAACGACCAGAGCGCTCCAGTCAATATTGGCCTCAGTTCCTCACGTGAAATAGCAAAATAGACCTGCCTAATCATGTTCTTGACCATCGTTTGCGGAATAATGTAGTTTTTCTCCGCAGCAAAGTTCGTTCCCTCCGGAAACTCATCGACCGGAAGAGTGAGTATTTCCATTTGCATCGTTCCACTGGCTAACTGAACGGTGTTACGCTCGTTGAGAAAATTGATGGTAATGGATTCCGCCGGACTGCGGCGAACAGCTTCTGTCAATAGACGGGCCGGGATCACGACCTCGCCCCGTTCTTGTACCACACAGGGCAAGCTTGCGCTGATGCTGATTTCCAGATCGTTAGCAACGATTTGCAGTTGTCCAGAATCCGCTACCAACAATACTCCTGACAGGATCGGATTGACCGACCTGGTCGGCACTACCCTACTCACATTTTGCAGCTTCTCCAACAGGGTCTCTCGATTCACTTGTATAAGCAAATTTTATCCCTCCGGTTTGGTATATGGCAAGAATCAGGTGCATAAGTTAATAGGATTAGACTTAATAGTCGTAGTAGCTGTGAGTTTGTGGATAACGGTCTCAAACCGCGATGACCAAAGTCTTGGTGGCTGTTGAGCAACTGTGGAGGACAAGCACCAATTGTACACATCATCAACAGTCAAGAGAGAAGAAGCTACAGGGTGAGTTTGCTGTGGATAAGGGCTGATTTAATCCACAATGATATCCACAAGTCATTTTCTTTTTCGCAACGCCTCGCCCAGCGACTTGATTGTTCCTGCTAGTTCAGCACTTTCCTTCATGTCAGTATCAATCTTGTCACAGGCATGAAGTACAGTGGTGTGGTCCCGCCCTCCAAACTCCTCACCAATCTTCGGTAGTGAGTAGTCCGTCAGCTTACGGCAGAGATACATGGCAATTTGCCTGGGGAAAGCCACAGCCTTGGTTCTCTTCTTGGCCTTCATTTCCTCTGTGCGCAGGCCAAAATGCTGGGCCACTGTCACCTGAATATCCTCTATGGTAATCTGCCGCTGCCTTTGGTTTGGAAGCACATCTTTAAGTACTTCGTCCACAAGTTCCACGCTGATGGAACGACCGGCAAAAGAGGCGTAGGCGTTGATGCGTATCAGCGCTCCCTCTAGCTCGCGAATGTTGCTGTTGATGCGGTTGGCCAAGTAGAGCAGCACATCATTTGACACTCTCAGGTTCTCAGACTCAGACTTCTTGCGCAGAATGGCAGCCCTTGTTTCCAGATCTGGTTGCCCAATATCGGTGATCAGTCCCCATTCAAAGCGTGAACGCAGTCTGTCCTCCAGAGTAGAGATCTCCCGTGGCGGGCGGTCACTGCTGAGAATGATCTGTTTGCTTGCCTCGTGCAAGGCGTTGAAGGTATGAAAGAATTCTTCTTGAGTTGATTCCTTACCGGCAAGAAACTGAATGTCGTCAACCATGAGAATATCGACATTGCGGTAGCGGTTTCTGAACTCATCAGTGCGCTTGTACTGAATTGAGTTGATGAAGTCATTGGTGAACTTCTCGCAGGAGATGTAGACCACCCGCAACTGCGGATAATACTCCAACGCATAATGGCCAATGGCGTGCATCAGGTGTGTCTTCCCCAAACCCACGCCGCCGTAGATGAACAGCGGGTTATAGGCCCGGGCAGGCGCTTCCGCCACGGCCAGGGAAGCGGCATGAGCAAACCGATTGCTCTCGCCGATCACGAAGGAGTTGAAGGTGTATTTCGGGTTGAGGAATGAGTTGGGGCTTTCATCCGCACTCTTTTCGGCCGGGAGGTCAATTTCCTCCATGGCTGCCGAGAAATCCTCGTTAGGCAGCACGAACCTGACGTTCATTGGCTGCCCGGCCACCTTGTTCAGGCTTTCGATAATCAGGTTAGCATAGTTGTTCTGTAACCAATTGCGGTTAAAGATATTGGCAGCGCGCAATATCAGCACATTCTGATGTAGACTGACTGGCTCTGCGGAGAGAATCCAGGTTTCGAAGCTCGGCTTACTCAGTTGCTGTTCGATTTCGGCCAGAGTCTTCTTCCATATATCATCTAACTGCCATTTCGCAGCCATTCCGCAACCCCCTTAACTAGCTGTAGGACACTTTTCAACAGGATGCACCATAAATCCTACCACATTCGACAGGTTATTTGTGAATAACTCCATTCTTTATCCACATTTCATCCACAAAAGTTGTGGATAACGCGATTTTAGCAGATAAGCACAGTGTCAGTGCTTGATCTGCATCCAGCGATAGCATGTTCGATGGCGTTTTCCACAGCTATGTCCACAGCCTGTGGATAACTATCGACCTATTTGACGTAATGGCTCAGGGCATGGCACTCATGCAAGCCATGGAGTGCCGACACTTTTCGCCAATAGTGACTGGTTGCTTGGTCGCATTATGTCAATTAACAGGCCTGTGGGTCAGTTTTTCACAGACTGTGGACGGAATTATGGAGTTTTGCACAGGCCGCGTAAGGTTGTCCACAGGCTGTGGGCTGCGATACCTGATGCAGTTGATAGTTGCGGACACGTCTGCTATAATGTGCTGGATACTGCATGCTTCATGGAAAGGGGTGTGAAAGATGAAGCGGACTTTTCAGCCGAATAACCGCGTGCGCAAGAAGGTACACGGTTTTCGTTTGCGGATGAGCACTGCCAATGGGCGCAAGGTCTTGAAGGCAAGGCGCGCAAAAGGAAGAAAGGTGTTGTCAGCTTAAGACCGCGGCTTCGTGGTCTTTTTTTGAGAAATCGGCGTTGCATCCAAGGATTAGCAGGGAGGCAACGCCGAATCTCTATTGTGTCGGCATGCTGACGCCGGCCCATCGTCTGTCGCGTTTTGTGGTATAATTTGCTATGGGTGTGGCAGTACTATGGTTAGATCGCAGCTCTGCAGAGCAACTCTGCGAGTTGCTGGGGGTACAAGCCGATTCTTGCGGGCAAGAATCACTTTATTGAGATCGCAACTCTGCGAGTTGCTGGGGTGCGGAGGTGATGCGGTTGCGCAGAACGGAACGCCTGACCAAAGGCTCCGACTTTCGCAGCGTATATGGTACGGGCAAATCGGTGGCTGATCGGATGCTTGTACTCTACTTGTTGTCTCGTTCTGGCGAACTGAAACTAGGCATATCGGTCAGCAAGAAAGTGTCTCGTGGCAGTGTCGGACGGAATCGTCTGAAGCGGCTGGTCAAAGAGTCCTTCCGAGAGTTGCGGCCGCAGATTGAATGTGGATATCATATGGTCATCATCGTCAGGGTGGCGGCAAAGGATGCCAAGTACGGGCAGATTCTGTCGTCCTTATCCCGACTGATGAAGCGGGCAGGTCTTCTCTCCAATGCAAAGGGTTAGTCGACTGTTGGCAGACTCAGCCGTCGCACTTATACGCGTCTATCAGCGCCTGATTTCGCCTTTGCTTGGCCCACGGTGCCGGTTTCGCCCCACATGCTCCGAATATACCGTACAAGCCTTGCGTAAGTATGGGTTGACTAAGGGTTTGTGGCTCGGCTTCCGTCGGATAGCTCGTTGTCATCCCTGGAGTCCTGGCGGTTATGATCCTTTAAGATAAGAGAGCGAGGAGGGGATTGTTTGCAGGTTCTAACCAACATATTCAAGACCACCTTGGATAGTATCGCAGGAGCAACAGGCAGCTATGGTCTGGCGATTATTGTGATGGCGTTTCTGATTATTTTGATCACCTATCCGTTGAATGCCAAGCAGATGAGCTTCTCTTACAAGATGAAGCTGATTAACCCTAAGATGGAAGCGATCAAGAAACAGTACAAGGATCCGACCAAGCAGAATGAGGAGATCATGAAGTTATGGCAGGAACACAAGATTAACCCGGCCTCCGGGTGCTTGCCGATCCTGATTCAGTTCCCCGTGTTCATTGCCATGTTTGGTGTCCTGCGCCTACCAGGAGCTTTTGATGCCAGCCCCACTTTTCTCGGTCTGAACCTGACGCTGCCGAACGCAGACCACAGCTTCTGGTCACTGGTTGGACAGAACTTTGGTTATTTGATTCTCCCAATTCTGTCCGTGGTGACCACAGTGATGCAGCAACGCCAGATCAGTTCGGGGCAGCAGGATTCAACCACTCGCACAATGAATACTTTTCTGCCGGTGATGACCGGTTACCTGACCATCACTTATCCTACCGCTCTCGGCATCTATTGGGTGGCAAGAAACGTGTTCACCATCGGACAGTACCATTTCTTTAACCAGCAGATGGCGCGCAGGAGCATGCTTGAGGAGGAGACTAATGCAGACACGAACCCTGGAAAAGCAAGGCAAGACAGTTGAAGAAGCGGTTGAGCTCGCCCTAGCGGAGCTCGGCCTCGGATCTGATCAGGTTGAGATCATTGTGCTGGAGGAACCAAGTAAAGGTTTCCTCGGCATTTTGGGCGGTCGCCCTGCTCGCGTGAGGGTAGTAGCAAAGCCTGACCCGTTTCAGATCGTCGATCAGTTCCTGCAGGGAGTTTGTCAACGCATGGGAGCTGAAATCACGGTTACCCAGCAAAGACATGATGAAAACGTCGAGTTGCTGATTGATGGCGAGAACCTGGGTCTCTTGATCGGGAAGCATGGTCAGACACTGAACTCACTGCAGTACCTGGCGAGTGTAGTCTACAATCGGAATGCTGCGGAACACGCCCGAATCTTGCTGGATGTTGGTGGTTACCGCGCTCGCCGCGAAGAGGCATTGCAGAAGCTGGCCGAGCGGTTGGCAGAGAAGGCAAAGCGCACAGGCAGGCGAGTGATTCTTGAGCCGATGAGTGCTCAAGAACGGCGCATCATTCATAGCACCTTGCAGGCAGACAAGCAGATTGTGACCTACAGTGAGGGCGAGGAGCCATATCGTAAGGTAGTCATCGCCTTGAAGTAAGTTTTGGCCTGGGTGGATCCCAGGCTTTTTTCATGCCCAAGCGGTTGGTTATAATAGGTCTGGTATCGGGTCGTTGGAGGGTGAGGCAGGTGTCTGATCAACTGGAGACAATCGCCGCCGTGGCAACTCCTCGCGGGGAGGGCGGCATCAGCATAGTGCGCATCAGTGGGGTGAACGCATTGTCTATCTTGAGGCAGGTGTTCAGGCCGGCCCGCCAGCTGAGCAAGTATGCCAGCCGAAAGCTGTATTTGGGTCATGTTGTTGATCAAAACGGTGTGATCATCGACCAAGTGCTGGCCGTTTTCATGCCGGGTCCGGCAACCTATACCGGAGAAGATGTGGTGGAAATTCATGCTCACGGAGGATTGGTGGTCACGGCCGAAGTCCTGCGGCGGGTGCTGCAAGCGGGATCACGCATGGCCCTGCCGGGAGAGTTCACAGAGCGGGCTTTCATGTCCGGAAAGATCGACTTAGTGCAGGCCGAAGCGGTGATTGATCTAATTCAGGCTTCGGCGGGCATTGCTGCTAGACAAGCTGAGCGCCATCTCGAGGGTGAGCTTTCTGTCGTGGTCAGGAGCATCCGGGCGGGGGTGCTGGAGTTGTTGTCCCAACTGCGGGCGACAGTCGATTTTCCGGACGAGGATATTCCAGAGTTGTCTGCTGAGTTCATAGAGAATACGCTCTCGCGGTTGCAAGCGCAAGTCGAGCAGCTTCTGTCCACCAGCTTCGCTGGAAGGGTGGTTCGGGAGGGTATTCGGGTGGTGATTGCGGGACGGCCGAATGTCGGCAAGTCTTCATTGCTGAATGCACTGGTAGGACGTGAGAAGGCGATAGTCACCGAGTTTGCCGGCACCACCAGAGATATTGTGGAGGAATACGTTTCCTTCGGGGGAGTTCCCGTAAGACTGATGGATACAGCCGGTCTGCATGTAGCCGACGATCCGGTGGAGAAGATCGGCGTTGAGCGCGCCAGAGACGCTCTGAAGTGCGCTGATCTGGTGCTGGTCGTGCTCGACCGGGCACAACCCTTAGCGGAGGAGGACCAGCAGGCGCTTGAGTTGGCGCGAGATCGGCAGCATCTGATTGTCCTGAGTAAGGCTGACCTGAAGCCCGCGGTTGACCTGCCGCCGTCGCTGCAAGCGAACGCTCTTGCGGTTTCTGCGGTGACGGGAACGGGTTTGGAGCAGTTGCGCGCCGAGATTGTCTCCCGAGTGCTCGGACAGGATTCGGTGGAGGACAGCGTGTTGGTGGCGAATGCCCGTCAAGAGGAGGCCTTGCGGCAAGCCCTGGGTGCGCTCAGTGATGCCAGAGCCACGCTGGCTTCAGGGTTGCCGCAGGACATGCTGTCGGTGGACTTGGATCAGGCCCTGACCAGCCTGGGTGCTCTGTTGGGAGAGACCACGGATGAGGCTGTGATCGCGGATATCTTCGCACGGTTCTGCATTGGCAAGTGATAAGGGGGCCAGCTCGATGAGCTTTTTGGCTGGGAGCTATGATGTGGTGGTGATTGGGGCGGGCCATGCCGGGTGTGAGGCCGCCTTGGCCGTGGCGCGCCTGGGCGCAAAGGTCTTGGTTCTGACCGTCGACATGGACAGCGTGGCGCTGTTGCCCTGTAATCCGGCTATCGGAGGCCCAGCCAAGGGGCACATTGTGCGGGAGATTGCCGCACTCGGGGGAGAAATGGGTCGGGCAATTGACGACACCTTTGTGCAAATGCGGATGCTGAACACCAGCAAGGGTCCAGCGGTACAGACGCTGCGGGCACAGGCTGATAAGCAGGCCTATCAGCAGCGTATGCTCAGGGCGTTGCAGGCTGAGCCATCGCTGCACTTAAAGCAGGGCATGGTTCAGGAGATCCGGGTTGATGGCCAGCAGGTGCGCGGGGTAGAGACGGAGACGGGCGCCTTCTATGAGGCAAGGGCCGTGGTACTCACCACAGGCACTTATCTGCGGGGGAAGGTGATTATCGGCGAGCAGAGTTATCCGAGCGGTCCTAACGGGCTCCGGCCGGCCACCCACTTATCCGCGAGCTTGCTCAGCCTGGGGCTGCAGTTGGGTCGCTTCAAGACTGGCACTCCCCCGCGCATCAGCCGCAAGTCCGTCAACTTTGACGCCATGGAGGAACAGCCGGGAGATCCGCTCGGGTACGGCTTTTCCGACCGCGCCATCTGCACAGACCGGCAGCTCTCTTGCTGGCTAACCTATACCAATGAGCGGACGCATCAAGTCTTTCGGGCCAATCTAGAGCGGGCGCCCCTCTACAGTGGCGCAATTCACGGTACGGGGCCGCGTTATTGCCCCTCCCTGGAGGACAAGCTGGTTCGCTTTGCAGACAAGGAGCGGCATCAGATCTTTGTGGAGCCTGAAGGTTGGGACACCGATGAAATGTATGTGCAGGGCTTTTCCACCAGCATGCCGGAAGAAGTGCAACTGCAGGCCCTGCGCACGGTGCGCGGTCTGGAGCAAGTGGAAATCGTCAGGCCGGGATACGCCATTGAGTATGACTATCTGTTGCCCACCCAGTTGGAGTTGTCGCTGCAGTGCAAGTCGTATTCCGGCCTGTTCGCGGCTGGGCAGGTCAATGGTTCTTCCGGCTATGAAGAAGCGGCCGGGCAGGGTTTGCTGGCGGGGATCAATGCCTGGCTGTTTCTGCAGGGTCGTGAGTCGCTTGTGCTCAAGCGCTCTGAAAGTTATATCGGCGTCTTGATCGATGATCTAGTTACCAAAGGGACTGATGAGCCGTATCGCATGATGACATCGCGTGCAGAGTACAGGCTGTTGCTGCGGCATGATAATGCGGAGGATCGGCTGACTAAGGTTGGTCACGCTGTAGGTCTGGTCTCAACAGCGCAATATGCTGCTTTCAGGGCTGAGGCAGAGGAAAGGGCGAGACTGTTGACGCTGTTGCGGCAGACGAGTTTGCAGCCGAGCGGTGAGCTGAACCTGATGTTGGAGAGTCAAGGGTCATCCGTCCTCACGCAGGCGACTACGCTGGAGCAGTTGCTGAAGCGCCCGGGCGTCAGTTTGGAGTCCCTATCGGCTTTTCTATCTGACTTGGACGGGTACTCCGAGCGGAGCAAGCAGCGGGCCGAGATCGAGGTTAAGTACGAGGGGTACCTGAAGAAGCAGCAGGAGAGTGTCGATCGTTTCCTGAGGCTGGAGCAGAAGGTGATTCCGGACTGGTTGAACTACCAACAGATCGGGGGGCTCTCGACGGAGGCGCGGGAGAAACTGATGCAGCTAAGGCCTGTTTCGGTGGGGCAGGCCAGTCGCATTTCCGGAGTGTCACCTGCGGATATCAGCATTCTCTTGGTCTTCTTGGAAGGGGCCAGGCGGGGAGGTGTCAAGGAGTGAACGAGTGGCTGAAGCAGCAGACAGACCTGCTGGGGATCGCGATCGATCAGGTTGCGCTTGAGCGCCTGGCCGTCTATCAACGGTTGTTGGCGGTCTGGAACGAGCGCATCAACTTAACCAGCATCACGGAGCTGAAGGCTGTCTATGAACTGCACTTTCTGGACTCCTTGTCGGTGCAGCTCGTCACCGACATCTGCCAAGTTGACAGTTTGGTTGATGTCGGGACGGGAGCTGGTTTTCCCGGAGTGGTGCTGGCATGTGTCTTTCCGAACCTGCGGGTCACCCTGATGGATGCGACAGAGAAGAAGATTGAGTTCCTTCGCTTGTTGTCGGCTGAACTGGGGCTGTCGGGTCGCGTCGACACTGTGTGCCTGCGTGCAGAGCAGGCGGGGCAGGCGAAGGCGTTGCGGGAGCGCTTCACGCTGGCGGTCTCCCGTGGCGTGGCACGGCTATCGGTTCTCGCGGAGTACTGTCTGCCCCTGGTTTCAGTCGGTGGGCTATTCGTGGCCATGAAGGGCCCTGGGCTATCCGCGGAGCTTGGTGAAGCAGGTTCGGCAATGAGGTTATTGGGGGCGGGGAGCCCGAAGCTGGTGGAGTGGCAGTTGCCAAGTGGGGCCGGGAGAACCTTGCTCGCCGCGCCAAAGGTGCAGGGTACGCCTTGCGGCTATCCGCGCCGGGTTGGGTTGCCTGCTAAGCGCCCACTGCACTGACGCCTACCTCGTAGCGAGCGACTTCATCTTGTGAAGGAGAGACGGGGGTCAAACGCGAATATTGCTTTGAGGAGAGGTGGTCACTGTGCGGTGGTTTGGCAACAGTTCCGGGGATCAGGTCTTGCAGATTCCGGTGGATCAGATACAGGTAAATCCCTATCAGCCCAGAAGAAATTTCGAAGAGGACAAACTGCAGGAGCTGGCAGATTCCATTCGCCAGATGGGCATCATCCAGCCGATTGTTGTGCGCCGCTTGGGCAGCGTTTACGAGTTAATTGCCGGTGAACGCCGCTGGCGGGCCGCAATGATGGCTAGCCTGAAGACTATTCCAGGGTTGGTTAAGGAGTACACTGATCGGGAAGTGGCGCAGGCCGCTTTGATTGAGAATGTTCAGCGGGAGGACTTGGGCCCGTTGGAGGAGGCTTTGGCGTTTCAGCAGCTGATTTCCGAGTTTGACATCAAGCAGGAGGAATTGGCGCTGCGTTTGGGCAAGAGTCAGTCAACTATTGCCAATAAGCTGCGTCTGCTCAATCTGGCGGAGCCGGTGAGAGATTTGCTGGGCCATGGGAAGCTGAATGAGAGGCAGGCCAGGGCGCTCTTACGGGTGAAGGATGAGCGGGAGCAGTTGCAGTTGGCGCAGTCTGTGATCTCTCAGGCCTTCAACGTGCAGCAGACAGAGGAAATGGTGACGGCTCACCTCGCGGGCAGCACGGCGCAACAGGCGGCTGAACAGACGAAGAAGCGCGTGCGCAAGTTCATTCCCAAGGACATTCGTATTTTCATCAACACAATCAATGAAGCAGTGAAGATGATGCATCAAGTAGGTATCAAGACCGAAAAGGTGGAAGCCAATGATGATGATTTCCTGACCATAACCTTGCGCATTCCTCGGCGTTGACGACTGGATTAGTTAGTTTACATAATGTATAATGGGGAAGGGCACGGCAATCGCCGCGCCCTTTTTTGCACTTAGTAATTCGTTTCAGGAGGTGGGGTAGATGCGCAGGCGTTGGCTGATTGGACTGTCGTTGTTGTTGGTGTTCTTGCTGCTTAACCCACGTCCTCTGGCGCAGATGGCCTATCGCGCAGTGCGGGAGACGGCTGGTTGGCTGCCTATTCGGCTGGATCAGCGCTGGAAGCAATTAGAGGGTGAGAGGTTTCGTTTGTTTTATCAGGAATCCGACGAGCCAGTGGCGAGCGGAGTCTTATTGGATTTGGAGGAGGCCAGGTCAGAGTTGGCAGCAAGAAGCGTGAGTTTGGCCTTCCCGGGGAGGCAGGTGGCATTTCTCTATCCGTCCCAGGCCGCCTTGGCTGGCGCTCTCGGACAGAGCGGCAGCCAGACCCTGGGCGCGTATCACCTGGGCAAATTGCATCTGCTGTCACCGCTTGCCTGGCTACCAGGAGTGGAGCCTCAGGCTGCCCTAATCGAGTACCGTTCAACGGGTCCGGTGGTGCATGAGCTCGTTCACTTGGGGTTGGATTACTCGGTGGCAGGCAATACCCCGCTTTGGTTCAGTGAGGGGTTGGCCCAATACTGGGAACTAGAGCTTAATGGGTATTTGTGGCACGAGAGTGGCATCGATTGGCAGTCTGAGCCCTTTGCATTGGATGGAATCGATTCCGCGTTTGGCTCTGGTCGGGAATATGTGGCCTATCGGCAGTCATTGGATATCGTGCAGTACCTATACGGTCACTATGGTTATGATCAGGTGAATGAAATCGTGTTAGAATTGACGAGGGGACAAGGCTTCTATCAGGCGTTGAAGAGCAGCATTGGTGTGAGCGTGGACCAACTTGAGTACGCATGGCGGGCAGCATTGGTCCGGTAATAATGTGCCTGGATTGCAGGACATGCTTGGCGTGGAATAGAAATCTTACCTGACGGAAATCGCGTTGCAGCCTCATGGGCTGCCAATTTGTCGTTTAGGAGTGGTATTGTTGGCTAGAATAATCGCTGTCACCAACCAGAAGGGCGGCGTGGGGAAGACAACTACCTGTGTCAATTTGGGGGCATGTCTAGCCCAGCTCGGACAGAAGGTTCTGGTGGTGGACATCGATCCGCAAGGTAACACCACCAGTGGGCTGGGTGTCAGTAGGCATCGGCTGCGCAAATGCATCTATAATGTGTTGATCGACGGGATACCGGTGGAGGCCGTGATTCAGCCGACGGATGTTGCGGGGCTAGAGGTGGTGCCGGCGACTATCCAGCTGGCGGGTGCGGAGATCGAGTTGGTTCCGGCCATGTCTCGCGAGGTGAAGCTGAAGAGCGCGCTGGAGTCAGTGCGTCCTTTCTACGACTTCATTATGATCGATTGCCCGCCGTCCTTGGGGTTGTTGACGCTTAACGCTTTGACTGCAGCGGACGGTGTACTCGTGCCAGTACAGTGCGAGTATTACGCCCTGGAGGGGCTTGGACAGTTGTTGAATACAGTTCAACTGGTTCAGCGCCACCTGAATCAACGCTTGCAGGTGTTCGGGGCCCTTTTGACCATGTATGACGTCCGCACCAATCTCTCCAACCAGGTCGTGGATGAAGTGCAGCGCTTCTTTGGTGATCAGGTCTTCAAGACCGTGATACCGCGCAATGTGCGGTTGAGTGAGGCGCCTAGCTACGGGCAGCCGATTGTATTGTATGATCCACGCTCAAAGGGCGCAGAGGTTTACGCGGAGTTGGCCAGGGAGGTGCTGGAGCGTGTCTAAACAACGACTTGGGCGGGGGCTGGATGCGCTATTTGCGATGGAAGGCGGGGTTGGCGCCAGGGAGTCCGAGCACAGCGTAGCCCTTGATTTGGTTGATCCAAACCCCCATCAGCCCAGGAGAGAGTTTGATCAGGATAGGCTGGCTGAGTTGGCTGACTCTATCCGCCAGCACGGCGTCATCCAGCCAGTGGTGTTGCGCAGGATGCGCGACAGATACCAATTGGTTGCCGGGGAGCGTCGTTGTCGGGCGGCAAGATTGGCTGGGTTGTCTGAGATTCCCGCGCTCGTTCGGGACTACAGTGATCTGCAGATGCTGGAGTTGGCTATAGTCGAGAATCTGCAGCGAGATGATCTCGGTGCCATCGAGGAGGCTCTGGCCTATCAGCAACTGTTGGATCGCCTGAATCTGACGCAGGAACAGGCAGCGGTGCGGGTTGGGAAGAGTCGCTCCCACGTGGCAAACACTTTGCGTCTGCTACAGTTGCCGGAGGTTCTGCAACAATATGTTTCACGTGAAACATTGTCAGCTGGGCACGCCAGGGCAATCTTGGCGCTGGCCAACGAGCGACAGCAGCTGGAGGCAGCCGAAAAGGTAATTCGCTTGGGGCTGAATGTGCGACAGACAGAGAGTATGATCAAGCAGATGCAGTCTGCTATTGTTTCACGTGAAACAAGAACAGCCGAACAGACTCAAACTACCGACGTGGAGCGCCAATTGCAGAGCAGCCTAGGAACCAACGTGAAGGTGATTCGGGGCCGCAAGCATGGGCGAATCGAGATTGCCTTCTATTCGGCTGATGAATTGGAACGATTGCTCGAGCTGCTGATTCAGTAGGGGGGACAACCGTGATTTATCTGGACAACGCGGCAACTACCTGGCCAAAGCCGCCCGAAGTGCTGGAGGCACTCGGCAGCAGTTTGGATCAGTTCGGTGCCAACCCAGGCAGGGGCGGGCACTCCTTTTCACTGCGCACAGCGCGCATGGTTCTGGCTGCCAGGCAAGAACTTGCAGCCTTCTTTGGGAGTTCTCGCCCAGAGCGCTGGATCTACACCAGTGGTGCCACGGAGAGTGCTAACCTGGCTGTGTTTGGCCTGCTAAATCCGGGGGATCACGTGCTGGTCTCCCCGTTTGAGCACAATGCGGTCGCCAGGCCACTCCATCACCTTTCACAACAGGGAGTTGAGGTCAGTCCACTGGCTGTCAATGAGTTCGGAGAGGTCGATTTGGTGCGGCTTCCGAGTCAGCTACGCCCCAACACCCGGCTTGTTGCCGTCAGCCACGCCTCGAACGTGACCGGCGCGGTTCAACCGCTGGGAAGCCTCGCTGCCTTTTGTCGAGAGCACGGCCCGCTGCTGATGGTTGACGCTGCCCAGACGGCAGGGCTGTTGCCGATAGACGTGGAGGAAGGGATTGACCTGCTGCTGGTACCGGGGCATAAGTCGCTCTATGGCCCGCCCGGCATCGGCGCGCTCTATGCCAGCCCCCAGGCAGATCTGCGTCCGTATCGCTTTGGAGGCACCGGCAGCCACTCCGAGAGCTTGGAGCAACCGGAAGTACTGCCCGATCGCCTGGAAAGTGGCACCCTGAACACCCCTGGCATTTATGCCTGGCAGGCCGGTATCAGGTTTGTGCGAAACGTCGGGGTTCAGGCGTGCTATCAGCGCGAGATGCAGCTAGCGCAATTGTTGGTTTCCGGGCTGCGCGCCATCCCCGATGTCACCGTCTATGCCTGGGCAAGCCCGCAGCAGGTGCCCGTGATCGCCTGCAATCTGCGAGGCATTGACGGCACGGAACTGGCCCTGATTCTTGACCAATCGTATCAAATTGCGGTCCGGGCCGGTTTACACTGCTCGCCCATGGCTCACCGCGCGCTCGGAACTCTGGAGCGAGGCGTCGTTCGCTTCTCCCTCGGCTATTACAACACCAATGACGAAATCTTGCAGACTATCAAGGCCGTGCAGGAAATCGCTTCAGAATTGAGGTAAACGATGCTTGGCACAATTGTCAACGCGCTGGCCATCCTGGTTGGCGGCTCTCTGGGGCTCCTGTTCAGTCAAGGCATAGCCACGAAATATCGCGACACAGCCATCAATGCGTTGGGGTTAGCGATTGCGCTGATCGGGCAACAATACGCCTGGCAGACGACCAATCCTCTAATTATGATCTCAGCCTTAGTTGTTGGCGGGTTGATCGGGGAGTGGCTGAAGCTGGAGGAGCGTTTGCATCACTTCGCGAGTAGAGCGGAACGCCTCTTCGGGAAGACGGGAGGAAACTTCACCGAGGCGTTTGTGACCAGCACGCTGGTCTACTGCGTGGGTGCCATGGCGATCATGGGCGCCATGCAGAGTGGACTGACCGGCGACCATTCCACCCTCTACGCCAAGTCCATGCTCGACGGTATCTCCAGCGTCTTCTTTGCTTCGGCTCTGGGCGCCGGCGTTCTGCTCTCGGCTCTGCCGGTACTCGTCTACCAAGGTTTGATTGCGCTGGGCGCTGGTTACGCGTCCGTGCTGCTCACTCCTTTGATGCGTACTGAAATGACTGCAGTGGGCGGTATCCTCATTTTAGCGATCGGTCTCGGAGTGCTCGAAGTCAAGCGTATTCGGGTGGGCAACCTGCTGCCGGCCGTCTTCCTGGCCGCCGCCATCGCCGCGTTTTTCTAGCTGGTATCGAGCAAATACCTCCTCTTTTTGACTGGGGCATGCTGTTGCATGCCCCAGTTTTTGCTGTCATACGCTCTAGCAGGTGCGCAAAGCGCATTGTTTGCCATATATTCACATATTAAGCTAGAACAAGAATTATCTTCCGGATACCGGGACAATTCATGCAGGAATCAACCTTCGCGCGCCGAATGTAGCATCGTGACTTGTGAAGGGAGGAACCAGAATTGCGGATTGAGGCTCATCCAATCCTAGAGTTTGAGAAGGGTCCAAAGGTGAAGTTCACTTATGACGGGCAGGAACTGGAGGGTTACCAGGGGGAACCAATCGCGGCAGCTCTACACGCAGCGGGCGTGCGCACATTGCGCCATAGCCCCGAGTTGCATCGGCCGAGAGGCTTCTTCTGTGCCATCGGGACCTGTTCCTCCTGTTTGATGACCGTGAACGGACAGCCCAACGTGCGTGTCTGCGTCGAGCCGCTGCAGGCGGGAATGAGGGTGGAAACGCAGACAGGGAAGGGAGTGTTAGCGTGATCATCACAGAGATAGCGATCGTCGGCGGTGGCCCGGCCGGCCTCTGTGCGGCTCATGCCGCAGCCGCCGCTGGAGCCAAGGTGCTGCTCATTGACAGTTCTGAGCGGCTCGGTGGTCAACTGATCAAGCAGACCCACATGTTCTTTGGCTCTCAGAAGCAGTTTGCGGGGACGCGGGGCATAGACATAGCGCGAAAACTGGTCGCCAGAGTGGAAACGCATCCCAATGTCAGCTTGCTCACTGAGGCAACGGTCCTCGGCATCTATGAAGACGGCGTGATTTCCGTCGAGCATGAGGAGAAAGTGAAGCGGATTACAGCCAACCGAGTGATCGTGGCTACTGGAGCTTCCGAGAAGACTCTTGCTTTTCCGAACAACGACCTACCGGGCATATACGGCGCCGGAGCGGTCCAGACCCTGATGAACGTACATGGCGTTCAGCCCGGTCAACGGGTGCTGATGATCGGTGCCGGCAACATTGGTCTGATCGTCTCCTATCAACTGCTGCAGGCTGGAGTGCAGGTTGCTGGCATCATCGAGGCTTCAGCCAATATCGGCGGATATCTGGTTCATGCGGCTAAGGTGCGTCGCGCCGGCGTACCTATCCTCACCAAGCACACGATCAAACAGGCTTATGGCAGCGATCAGGTGGAGGGCGCGACGGTTTGGCAGCTCGATGACCGCTGGCAAGGCATTCCTGGCACCGAGAGGGACATCCCGGTAGATGTCGTCTGCTTGGCCGTGGGACTGTCTCCACTCTCCGATCTGCTTTGGCAGGCAGGCTGCCAAATGCACTACGTGCCGGAACTAGGCGGGCACGTTGCCTGGCGGGACGGAAATCTCCGCACTTCCAAATCACAGATTTACATTGCCGGCGACGTCGCCGGCGTCGAAGAGGCCAGCAGCGCTATGGTGGAGGGCCAGATTGCTGGGTTGGCCGCAGCCATCAGCCTGGGATGTTCGAGTGAGTCCGTGCTGGCCGAGCTGGAAGATGCCAAGCAGCAGGCGGCAGATCTCCGCCGCGGCCCAGTAGGGGAGAAGATTCGAGCCGGACTGGCAAAAGTGGAAGGGGGCGTGCAGCTTGCTTAAACAGACAGGGGTACCGACCGGTGCCGATCTGGCCGCTGTTCAGCCCGAGGCGGAGCGAATGGCCAAGGGGCCGGTAGCCATCATCGAGTGTTTTCAGCAGATTCCCTGCAACCCATGTGCGACAGCCTGTCCTCGCGGAGCTATCGCGCAGTTCACCGACATCAACGACCGCCCGAGCATCGATCACAGCAAGTGTAACGGCTGCGCCATCTGCGTCGCCAACTGCCCGGGGCTGGCAATTTTCGTCGTTGACCGAAATTACAGAAACGAATCTGCATTGATCAAGTTGCCATATGAGCAACTCCCTCTGCCTCAGGTCGGTGAGCTGGTGGACGCACTTGACCGTTCCGGAGAAGTGGCGGGAAGCGGAGTGGTGCGACAGGTGCAGAATCCGAGGGCCTTTGACCGCACCGCGGTCATCCATTTGGAGGTCGCTCGGGAGCTTGCAGAGGTCGTCAGGAATATCAGGGTCAAGGAGGGAAGACCTCATGCGTGATGACGAGATCATTATCTGCCGGTGCGAGGACCTGACGCTCGGTCGTCTGCGCGAGTTGATCAGCCAAGGGTACACTTCTGTAGACGAGATCAAGCGGATCTCCCGCGCCGGGATGGGCCCTTGCCAGGGCCGTACTTGCCGCGCCTTGATTGAGCGGGAAATTGCCCTGCAAACCGGCAAACCGATAGCTGACCAGCCAACCACCACGTTCCGGCAGCCGAGCAAGCCAGTCACCTTTGCTGCGATAATGGAGGGTGAGCCGCATGAATAGGACCGCAGATGTAGTAGTCATTGGCGGTGGGGTAATCGGCTGCTCCATAGCCTATAACCTCGCCAGGCGTGGGTGCAAGAATGTCGTTCTCTTGGAAAAGAACTATTTGGCCAGCGGTTCCACCGGACGATGTGGGGCCGGGGTGCGTGCGCAGTGGGGCACTGAGATGAACCTGCGTATGGCTCTCTCCAGTGTGCGCATGTTCGAGTCGATGAACGAAGAACTGGAGTACGATGACGACATCGAGTTCAACCAGGGCGGCTATCTGCTGCTGGCCTATACCCAGGACGGCTGGGCGCAGTTCCAGAAGAACGTGCAACTACAGCGCAAGTTCGGCCTGAAGGTCGATCTCTGCACCCCTGATCAGGCCAGGCAGATTGTGCCGCATTTGAACACGGAGGAACTGGTTGGCGCTACCTTCTGTCCGACGGATGGGCACTGCAACCCGTTCAAGGTGACAGACGCCTACGCCAAAGCGGCAAGACGCCTCGGGGTCGAGATCCTGACCAGGACTACCGTCACGGGGATCAAGGTGGAAGGTGACCGCATAGTGGGAGTGGAGACCGACCGTGGCATCATCGCCACGTCGACGGTGGTCAATGCTGCCGGCGGCTATGCACAGGACATCGCCAGCATGGCTGGCGTACAGATTCCAAACCGCAGCGAGCGGCACCAGATTCTGATCACCGAACCGGTGGAGCATATGCAAAACCCGATGGTAATGTCGTTCCACCATGGACTCTACGCGCAGCAGACCCCTCATGGCAGTTTCATCATGGGTCTGGGTGATCCAAACGAGCCTGCCAGCTATGACATCAACAGTACCTGGCAGTTCCTGCAGGAGATGGCTGAGAAGATCACCTGGCTGTTGCCTCCGCTGAAGAATATCCGGGTGGTGCGGCAGTGGGCCGGCCTCTACAACATGACACCGGACCGCACCCCAATCATCGGCCCCGCGCCCAGCATGCCTGGCTTCCACATGGCCGTCGGCTTCAGCGGTCATGGCTTCATGTTGGCCCCCATCACCGGCGTGCTCCTGGCTGAGGAAATCCTGGGGCTGCCGCTTTCGTTGCCCATCAATCAGATGGACTTGGGGCGGTTCGAACGCGGCGAGCTCTTCAAGGAGCCGTCAGTCGTCTAGCCTGCTCATGAGAAAACAAGAGACCCACCGCAGTGCATGCGCCGCGGTGGGTCTCCCTCTTTTCTGTCTGAGGCGATCGCTCAGCAGGTTGAGACGAAGGGCCAGACCCTTCGTCTCATGAGCATTGTGACTGTGAGAGCGGGCTCGCCGCATCGCCCTCTACTTGGGGCACATCGTTCCGTTGGCATCGATGTAGTACTCTCCTTGCAGCAGCAACTCCGAGATGGGCACTACCTTGTAGCCCTCCTGTTGACAGAACTGTAGGATCTGGCGCAACGCATCCGGTGTATGCTCGCCATTGTTGTGGAAGAGCACGATGGAACCCGGCTGAATTCTGGTGGTAACACGCCGCACTATCTCATCTGTCGACAGAGGGCGCCAGTCCAGTGAATCGACACTCCACTGAATCGTCTGATACCCCACGGCCTCAGCATTCTCGATCACGCTGTTGCTGTACTCGCCAAATGGCGGTCGAAACAGGTGGGCCTCCTGCCCACAAGTCTCTTTGATTAGATCATGGGTGCTCTGCAACTCGAAGCGAATCTGATCTGCAGACAGGCTGGCCATATGCGGATGTGTAGCGCTGTGATTGCCAATCTCATGACCGGCATCAGAAATGCGTTGCACCACCTCAGGATACTTCTCCACCCAGAATCTAACCAAGAAGAAGGTAGTGCGGATCTCGTGCTCCTTCAGGATACCGAGCAGTTCATCAGTGCGATCCGCTCCCCAGGCAGCATCAAAGCTGATGGCTATCCGCTTCTCCTCAGTCTTGACCGAGTACACCGGAAGTCGACGGTCCGACAGCATCATCGCACGCACCGCCCGACCTAATTGCCCGGGAAATATGAACTGCACCGTGACCAGTCCTGAGAAGAGCAGCAGCACGATCAGTCCCAGGGAAAGTAACCTTCTGCGATTGAGCACCAGAAACATTGGCTGACACCCCCGTTCATCCCTAGGATATGGGGACATGTCAGCTTATATGAAAGAATCGTGGGACGGCCTCACGCCGCCCCAATCAGGGATATGCACAATGGGACCGACACCAGGCTGAGCACCGTGGTGCAGAGTGTGAGGGAGGAGACCAGCTCCGGTTCAGCATCAAACTCGATGGCCAGCATCGTCGTGACTATGGCCGTCGGAGCCGCTGCCGCCAAAACCAGCACCCTGCCGCTGATTTGGTCCAGCCCAAGCCAAGAGCCAAGCATGATCGCCCACACCGGCGAAGCGCCGAGCTTAACTGCACTGCCGAAAATCAGCAGCCCTAAGCGCCTGCTGATCACCACTCCCGCCAGCTGCACGCCCAGCAACAGCAGGAAGACGGGCAAGGCCGCCTGCGCCAATAGGCCAATCGTCTCCAGTAGCCACACAGGGGGCCCCACCGGGAACTGTCGCCAACCGAGGGCGAGCACGGCTGCGTAAGCCGTGGGCATGCGCAACACGCTGCCGAGAGAGCGCCAAGCCCCCAGGTGGCTGCGCGCCGCGAAGTAGACGGCCAAGGAGCACATCAGCAGCTGATGGGCTACCACTATCACCGCTACTCGCTCCAGTCCGGCCCGACCGAACAAACTGGCAATGATAGGCAGGCTGTAGTTGCCGACATTGGTGAAGACTGAGCCGAGCTTCATCGCACTGGTCAAGCCAGGCGACCAACGCAATACTCTGCTGCAGAGGCTGATCAGGGTGGACAGCCCGAGAATCAGGCCAACCGTGCCTGCGGCCAACTTCAGCAACTCTAGACCGCCCACCTCCGATTTCACTAAACAATTGAAAACCAGAGCGGGACTGAGTATGTAGAGCGTGATCTTGGAGAGTGGCTTAGCCTCGACCTGTAGACTGCGCCTGGCGATTACACCCGCCAGCAAGAGCAAAACAATTGGCAGCATTAAGCCCAAAAATATCGGTGTTCACCTCCGACCGAAAAGACTGAAGCCACCTCTCGTCAGCGGAGTAGCGATGGCCAGCCCGGCCGCGATTGCCCCGGCAGCCAAGAGCGCCTCCGTCGTTAGGCTCAAGCCCAGAACGTAGTCTCCGACCACAAACGCCTGCATCGCGGCGTAGGTCGTCGCTCCTGGCACTAGCGGCACAATGCCTGAGGTGAGGAACAGGGTGGCCGGTTCCCGTAGCACCCGGGCCAGGATTTCGCCGGCGCACCCGACTGTCAGCGCCCCAAACAGCGTGCGGCCAACGATCTGCCAACCCAGTTCCCCGGCCGCCAGCCACGCCAGCCAACCCATGCCCCCCACCAATCCGCATAGCAGCACTCTGGATGGCTGCACCTGGAAGATGACCGCAAATGCGACGGATGCGACAAACGCGACGAGGAATGGCCATAGCCAACTGCCTAGCGCACCCATCTTAGCCACCATCCCAGCACTGCGCCGGCCCCGGCCGCAATGGCCGCGGCAATGAACAGTGCCTCCCCCAGTCTAGTCGTGCCGGAGAGCAGGTCTCCGTTGAGCATATCTCGCACTGCCGTGGTCAGCAGTACCCCGGGGACTAGACTCATAATCGCGCCGAGAATGACCTTATCATAATGCATAGTCGGAAGAACTTGAGATAATGACAAAGCGGTAAAACTAGCTGCCGCGCCCCCTGCGAAGTCGGCCAACAGGCGCGGCATTCCTGCCTTGGCCAAGCCCGCACTGACCAGCCAGACCAGGCAACTCGCCACTGCTGTTCCCGGCAGGTCCAGGCCAGTCGCTCCAAACAGACCCGCAAACGCCGTCCCGCCGACCGTCGCGGCCAGCAGTTGCCAGGCTGGGGCGTAAGCCGTTGTCTGGCCTTCGATTTGGCGCAGCCTTTCCAGCACCTGCTCCGGGCGACTGCCCAATGGCGCAAGTGCCCGGGATAGACTGTTGATTGCCGACACGCGATGCAGGTTGGTCGCCCTGCGACGGATGCGTCCAATCCT
The DNA here is from genome assembly GCA_023436245.1 of Bacillota bacterium. Taxonomy (GTDB): domain Bacteria; phylum Bacillota; class UBA994; order UBA5500; family UBA5500; genus JAEZJZ01. The sequence continues at coordinate 19,040 of JAEZJZ010000062.1, read as the reverse complement.
TGTGCCGATCCGATCTCCCAAGTGCACCGAGAGGAAAATGCCTGTCGGTGTGACTATCGTTTCCACCCTCTCTGCTCCTGTCGATCGCAGCATGCGTTCCACCGTATCCTCAATGCGGTATACCTCTGCCCCGCTCTCCAGCAATAACTTGCCGGTCAGCAGCCCGAGTTCAAGCAGGTTTCCGAGAAGATCGCCCATCATACCGGCCTCCATTCTCACAAAGGGTCGCAGTCTTCTTCGGCGCCCTTAGTCGGCATTCCTCTAGCGCTCGTATAGCCCCGCTGGTCCTCATCCACAATAGGATGGGTAGGACGAGGGCGGAGGGGTGCCGAATGAGTGAACGCTATCCATCATATCATTACGTACATCAGGTTGAGCCCAACCCACTGCAGGCGGAACTGCTCACGGTAATCGCCGGTCAGCAGGAGCGATTGTTGGAGTTGCGCGAAGGGCGGTTCACGCGCTCCCAGGATGTGGAGAAGGCCCTCCAGCCGGCGCTCCACCAAGCCGGCTTCATGCACAGCGTGACCAATCGGCAGGTGGAAGGGCTCTTTTCTCTGGACTCCGACTTCGAGTTGGATTTCTGGCATCCGAGCAGGCGAATAGCTCTGGAAGTGGAAAAGGGCAAGCATTTCAACATCTGGCGCGATGTCTGCAAATTTGCCGAGTCCACCCTGATCGATCACGCTGTGCTGATCATTCCCTGCGAGAAGGCAAACCAAAAGGGTCAGTGTGAACGAATCTACCTTTCCACCGTCGATAGCCTGGCGAACGTGGTCAGGCTCTACCTGGGACTAAAGAGCATGTTGGTGATTGGCTACTAGTACTCTGTTCAAGGCCCCGTTGACCTCAACACCCACCGCTTGGCGTCAAGTCTCAGTCCAGTAGGTTCTGGGCATCGCAGGACCTGTGCTATATAGTTTGAGACTTGACGCCTTACCAGCACTCGTAACCAAGGGTTCATCGCTTGGCATCAAGTCTCAGCCCAATGGTTAGTGCGTGAGCGAAAGGCGAGCTATATAGTTTGAGACTTGATGCCTTACTAGTGGTCTGGGTGCTTTAGGTTGTGTATAATGTCCTTGTGACCGAGACACCAGTGCTTGGTTTCTATTGGTGGGAGGAGGTGACATTAATGGCATATAAGATCAACAAGGACTGCATTGCTTGTGGAGCCTGCCAGCCGGAATGTCCGACTGATGCAATCTCTGAGGGCGATATCTACGTTATTGATCCTGAGAAGTGCATTGAGTGTGGCGCCTGCGCCAACGTTTGCCCAGTCGGGGCTCCCAACCCAGCATAATTGAACGGATCAGATAAAAGGGCTCTGTCGCCGAGACAGGGCCCTTTTTGTGCAATGAAAAGAGATGTGCCTAGAAAATATTAAGACCGGTATTGACTTTATCAAGGCACACGCTGTATATTAATTGCAGGGGTGATGATATGGCAGATGAACAGCTACTGATCCTGAAGATGTTGGAGGACGGCAAGATCACTGCGGAGCAGGCCACCGAACTGCTGACCCTCGTGGGCAAGAAACCCTCCCCAACGGTGGCAGCTCCCTCACCTGATCCGAGAAGAGCACAGCGGGATCTGCGACAAGAGGAACGTCGGGCGCTTCGCCAGCAGAGCCGCTCATTGCGAGAAGAAGAGCGTCAGGTGCGCAGGCAGATCAAGCACGAGACCAAGCGCTGGACCAACCCGGTAGAAAAAGGATCGCTTGAGCAGGTAGGCCATGCTGTACAGAGTTCTCTGCTCAAACTGGGTTTGCCGTTTGGCGGTAGCCGCGGCTTCGTCTTCACCAAAGAGCTAGAAGGCGAGTTCGCAGGCGAGCGGGCCGAGGTTGGTGTGCAGAACACCAACGGCCAGATTTCCATTCACCAGAGTCAGGACAACAAGTGGCATCTCAGGCTGACCGTCAAGGTCCGAGCAGATGAGCCGAACGCGGCCAGGAGTCTAGCGGAAAGCCTGGTTACGGTCAAGTATGCCGACAACCTGCTTTCCGTGGAGTCCAAGCGGCTGTTCGGACAAAACGCAGTGGTTGATGTAGATCTGCAACTGCCCAGAGCCAATGGGCTACGCCTGCAGTCGTCCTGCACCAACGGCACAATCAACCTGACTGGCGTCTCAGGCGAGCGGTTGCTGCTCTCCACCGTCAACGGAAAGATCAACGCCGAGGGGTTTGGGGCCGAGAGCATCGAGACTCACTCCGTGAATGGCGGTATCTGGCTGACTGGCGTAGCGCGAAAGGTGAAGTGCCGTGCTGCGAACGGGAGAATACATCTGCAAACCACCAGCGAGAGCGACGCAGAGCTGGAACTGGAAACGGTGAACGGCTCGATTGAAGCCATTTTGCCGGTGGGAGAACAACTTGGCTATCGGGTCGATGCTGCCAGCACCGCAGGCGCTGTTACTGTGAGTCTGCCCGATGTCTTGAAAGATGAAAGCACCAGACCCGGGCGTCGCCGAGTTCATGCTGAGAGCCGGCGGTCGAAGTCCAGGTCCATGATGCAAGTAGTGCAGGCCAAGTCGGTTTCAGGAAGGATTACCATTCATACTGAGGGAGGGGTACGGAAGAATGTCTGATGAAAGAGTACGCGTGCTGCAGATGCTGGAACAAGGGTTGATCACTTACGAGCAGTCATTGGCACTGCTCAATGCTCTCGGTGGGCAAGCGCCAGCGCCAAAGGGTGCGGGGGCAGCGGCGCAGGACAATTCCAGCGAAGATGACTTGGTGCTGGATGACCGGGAAGTCGACGATTTGGACACTCTTGAGGATGACGAGGAAGATCACGAGGATGAAGCAGAAGAGCACGAGGATGACGAAGATGACGAGTGCATGGACTGTGGATCGAACAGCAGCTTTAGGCTGAACACAGACCAAGTAGTCGCAGATGTGCGCGGTTCCCTGGATTCCGCCTACCAGGATGTCAAGCAGGCGATGAGCCACGTTTCTCGTGAGATGCGACATGTCGGCCCGCAAGTCTCCGGCGAAGTGCGTGATGCTATGCAAGAGGTCGCCAGGGATGTCGGCGAGGCGATGCGCAGCGTCGGCGAGGAGCTGCGTGAGGCACTCGCTGAAGTGCAGTCCAGCGGCGGCTGGGGATTTGGATGGCGAAACACGTATACCTTCCGCGATGAGGAAGAGCTAGCAGTCACCGAGGGTGTGAACATATTCGACCTGACGATCAGCACCAAGAACGGCAACGTGAAGGTGGCTGCTGCAGACACCGAGGTGATCAAGCTTCAGGTAGTCAAGAAGATTCAGGCAGACAACAAGCAGATGGCTCAGGAGACGGCGGATACGGCGGTCGTGCGCACCTTGGAGGAGAGCGGGGAGCGGCTTGTTCTGAAGCTGACGGTGCCGGATATCGTCAGCGGGGTCGCAGTCAGCTTCGACTTGCGCATCCCCAAGCGGCTAGTTGCCGAGGTCAACATCCTGAGCAAGAACGGTGGCATCTACCTGGAAGAGCTAAGCGGTTCAGCACAGGTTGAGTCCAAGAACGGGGAGTTGCGCATTCTCGGCGGCAACTACCGTTCGCTGATCGCCGAGACCAAGAATGGCAGCGCTAAACTGATGGCAACAGTGCAAGATGGGAGCATAGTCACCAAGAACGGTTCCGTGCGCTGCCTGCTCAAGCCGGCCAACCGTGGTCAACTGAACTTGGAGAGCAAGAACGGTTCGGTGGTGTTGGAGGTGCCCCAAGACGCAGATCAAGGCTATAGCGTGGATGCCTCCTCCGTGCATGGATCGGTGAACATAGACTTGCCAGACTTTCGGGTCAGTCTATCCGACCGCAAGCACAGACAGGGCCAGACGGCCGACTTCGCAGCGAAGGAAAAGCAGTTGGCAATTGCAGCCAACACTAAGAACGGAAGCGTCACCATCAAGGCGTTACCATAATGCAATCGGCGGGCGATTTGAACAATCGCCCGCTTTTGTTATACTGAGGGCATCACTGGAGTGAATCTCGGCTACCTTAGGTTGAGTCTGCATGGAGGAGTGTTGGTTATGAGAGTAGCATTGATCGCGCATGATCAGAAGAAGGATGAGCTGCTGGAGTTTGTGAGAGCTAATCAGGAAGTCTTTACCCAGCATCAGTTAGTGGCTACCGGCACCACGGGGAAGCTGATCGCCAGTCAAACTGGGCTACAGGTGGAGCGCAAACAATCGGGGCCGCTGGGGGGCGACATGCAGATCGGCGCTCTGGCCGCTGAAGGCGCGCTGCAAGCGATCATTTTTCTGCGCGACCCGTTGACGGCACAGCCGCATGAGCCCGACATCACTGCACTCTTGCGCATCTGTGACGTGCATGATGTGGCCTTGGCCACCAATCTCAGCTCCGCCAAGGCTCTGGTCAAAGGCCTGTTGAAATGACGGGACGCATTCTGCCTGTGACTGCGGCTCTGCTTTGGCGGGAAGAGCGGTTATTGCTAGCTCAGCGCCTGCCCGGCGGGGCTAACGCAAATCAGTGGGAGTTGCCTGGCGGCAAGCTGGAGTATGGCGAGTCGCCCGAAGTGTGCTTAGGCCGGGAACTGCGCGAAGAGCTGGGGCTGGACGTCGAAGTGAAGCACGTGCACGGCATATTCAGCCAAATTACAGGTCAGGATCTGCAGATTCTGTTGCTGGTCTATCATTGTCAACTCGGCCGGCTTTTACCGCGGGCGCTGGAATGCCAGGACTTCTGCTGGGTCACCCCGCGCGCAGCTTTGGATTATGATCTGGCTCCGCTTGATCGACGGATCATCGAAGAACTGGTAGGCCAGGGTGAGCCCTCTTGCCAGAATGAGCCTGAGACATGGGCGACCCCTTAGGGCGCATGCGCGAGAATGTCCAGCACGTGCCCTGTAGCGGCTCGGCATGCTGTGGTGCTACGACTCCAAGGAAATCGGACTTTTTGAACGCTCTCGCATGCTGCGGGAGCTACGGTGGGGAGAAGAGTGGGCATGCCAAGCACGCGCCACCTGATCACTACGCGCCGCTAGGCACGGGTGTACTCCCTATGCCCGAAGAGAAAGCTCAAGGAGCTGCTTCCAGAAGGAGGCAGCTCCTTTCTAGCTATTCTGCTGGCTGCAGGGTGAACGCTGGGAGACTGCGGCCAATTACGTCATGCCGGTGATTATACAGCGTGGGCTGGTGGAAGCTCTCCAGTTGTTGCAGGTCTTCCTCTGTCAGTACGCCCAGTTGGCGCAGGGTCTCCACGATCACCGGGCCGTTGGCTCTGCCATTACCGTCCTCGATCTTGACGGCAATGCCGATGCCCTTGCCCAGGATGGCGGTGCAATAGACTCCCTCAGCACCGCTCTTGGCGATCACGCGACCGTTGAGTTGGGTCATCAAGGCGGTGCAGAGGCGTCCGCTACCGGCCACCAGTTGCGGCCAAGCGGTCATCGCCGAACGAATGCGGCTTACTGCATGTTGGGTCGCATCCGGCAGGCCAGACGGGTCAGACAGGCGAGCCCAGGCCAAAGCCATATTGTAGACAGGCAGTCCGAATACCGGCACGCCGCAGCCGTCTACTCCAATTTCAATCTCTTCTGGCTGCATTCCGGAGAAGACAGACATCGAGCGCAGCATCGCTTGCTGCACTGGATGCTGCAGGTCTGTGTAGTTGCTGACATCCCAGCCCATCTGCTGGGCGAAGGTCAACATGCCGGAGTGCTTACCGGAGCAGTTGCAATGAACCTCGGTTGGCTCCTTGCCAGCTTGCAGCAGGGCTGCTGCTGCATTCTTGTCCAGCGGCAAGTGCCGGCCGCACTGCAAAGCGCTTTCGGGAAGCCCTATCTTCTGCAGTATTCCCAGCACCGTGTCCACATGGATCTCTTCGGCATTGTGCGATGCGCAGAACACCGCCAGTTCCTTCTCGGTCAACTGGAACCGATCAATTGCACCACTCTCAACCACTGGCACGGCCTGCACCGGCTTGGACGAGGAACGGATGAACGCAACTTTTTCTCTGGGGCTGCCCACAGAATAGAGCAACTTGCCAGACGAATCCACGACAGCCAAGTCTCCGCGGTGAATGCTCTCTACAATGCGTCCCCTGGTTAGCTCCACGAGCCTATCCGACATGAATGAGACCTCCCTTGTCAATGCTGAAGTAGAAGATAACACCATAATCTGTCTAGTGTTTGCACCATATTTAGTGTAGCATAAGTTGTCTCTTTTCACTGACGAAACATTGGAGATGGAGAAAATGCTGTTTGAGTTCGCCGCAAGGCCCTTGGAAGCAACCTTCTTGAGACGGGCAAACCGCTTTGTGGTGGAGGCCGAGTTGGCAGGGGAGTTGGTCACGGCTCACCTTCCCAACTCCGGACGGCTCTCGGCCGTGCTCGTTGCCGGGCGCTCCTGTTGGTTGCGTCCAGCACGGACACCGGGCCGCAGGACCGCATTTGATCTGCTGGCCATCGACACGGACCGGGGGACGGTGTTGGTTGACTCGCAGTTGCCGAATCGGCTGGTGTCTGCAGCCCTGGACGCACGTCTTCTGCCCGGTGCTGACGTCTATCAGCGGGTCAAGGCGGAGTATCGCCACGGTGATAGCCGACTGGATTTCGCCCTCTTCGGGGAATCGCAACCGACTTGCCTGATCGAAGTCAAGTCGGCGACAGATGACCACGAGCGTGTCGCCCGCTTTCCGGATGCGCCCAGCCCGCGCGCTGTCAAGCACTTGCGTGAGCTGATCTCTGCCGCATCCAGCGGCTATCTGACTGCGGTCATCTTCTTGGCGCAGATGTCCTGGGCAGAAGCTGTACTGTTGAACGAGAGCATTGACCCTCTGTTCGTGCAGACAGCCGGCGAGGCCAGAGCGGCGGGCGTGCGCTTGCTTGGTTTCACTCTCGAGCCGCAGCTGCCTGAGGGTGTGGACTGGGGGCAGTCCATCCCGGTCCTGGTGCCATGATCTTCCGGAAGGGATCCTGCTGACATTAGTTGAATAATGCATATACGGGTGACTATTCACTTGACGCTTTTCCTCGCGTGAGGCGTTCTGGTCATGAACATTGTGACGTTGCATATGCTGTCCTAGAGGACAAAGGTTTAGAACGCATCATAACGGCTAGACTGCATGGATAGGGACCGAATTTACCCGTCGCCTGACATCAAGTGTAATGTCTTGGCGATGCAGAAAGGGGGCCACTATGCCGAGGTCCAGACGACTCCTGCAACTTGCCACTCTGGCAGTTGCCTGCACACTTTTTGTCGCAGTCTTTTTGACAGGTGGCCAGCTTGGCTCCGCAGTGAGCAGCTTGGCCAAGGGGATCACCGATCCCAGACAGTTCTTGGAGAACATGACCTTCAGCCAAAGAGTGACACTCGTGGCTGACGGTACAGTGAGACAGCTTTGGACAAGTGCCCATACTGTCCAGGAGGCATTGACCGTGGTCGGGATCAATCTCGGTCCTTGGGATCGCACAGTGCCGCCGCTGACCGCAGTGATTGAGGATCAGCAGAAGATCGAGTTGATTCGAGTGGATCAGCAGCTAGTGGAAGAGCAAGCGGTTGTCCCTTACCGTACGGTGAGGGTAGCCTCTCGCTCCATGAGTCGCGGTGAAAGCCGTGAGGTTCGGGCAGGCGTCAACGGCAAGCTGTTGAACACCTATCAAGTGCTGATCGAGAACGGAAAACAGGTGCAAAAGCAGTTGGTGAATACGGTCACGTTGGTGGAGAAGCAGGATAGATTGATCGAGGAAGGCACCATATCCACCCTCTCGCGCGGTGGAACGACCTTTCGTTACAGCAAGAAGCTGACGGTGAATGCATCTGCCTACACCTCTGACTACAATCCGACTAAAGGCGGCCCGGATGACCCCTGGAAAGGCATGACCAGTTCGGGGGTAAGGGCAGTAGCCGGAGTGACGATCGCCACCGATCCGCGAGTGATTCCCACTGGTACCCGGGTCTACGTGGAAGGCATCGACCAGAAGGGGAAGAAGTACTCGGGCATTTATGTGGCCCAGGATGTCGGCAGCGCCATCAAGGGCAACAAGATAGACATTTTCATGTCCACCTATGCCGAGTGCTATAGTTTTGGCCGACGAAACATGATCGTCTATATTCTAGAGTAAAATGAAAGAGCAGCTCCTCCGCGAGGGGGGCTGCTCTTAGTTCTGTACTTACTTACTCGGCCGGAACTACCTTGTTCAGGTCCGCAACCAACGCATCCACATTCAAGCCGTGAGCCATGGCGCCCTGTTCAATCGATTCAAAGTGCGCTGCGGCGCATCCCAGGCAGCCTAGTCCATGCTTGAAGAACACGGCCACCGTCTGCGGATACTTATCAACTACCTCTTGGATGCCCATCTGCTTGGTAATCTTCATCAAAACCGCTCCCTTCGCAAGCCTAATCGATAACAGTATAACACAAACAGTAGGGAAGCAACCCACCTGATCGGGCGCCTAATCCTAAACTATCTGATGCCGGTCAAGGCGGCGCGGAACCAGTTGCGGCTCGGCGAGACTGCTGACTATAGCACAAGAACGCGGATCCGAACAGCGGCTGACTTGGTGCGATCTCCCTCAACGCTCCTGAGCCTGCCGTGACCAGGGCGCTAGCTGCGCAGCAGATCCAGAATCTCCTCGACCGTGTCGGCGTGGAACTGCCCTTGGTTGTAGGCGATGCGCGTCCGGCGCTTGTTCTCGTCATCGTCACTTTGCAGCGCCTGTGCGACGGTGTTTGGCCGCTCCACAAAGCGGCCGATCTCCTGCCAGTTGGCGTTGAAAAATACGAAGGTAGGAATGTGGGAAACCTGCATTGCGGCTGCTAGCTCGCTGTGCTTGTCCCGAGAGAAGCAATGTAGAGTGAGCAGAGGAGCAGTCTCTGACAGTTTGGCCATCACCGGTAGGTTGATGCGACAATCTCCGCACCAATCCTCACTGAATGCGGCCACAAAGAGAGGACTCTGGACCAGTCTGCTCAGTTCCTGCCGATCCTCATCCGATAGTTGCATCAGGCCAAAGCTGGCCGCGAATCCATCCCTCCGCGCCTCCGTCATATTGGCCAGATAATCCTGGAATGTCTGTCCGGTTGCGAATTGCACTTGGTTCATCTTTGCCACCTCACAAGGTTAATCCTTGATGAATTCGGTCAGCATAGGCCCGAACCCTCTTTAGTCTACGTTTCGTTGCTTCCGTCCATTCCAGGCAGGAGCACTGCCCTGGGAGGAGAACAATAGACAGATGAGCCGATAGTAGTTCAGCGACTGACGAGAGGAGAGTGTGTATGAGGCAGAGAGTTTGCCCTGGGGCGGTGCGTGGTCAGTTGATTCCGCCCCCAGACAAGTCCATCTCTCACCGGGCGCTGTTGTTCTCCGGTCTCGCTGATGGCACCAGCCGCATCAGCAACTTGCTGTTGGCTGATGATGTTCTCTCCACCTGGCGTTGCCTGGAGTCGCTCGGCGTGCGCATCGAACAGCGAGGAGAAGAGGTGCTAGTTCACGGCTGCTCCGGCCTGTTGCAGCAACCGCAGCGCCCGCTCGATGTGGGGAACTCTGGAACAACCCTGCGCCTGCTCAGTGGTCTGCTGGCCGCGCAGCCGCTGCAGGTCCTCTTGGTGGGCGATCAGTCGCTCAATCGACGTCCCCTGCGACGCGTCTTGCAGCCATTGCAGCAAATGGGAGCAAAGGCCTATGCCACCTCTGCCGGCACTGCTCCGGTGCTGTTACTGGGGCAGAAGCTGCGCGGGCTGAACTATCGCCTGCCGGTAGCCAGCGCGCAACTGAAGTCGGCCCTCCTCTTGGCAGCCCTGCAGGCTCAGGGGCGGAGTGAGATCGTCGAACCGATTCCTTCCCGAGACCACACGGAGCGCATGCTGCGGGCCATGGGCGTGGACTTAGTTCGCCAGGCGGATTGCCTGCAGTTGGACGGACCACAGCAACTGGTGGCACGCGATTGGTGCGTGCCGGGGGACATTTCCAGTGCCAGTCCCCTGATCGCAGCGGCTGTGCTCGGCGAGGGCAGCCAGTTGCAAGTGCAGCAAGTGGGCATCAACCCGACCCGCATCGGCTTTCTGAATGTGCTACGCCGGATGGGCGCGGATCTGCAGATTAGTGCAGCTGCCGGGCACGCCGAGGAGCCAATGGGCTCGGTCATTGTGCGCGGTGATGCCGAGCTGCGAGCCGTCGAGGTGGGGGCAGAGGAGATTCCACTGCTGATCGACGAGGTTCCCTTGCTGGCTGTCGTCGCTTGCTTTGCCCGCGGCCTGACCGTGATTCACGGCGTCTCCGAACTGAGGGTGAAGGAAAGCGATCGCGTGGCCAGCATCGTGCAACCGTTGCGGCAATTGGGGGCAACGGTAGACGTCGTTGGCGACAGTTTGCAGATTGAGGGAGGAGTTAGTCCTTTTCAGGGAGGGCAGGTGCTGGTCGCAGCCGGAGATCATCGCATTGCGATGGCCCTGGCGGTGGCGGCAACCAAAGCTACTTTGCCTATCGACATAGACGGGGCGGAGTGGGTGAGCATCTCCTATCCCCAGTTTTTCGACGAGTTGCAGCGACTGCAGGGAGGTAGAGTATGCGATTTTTGACAGCCGGCGAATCACATGGCCCCGGGCTGACCGCAATTCTGGAGGGCTTGCCGGCCGGCTTCGCCTTGTCCGTGACCGAGATCGACAGGCAGTTGGCCCGCCGGCAGAGCGGTTACGGACGTGGCGAGCGCATGCAGATCGAGCGCGATAGGATTGGGATCTGGTCCGGACTACGGGCAGGACGGACGCTCGGATCTCCGCTGGCGATGCAGATTGGGAACCGGGATTTCGACAACTGGCGAGCGACCATGCACCCACTTGAGCCGGTGACTGAGCCCCGCCCGGTTGTTTTTCCCCGCCCGGGGCATGCCGATTATGCCGCCGGGCTGAAATACGGATGCGAGGATTTGCGCGATGTCTTGGAGCGGGCCAGTGCCCGTGAAACTGCAGCGCGAGTAGCCGTGGGGGCAGTGGCTCGGCAGCTGCTGGCTGCCTTGCAGGTCACCGTGCACAGCCGGGTGGTGGCAATCGGGCCGGCAGAGATGTCCCATGATGCACCCTGGGATGACAAATTGACCGAGCAGTCGCCCCTGCGTTGCCCGGATCGGGATATTTCCCGGGAAATGTCGAGGGCTGTCGACCAGGCAATGCTAGAGGGGGATTCACTGGGCGGGACCTTCCAGGTAGCAGTCAATGGTCTGCCGGCTGGAGTGGGTAGCCCGATGCACTGGGACCAACGCCTGGATGGCCTGTTGGCCCAGGCGATGATCAGCATTCCGGCGGTGAAGGCAGTCTCCATTGGCGATGCGGAGCGGCAGAGCCGGCTACTTGGATCCCAGGCACAGGATCAGTTTTCAGTTCAGGCAGAGGCGGTTGAGCGTGTAAGCAACTTGGCTGGGGGCATCGAAGGCGGAGTGAGCAACGGGCAGCCGATCATGCTCACCTGCCGCATGAAGCCGATCCCGTCCATAGTCAAGCCGTTGCAGAGTTTCCATTGGCTGATAGGGGGGGCGGGTGTTGCGTCACGCGAACGGGCAGATGCTTGCGCCGTCCCGGCAGCGAGTATAGTTGGCGAGGCGATGGCCGCTTGGACGGTCTGCAATACGTTGTTGCAGCAACTGGGTGGAGACCAGTGGGCGCAGGTAGAGGATCGGATGGCACGTCTGCGGGCTGAGCAGGCACGCTAGCGGCTACTAGGTCGCTCGCGAGCTCGTGCAGAGAGCAGCTTCTGACAGGATCCAAAGGGGACCTGCCGCCGCTACATGCGGAGACAGGTCCCTTTGACTAATCCTAGTATCCGAGTTTCTTGTCCACCACGTTCTGCAGCGGTTCGCCAGCGTTCAGTCGGCGCAGATTCTCCAGGAAGATGGTGAAGGCCCGGTCATCATAGTCCGGCATGTTGCCGGCGAGATGCGGCGTGACGATTACATTGGGCAATTGCCAAAGCGGGTTGTCCTTCTGCAAAGGCTCCGTTTCGAAGACATCCAGGCCGGCGCCCAGAATCCTCTTTGCCTGCAGGCACTCGATCAGTGCCGGCTCATCCACCACTGGACCCCGGGCAATGTTGATCAGAATTCCAGTCGGTTTCATCGCGGCCAACTCCTTGGCGCCGATCAGGTGATGGGTCTCCTTGGTCAGAGGAGTAGCCAGGATCACGTAGTCGGACTGCGCCAGCAGATCGCCTAGACGGCTGTCGTTCCAGACTTCGTCTGCCCACTGATCAGGTTGCGGGCGACGGCGGGTGGCCAGTACGCGCATGTCGAAAGCTTTGGCGCGCCGCGCAATCGCCTGCCCGATGCTGCCATAGCCGACGATGCCCAGCGTCTTGCCCTCGAGCAGCAGCACGTCGGGCCTGGTCCATTCCTGCTGCTCCGCCGATTTCAGCACGGCGGGCAGGCTGCGATTTAGGGCCAGCATCAGCATGAACACGTGTTCCGAGATGGTCGCACCGTGGATGCCGCGGGCGTTGGACAATGCGGCGGGATGCGCCAACAGCTCCGCGGTGAGCAAGCGATCCACTCCGGCAGACGACACCTGAATCAGTTTCAGTTGCTTGGCCTCTGGCAGTACTTCCGACAGAAAGCGGCTGCCCCAGATCACGTCCGTGACTGGCATGGCTTGGCGGATCTGTTCGTCATCTCGTGCGAGGGTAACCACGGCATGCGGGAGCGCGTTCTTGATCGCCACCAACTGCTCCTCGGTCGCCTTGTGAGTAATTAAAATCTGCATCTAGCTTCCTCCTCGTCTGATCGTAGGTGTTACCTTAGTTTAGACCCAGGCCACCAGCCCTAGCCGCTCCAGGAACTGAAAATAGCGGAGAGCGAAGGCCATGTCACTTGTCCCTGTCTCCAATTGCACCAAACGATCGATTTCGGCTACTGTGCGCACGCCATCGGCCCGATAGACCAAGTAGCTCGGCATTCTGCGCGCAGCCGCGGCATGCTGCTTTAAGAACGCCTGGTAGGCTGCCCGCTCTGCCGGAGTCAGTTGCTCCAACTTGCCGCGCGACTCAAGCGGCCCCCGGAACAGGCGCTTCGGAACTGCCAAGTACTCCGGAGCAACTACTGGTGCCGCTTCTCCGCAGTCGTTCCCGGCAAAGCAGCGTTGCCACAGTTGCTCAGTGATCGCCGTCAGCAATCCGATCTCCTTGTCCAGTTCCTCGGAGAAGTCGGCCTGTTGGTCGTCGGCCAGGAAACGACCGAAGTCAGCCAGCTCCTGCCCGCGCTGGGCCAGCAGATAGTCTAGCTTCTCCCTGGCTGCAGGAGCTCCTGCTCCCGCGGCCAGCAGTTGCTGAATTTGATTCAAGTAGCGGCGGCGGCTCTCGCCAAACACCCAGGTCAGATCATCCCATCCCAGATTGGCCATGGCATAGGCATAGGCGGCAGTCATGCAGCCCACCCGATAGAGCATATCCGGGTCAACTTTATCCAGGGTGTCCGCGCTGGTATGATAGAACTTGTCCGGCCACTGAATGAGCATCGGGCAGGGCACGCCGACCGTCGGGTCTGAAAGGATATAGTGATCGCTGCCGCCTGAGAACGGCGCTGTGGTGTGCTTGAACAGCGCATACGACGATGTGCCGCCCAGGTTCTTGGCTTCCTGGGCCACCAGTTCCATACAGGCAGCCAGTACATCGCCGACGAATGACCTGGCCGCATGAGGCGGGTACTCAGCCACCAACGGCCCGACGCACAGCTCCTGCTTTTCGCCAACCATGTCCAGATTGATGGCGGCCTTCATCTTCCCGATCTGATCTTCCCGCGTGGCCAGGAAGGCATAAGTGCCGCTCATCTCTGGGATCAGCAGGATGCGAATGCTGCGCTTTGGCTGGGGCAGACTGCCTCGTTTGATCAGTGTTTGCAGGGTGCGGGCAACCTCGATGGCCACGCCGACTCCGGAGGCATTGTCATTGGCGGATGCGCGCGGATGGCAGAGATGTGCCGCCACGATCACTTCTTCGTCAGTCTGGCCTGGAATCAGGGCCGAGACATCCTCCAGCGATCCGGTGTAGCAGGAGGCCTGCACCAATGCTTTCACCCTCGGGTACGCTGGCTGGGTGGCATCCTGCTGATGCGCGAGCGCCATCTCCTGGCACTGACGGCGCAGGCGGTCGCCCGCCTTCGGTGAGAGCACAAATCCGAAACAGCGTTGCTCATGACCGGTCCACCAGAACGAGGTGTACATCAGCGCATCGGGGATGTCAAAGCGGTGGCGTACCGGCGGAAACTCGGGCATGCGATCGCTGATGATGCCGATCGCACCCTTCTGCTCCACTGCCCATTGGCGCACCTTGTTCCAATCTCCATCGGTGAAGACCATGCGCCCGTTCAGATCCCAGTCGGCATACGGTTCCGGATCATCCCCTTCTTTCAGCCAGACAACATCCGCTTCCACCCCGGCTTCGGGGGTGCTGATGCTGCGCTGAATCAGGGACATCGGTTCCGCCGCAAAATCTGCCAGGCACTCGACTGCCGGTGAGAGCAGATCCAAGCGCGCCTGCTCGCAATGCCATTCCTCGAACATCTGCAACGTCCAATACCGGGTCTTGCCGTCAGCTGGGAAGGTGATGATTTCGGCATCCAGCCCCGCCTCCTCCAGTTGCTGGCGGCAATAGACGGCAGCTTGGCGGAACCCAGGGCTGGCCTGAATCCGATGATGCTGACAGACTTCGGCCACATGCTGGAACGCTTTCGGGCCGGAAAGCTCCCGCTGAACCATTTCCAACGTTTTTCGCAACATCTCACTACCCCTTTTCGCTATAATTGACATAAGAGAGTTCGGTTTATAGAGAGACTATTCCTGCCACCGACCGATTCGCCGGCGGTGCAGCAACCACTACAGGAGGTACGACCTTGGACCAAACAACATTGATGCAGCTACTGCAGCGGGTGGCCGGCGGCCAAGTAGACCCGCAGGCGGCCTTCCAGCAGTTGAAGGACTTGCCCTATGAGGATCTGGGATACGCTAAGCTTGACCATCACCGTGGAATTCGCTCCGGGTTTCCGGAGGTGATCTACTGTCCCAACAAGACGGTGGAGCAGATCGTGACCATTGCTGAGCGTCTGGCTGCTCGCTCCCGCAATGTGCTGGCCACTCGCGCCAGCGAGGAAGTGTGGCAGGCGGTGGCGAGAGCTTTGCCCGAGACAGAGTATCATCCCTTGTCCCGGACGATCACCATCTGGCGTGACCGCACCATTCACGGCGAGGGACTGATGCTGGTGATCTCGGCTGGCACTGCAGACCTGGCTGTCGCCGAGGAAGCCGCCATCACGGCGGAGATTATGGGCAACCAAGTTGAGCGCCTGTATGATGTGGGTGTGGCCGGTATTCACCGATTGCTGGACAAGCGCGAACGCCTGCAGGCAGCTCGGGTAGTGGTCGTGGTGGCCGGCATGGAAGGTGCGTTGGCCAGCGTGGTTGGCGGCCTGGTGGACGTGCCAGTGATCGCCGTGCCGACCAGTGTCGGCTACGGTGCGAACTTTCAAGGACTGTCGGCACTACTCGGCATGTTGACCAGTTGCGCTTCTGGGATCACCGTAGTCAACATCGACAACGGCTTTGGCGCTGGCTACGCGGCCAGCCTGATCAATCGCAAGAGGGGTGTCTAGCGAATGAAGATAGCTTACTTTGATTGTTTCTCCGGGATCAGCGGAGACATGACCCTGGGTGCACTGCTTGATGCCGGGTTGCCCCTACAGGTATTGGAAGAGGGCTTGGCGGGCCTGCATCTGCCGGAGTTTACGCTGGACGTGAGCAGGGTGCAGAAGTGCGGCATCTCCGCCACCGCCGTGCGCGTACAGGCCGCAGAAGGCCACGTGCATCGCGGCCTGCCGGAGATCAGCGAGATCATTCGCCAGAGCGATCTGCCGGAAGCGGTGCAGCAGGCCAGTCTGCAGGTCTTTTCCGTGTTGGCGGCTGCCGAGGCCAAGATTCACGGCACCACCCCGGAAGAAGTGCATTTTCACGAAGTGGGGGCGGTGGATGCGATCGTGGATATCATCGGGGCTTGCTTTGGGCTGCATTACCTGGGAATCGAGCAGGTGCACTGCTCGGCGTTGCCTACCGGCGGCGGACAGGTGCGCTCGGCCCATGGCATCATTCCGGTTCCAGCCCCGGCCACGCTGGACCTGCTGCTGCAGCGCAACGTGCCCCTCTATGACAACGGCCAGCGCATCGAGTTGGTCACTCCCACCGGTGCGGCCCTGATGGTGGCCCTGGCGCAGAGCTTCGGTTCCTTCCCCAGCCTGCAGCCGCAGGCCGTTGGCTACGGGGCCGGGCAGAAGGATCTGGACGTGGCCAATGTGTTGCGCATTGTGATCGGCGAGAGTGTCTCCGGAAAGCTTCCGCCAAAGCCGCAGCCGACAAGCAGCGCGCACGGGCATCAGCCTGCGCATGCTCACTCGCATGATCATGGGCATGAGCACAAACACACTCATCCGCATCCGCACGATCATGCGCACGACGGACAGGCTGACGCTAACGGAAATGAGCCTCCGGTCGTGGGCGCGGGAGAGTCAGAGGTCGGCTGAAAGCCAAACTGCCCTGTGGATCAGGTGGCAGTGCTGGAAGCAAACATCGACGATCAGAATCCGGAACTTTATCAGGATGTCCTGGACGCGCTGTTTGCTGCGGGTGCATTGGATGCACTGCTGCAACCGGTCCAGATGAAGAAACAGCGGCCAGGCATTCTGCTCAAGGTGATTTGCCGCCCCGAGCAGGCTGAGGCATTGGCGGCATTGGTGCTAGAACAAAGCAGCAGTCTGGGAGTGAGACTCTACTATGCCGCCCGCCGCATGCTGGACCGGCAAAGCGTGACAATCTCAGTCGGTGAGGGCAGTGTGCGTGTGAAGCTAGGGTATCATCAGGGGCAGCTGCAAAACGTCGCCCCGGAATATGAGGATTGTCGCCGCATCGCCAAGTGTACCGGCGTGCCGGTGAAACTGATCTATCAGCAAGCGATCGCTGCTTTCTGGCAGGACAACCAGAGCAAGGGGGACTGAGCACCGATGAACGCAGTGACCACCGACAGCTTGACCAAGGTTTTCATCAGCCGCGTCGGCAGCAATGTCGCGGTCAAGGACCTCTCACTGACCATCAAAGACAACACCATTTATGGCTTGATTGGGCATAACGGCGCCGGCAAGACCACGACCTTCATGTTGCTGAACGCACTGCTGGAGCCAACGGACGGATCCGCGCTCATTCTGGGCCATGACCTGGTGAAGCAGCGGACACGCATTCGCAATCTGACCGGATTGCTCACCGAGAATCTGCGGCTCTACAACGAGTTGACCGTGGAGGAGACCCTGCTCTTCTTTGCCGATCTCTACGGGGTGAAGGCTCCCGTGCGAGACCTGCTGCGGCGCTTTGAGATGGAGGAGTGGCGTCGTCAGTTGGTAGGCAAGCTTTCCACAGGCATGCGCAAGAAAGTGTCCATTCTTTCTGCCTGCATCCATCGCCCCAAGTTGCTGTTCTTGGATGAGCCGTTTTCCGGGCTGGACCCGATCGCCATGCAGGGGCTCAGGGACTTCATCTCCTATCTGCTGGCGGAAGACGACCTCACCGTGATCATCGCCTCACACAACCTGAAGGAACTGGCCGATCTCTGCCACCAAGTTGGGATCATGAAAGAAGGGCGTATGGTCGTCTCGGGCACACTGTCGCAGATTAAGCAGCAATACGGATTCACTGATCGGGTACTCATTCGCGTGGACCGCGTTCCCGCCGGGCTGGCTCATCTCGTCACCAGTCCCGAACCGAATCTGATCGAGCTACCTTATACAGCCGACAAACTGAACATGGTGCTGCATGCGCTGTATGAGCAGGGAATTCAGGTGCTGGATATCAACAAACAGGCCGTGGCGCTGGAGGAAGTGTACCAGCAGGTCTATCAGGAGGGACGCAAATGAAGGCGATAGTGCTCCTGAAGAAAGACATTCGCACCGTCCTGCGCAATCGCCGAGAGCTGATTTGGATGATCATTCTTCCGGTGATACTCTTGATGGCCAACTTCTATCTGCAGGGTCAGGCGCTTGAGATTAACGTCGGACTGGTGGGCGATGTGGAGTTGGTCAGCTACCTCGAACAGCAGGCTAGGTCTGGGAGTGAGCAGATCAAGCTGACCACGATTCGCCTTGGTCAGGCTGAAGCGGAGCAGCGGCTGCATGCCGGAGCCCTCCAGGCTTATCTCTTGCTCGCCCCGGACTCCGCCCTGATGTATGCCAACCGATCCGACACAGCCGGAGCAGTGGCAGAAGCGTTCTTTGCTGACCTGGTGAAGCAGCTCAACCTGCGGTTGGCCGAGCAGACCCTGGCCGAGACGATGAGCGACCCATCGGCCATTTTGGCGCCGATCAAGTGGCAATCCTTTGCGGCTGGACAGCAGGTTAGCTCCGCCGGGCAGATGATCTTCTCCTCGCTGTTCGTGATCATGGGAGTGATGACAGCCTTGAGCCTTGGCCAGCAGAGTATCAGCATGGAGCGCGACAAGAACACGCTGATTTCGCTGCGCAAGTCTCCATTGTCTGACCAAGCGATCATCTGGGCGAAGCTGGGGGCTGGTTTGTTCAGCAGCCTACTCCCGCTCGGCTGTATCGTGTTGATGATCTGGTTCCTACTGCCCTCCAAGTTCCTGGTCGATCCCTGGTTTTACCTCGTGATGCTGCTGATTACCTTTAACTCGGTGTCGCTCGGGCTGTTAGTCGGTTCCTACGTGCGCGGCACCAACGAGGGCAACGGTTGGCGCTTTGTGCTCACGCTGCCGGCCATGTTCTTGGCGTCTTTGCCGGTCACGCTGCCCACCTGGTTGGAGCGGCTGACTGGCGCGGTGCCCACCTTGATCAGTGCCCAGGTGGTGCGCGACTATTTGATCAGCGGTCAAGTGCCAGGCGCCTTCCCGCTGGGATATCTCTTGATCAGTGGCGTGATCAGCATTCAGTTGGCCGGAGCGCTGCTCGCCAGAGAAGAGTGATTGGGCGCATCGCGCCCGCCCTGCGAGGACGCGGGTAATGCTCGTAGGGGTCGCATGCATGCGCCCCCCCCAACCGCAGACGCGGGTATGCGCGTAGGGGTCGCCTGCAA